>CALKHF010000019.1 GCA_938092255.1 uncultured Flavobacteriales bacterium | reverse complement strand
GGCAAGACAGAATAGAAAGCAACACCCCGCTTAGAAATAAAAGTATGTATAACTTACGCACAATCAAAAGTAGCAATAATTATACCGTAGGATTTGACTATCTTTTTAAATTATCAGGAATTTTACAAACAGGTATCGGAAGCATTTTATGCTGATTTATTTTATGAAGCCTATTATAGATATCTAAAACCTCAATCTGTCTGCTTGTTAAACCACTCCGCTCATCAGAATAATCCATGGCCCATTCGAGTTCAGCATAGCTTGCACCGATTTGATCTTCATCTTTGCGACCATCGCCCCACAAACCATCTGTCGGTGCTGCTTGCTGAATTTCTTCAATCACATTCAAAGTTGCAGCCAATGAAAAAACTTCCGTCTTTGTCAAATCTGCAATTGGACTCAAATCCACCCCTCCATCACCATACTTGGTATAAAATCCAATTCCGAAATCTTCAATTTTATTTCCTGTTCCAGCTACAAGAAGGCCATGAGCCTGCCCCACTGCATAAAGAGTCATCATCCGAAGCCGAGCTCTACTATTCGCCATTGACAATTGGTTGGAATCAAGAGGAAAAGGCATGCTTTTTTCAAATGATTCAAAAACATCCGTGAGCTCTAATTCGTGAGATTCAACATTAGAATAGCGATCTGTTAAATCTTCAATATGCTTTTTAGCCAATAAAAACTCTGATGACCGTTGCCGAATGGGCATATTTAAAAGGACAACCCTCTTATCCGTTTCGGCACACAGAATCGAAGTAACTGATGAATCAATACCACCAGATACACCTACTACAAAGCCCAACATCCCTGAACGATCACAATACGATTTTAACCAATCAACGATATGCCTGCTGACCCTTTCCAAAATCGATTAGAACAATATAGATAATTTAAAAATCAATTGATTTTGACGCGCCGATGCTGAATAGTAAGATCTCTCCGGAGGAAAAACCAAAATATTAGTAACGTTGTACATGGTCTTATTCTCGTCCCTTCGATCTAGAAAATAAGGTGTGATTCCGTAATAATAACCAGCCTCCAAAACTAGAGAAGTTGACCCAACGAAATTCCACTCGGCACCTGCTGATAATCCAATACTGCCGTTATAGATGAAAAACTCACCGGGAGAGCTCATTAACTCATTAGTTATACTTTCAAGACCAAGAATGTCTTTACCCGTATCTGTGAATTTTTGAGACAACAAAAAGCTATTTCTCAGACCAAATTTTCCAAAGTACCTAAAATCACCTATAAAATTGGTCCTGAACATAAGCATCAAGGGAATAGATAGCTTAATCGTTTTGAGGTTCCTAGTCTCCAAGCGCATTGTACCAGTCGCTTCACTGGAATTCTCTTGAGTCAAAACCTCACCCTCAACATAATCCAAGAATGTAAGTGAGGTAGGACTGTAGCTGTTTTTACCAAAATCAAAATCCAACCCAGTGGCAATACCGAGATTTTCAGAAGATTTAAACGCAGAATGTAAGGCAATCCCAATACTCAATAAAGATCCAGCATCATCACTTGTTGTTTTTGTTGTACCCGGCGACATAAAATTTGCACCCGCATTGAAGGTTAGACCAGCTTGTACTTTTTTACTTGCTACGTCTTGGGCAGTTATTAATCCGACTTGTAAACACAAAATAAGTGTTAAAGGAATGTAAATTATCTTTTTCATATCAATAAAACATTTAGATTTGAGACTATTGGTTACTTTTGAACAAAAATAAGAATTCTCGTGAATCGCAAGCTTAAAAAAAGTATTATTATCGGCTTTGCCTTTATTGCTACTTTACTTATTTCGTTGTGGTATTTAAATGTTTTTGATGCTAATAATCCACTTGATGCCAATACTGAAAAAGTTCAATTAGATATTATCATAAAACCCATTGATGGATTTAATTTAATTAACGATAGTGTTTTGTTTGGAGATTTTATAAAATCAGAACGCAATTTATCAGAGGTTCTCACCAATAATTACCGACGTTCAAACGATCAAGACACCACTCCTTTTCAAATATGGAGTTCGTTTTTCAATCAGGAGTATGTGAAAGAAACCGAAAAAGAAATTTCGATGGTTTTTCCCAACTACACATCCCTTTCTCAACAAATAACTGAAGCATACAAGAGGTTAAAAGATCATTTCCCCGAGAAAGAATACCCCAAAAAGATCATTTTGGCAAACACCAATTTTGGTGGAAATGTACTATTAGAAGGCGGTGTTGTTTTGGTTGGCATCGAAAGATATATCGGTGGAAATAAAAATGTAATTCGAAACTCATTGCCTCCCGATGAGTTTCCCCTATGGCTCAAAACAGGCTTTGAAAAAAAATTCTTGCTTCGCGACCTTTTGATGTCTACACTCATTTCCAATAAGACAATTCCCAAGAGCAAGCACGATTACTTGATTAGCGATATCGTTAATTGGGGAAAAATCTGTGTTTTAACAGAGATGGCACTGCGATTGGAAAACCAGGATGTACAACCAGAAATTGTCCTTAGATGGAATGAAAGTCAATACAATTGGGCTAAAAAACATGAGAAAGCTTTCTGGAATTATCTGAAAAAGAATAATCTCATGTTTTCCACGAATAAAAAAAACCATGCTTTTCTTTTAAATAATGGGCCTTACACGATAGGTTTTTCCGAGGAGGGACCTGATCGAATGGGGCAATATATTGGGTGGAAAATGGTAAGAAACTACGTTTTTGACGAGGATGTATCTCTCTCAGAAATGATTAAATTAGATTACAAGAAATTTTATGATAAATACAACCCGTAAACATGTCTGAAAACAAAACAAAAACATCCGAAATTAAAATTCAGGTTGATTTAAATGAAAACAACTTACCCATTCATATGAGATGGGAAGCTGAGGGTAGCGATATGAATAAGTCTGTAGCCTCAGCATTTTTACTTTCACTTTGGGACCCAAGTGATAAGAACACTATGAAAATTGACTTGTGGACAAAAGATATGTCTGTCGAAGAAATGAAACAGTTTTTTCATCAATCTCTTCTCTCTATGGCGGATACTTTTGAAAAAGCCACTGGTGAAAATTTAATTTGTGAAGACTTAAGAGATTACTGTTATCATTTTGCAGAAAAAATGAATATTCTTCCCGAATGAAGTTACTTCTGCATAAAATGAATACTTCAATAGGCGCACCTATTGAATACAGGTTGTTTTCTGATAATAAACCAATTCTCGTTAATGATTTTCTTCACCAAAAAATTGAGATAAATTGGTCTGGAAATATTTTTTGTCAAAAGTGTGCTAAAAAAACCAAAAGATCTTTTGGTCAAGGGTTTTGCTATCCCTGTTTTATTTCTGCACCCGAAGCGAGCCCATGCATTATCAAACCCGAGCTTTGTCAAGCTCACCTCGGGATAGGCCGTGATATTGAGTTTGAACAAAAACATCATAATCAGCCGCATATAGTATATCTAGCGGCAACTGACAAAGTTAAAGTGGGTGTTACACGTGATACACAGGTTCCAACAAGATGGATCGATCAAGGAGCAAACAAAGCCATTGTTTTAGCTGAAACTCCTAATCGTTATTTGGCAGGTGTTACGGAAGTCGCTCTGAAATCATTTTATTCCGATAAAACCAATTGGAGAAGCATGCTAAAAAACGTACAGGACGACAACATAGATTTAGAGGAAGAAAAATGGAAATGCCATGACTTGTTGCCTTCTGATCTTCAACAATATTTTGTAGAAAATGACGATATCATCGATTTCAATTACCCCGTAAGCCAATATCCAGAAAAAATCACTTCATTAAATCTAGAAAAACAAGAAAGTATATCAGGTATTTTAACTGGAATCAAAGGTCAGTATTTAATGTTTGATGAACAATATGTTTTTAATGTCAGAAGACACACGAGTTTTGAAATAGAAATGATTATAAATGGTTAAATTGATACGGCAAATACTAGACCTATTTTACCCATTGGTCAGGAAAATCTTTGATAAAACAACCTATTACTACGCAGCTTGCGGCACAGGTAATCTGGTGCTGAGTTGGATTTTATTTTTTGTGTTTTTTCAATTTGTATTCCAAAAGAAAATATTTTACGTTGAATTTATCAACTACTCACTAAGTGCCTATTCACTGAGCTCTTTAGTCTGTTTTGTGATATCGTTTTCTGTTGGCTTTTTATTAATGAAATATGTTGTATTTACCGACAGTGAACTCAAAGGAAGAATTCAGTTGTTTAGATATGGCGTAAGTGGTCTCACTACATGGATTGCACATTGGATACTTTTAAAAAGTTTCATCGTATTATTCGCTTTTTTCCCCTCTATTGCGAATATCGTTTCTTCCTGTATAGTTGTTCTTATAAGCTACCTACTCCAAAAGAGATTTGCCTTTAAATAAACTTGAGTGCCAAGTATTAGATTTAAGCTGAATATTTATTTATTATTTCTTTTAATCTAAATCTTATTTCATCTTCGGCATAAGGAAGTGCATGGTTACGAATTATGTTCTGTGAAAAACCGTCTGGTGATAGAATGAAACTTTCCATGGCATTAGCCAATGATCTTTCATTTCCTATTTCAGTCTGAATTCCCAATTCTTTTGGCAAATCAAATCCTATTCCAACGGGAGTAGTTATTGTTGGTGTTCCTGTTGCCCAAGACTCTGCTAAAACAATTGAAAAAGTCTCATAAACTGAATTCAGAATAAAAAGGTCAGCACGATGAAAACAAGAAGGTATTTCTGCCCACTCCTTTGCCCCTTCGAACGAAACGACATCCATAATTCCAAGATTGTCGCAATAGTCAATCCACGGCTCTTTTTCACCATCCGAAACAACATTAAAACAAAAAACGTTTCCAACTTTCTGCTTAAGAATATGACAGGCATCAAACATGCCTTTAGGGTTTTTTGTATTAGGATCTAGAGTTGAGATATGCAAAAACTGAATGATTTTACCTTTAGTCTTCTTCTTTGCTCCAAAAGCCTCTAGATCAATGTGATTAGGAAGCAATTCAATTTTCTTTTTTTTAAATACTGCTTGTAAATCCTTTCTTAAAAAATCAGAAACCGCAAAAAAAGAATCAATTTTTTTGACAGATAGCTGCGCAATGATTTTACGAAATATCGAATTAGCTCCCCACGACTTTGGACTAAAATAAGACCCTTGTTCGATATGTACCCATGGACATTTAAAAAACCTTTTTGCAAATAAAAATTGTAAACCTTTGGGTAATAATATTTGTGTGAATAGAATATCTGGCTGTCTCGTAATATTAAAAACCTGTTTCAAAGCCCTCTTCTGATTCCTGAATTTCTGAACTACATTTATTCCCTTAGGGTGATAGACCAAATACTCTTTAAACCTTTTCTCTTCGGTTAAAACGATTCTGATCTCTTTAGAATTTGTTTGGGGAACTGTATGCACAATAGTTACGTCATAGTCATCACTCAATATTTCTATTTGACGTCTTATAAAATTACCTAAAAATGGATTTTCTGGAGTAGGATACCATGAACTTAAATAAAGAATATTTTTAACTGTACCTGACATGTGCGAAAATAAAATTCATTGTTTAAAACACAAAATAATCAACGAAAGGGCT
Organism: uncultured Flavobacteriales bacterium; assembly: GCA_938092255.1. Lineage (GTDB taxonomy): Bacteria > Bacteroidota > Bacteroidia > Flavobacteriales_D > Crocinitomicaceae > UBA952. Next base: position 28,984 of record CALKHF010000019.1, on the reverse strand, counting down.
ACACAATATTGTTCTTAAATATATTGACTATCTCTTGAATGGCATAGTCAATCTCTTCCTTTGTTGTATATCGGGAAAATGAAAATCTCACATTGGGACGACTCATATCTGCTTCTATACCGTCAAGAACATGAGAACCTTTTGTGGACCCAGAAGAACAAGCGCTGCCCCCACTTGCCGCTATACCTTTTAAATCTAAAGTAAATAATAACATTGAAGCTTTTTCCGTTGCAGGAAAACAAACATTCAAAACAGTGTAGAGTGAATTTTCCTTAGCTATTTCACCATGAAAATCAATGATGTCAAAATGCTTCTGAAATTCAGAAATCATATGGCTTTTTAATTCCCAAACATGCTCTTGATGCCCACTCAAATCATGGTATGCCAGGTCCATTGCTTTGGATAGGCCAACAATTCCGTATATATTCTCAGTACCACCACGATATCCTCTTTCCTGTGCACCCCCATGAATCATGGGTGTGAGTTTTGTTTTTGAATTGCAATAAAGAAATCCGATCCCTTTAGGACCATGAAATTTATGAGCCGCACAGGTTAAAAAATCAACATCAAGATCCTTTAAATCAAAAGTGTAATGACCCATCGTTTGAACGGTGTCAGAATGAAAATAAGCATTGTATTTTCTGCACAAAACCGAAACCTCTTTTAGAGGCAGCAAGGTACCAATTTCATTATTTGCATGCATAAGAGAAACCAATGTTGGGATAGGCTCTTTCAGTATAGACTCTAAATGATTTAAATCGACGTTCCCCTTCTTGCATAGATTTACATATTCAATTTCGACATTGTACTGCTTAAACATATGCTCAGCTGTATGTCCAACGGCATGATGCTCAATTTTAGAAGTAACGATTCTTTTCACCCCAAGATCAGTTACCGAAGTAAGTAACGCCATATTATCGGCCTCTGTACCGCCAGACGTAAATATGATTTCAGAGTTTTGACAATTTAAGTGTTTGGCAATATTCCTTCTCGAGTTTTCAATAATAGCCTTGGCATTCCTACCAAAATAATGGCTAGAAGATGGGTTTCCGAAATTATTTTGAATAATCGGAGCCATAACCTCATACACCTCAGGTGCTAATGGTGTAGTCGCCGCGTTATCAAGATATACTTTCATCTTAGAATTTTCAGCGAATATAAGAATTACTCCGTAATTATTTCACCTTGGGAAAGTCTTTGACTCTTTGTGAATTTAACTTCTATATTTACATTCAATAATAGAACATGTCAAAAATTAAAAACCTCATCGCAATCATATTTTTTTCGCTATTCATACCATACAGCATGGTTGCACAAATATGGTTTGACATTGGTTTAAATGCCGGTTTAGGAACTGGTTTTATCACACAAAATGAATTTTACCAGGTAAATCAAGTAAATTTTATACCCAAATTGAACACCACTTACAGTGGCAAAATAGGCGTAAACTTTAATGATCACCATTCACTTGTTTTAGATTTAGGTTTAAACAATCGAAATTTTTCAATCGACCAAAACGAAGTCCCGGGAATGGAATTAACGGAAACGTTTAGAATGGACTTCGGCTTTTCTGGATTTCGATTTTCTCCCCTGTACCGCCACACAAATGAAGGCGCTTTTATTGAAATAGGACCAGAATTCGCAAAGGTTTCATCACAGTATGTAAATGACATCAATCCATCATCTAATCTTGTCTTTTTTGAAAATTACACCCGTGGAGTTTTTGGCTTTGGAGGCTATATATTCGGAAACGAACGCGTTACATTGGTCATGGGATTTCGAGTCATGTACGACTTAACTGAGCTCCGAACATTCTATGGAAAACAAATCTCTTTTCCCTTTAACAATTATAGTGAGATTTTGAATCCCTCAAGGCTTAGTGCTCTTGAATTTCAGATCAATTTTGAATTGAATGTGTCTTTGGGGTTTTTATACCGAAACAACTGTGGAATCCGTACACTTATGTTTAAATGGTAGATTTTATTTAGAAGAAATTTCTCCGTACAAATCATAATGATCTGCATTATTGATTAAAATATTTTCAAAATCACCAATACGGACATAATTCCCTTCTTTCTTTAATAGAACTTCATTGTCAACATCTGGAGAGTCGTATTCAGTTCGACCTACAAAATAACCACCTTCTACTCTATCGAACAACACCTTCAAAGAAGCGCCTATTTTCTTTTGATTTAATTCATGGCTTATTCCTGATTGCAAATCCATTATGATGTCTGTTCTTTCTTTTTTGAGAATTGGCGAAACATCATCTTCAAAATTATAGGCATGTGTATTTTCCTCATGAGAATATGCAAATATTCCAAGACGATCAAATCTACTTCTCTGAACCCAATCAAACATTTCCTGAAAGTCAGCATCCGTTTCTCCGGGGTAACCTGCAATTAAGGTTGTTCTCAATGCGATTCCCGGAACCGTTTCTCGAATTTTAGCAATAAGCTCCTCTGTTTTCTCCCTCGTGATACCCCTCCGCATTGCCTTAAGCATCTTTGTAGAACCGTGCTGAAGAGGCATATCTAAATAATTGCAAATTTTTGGATTGTTTTTCATAACATCGAGAACGTCCATTGGAAATCCTGAAGGGAATGCATAGTGAAGACGTATCCATTCAATTCCATCAACCATACATAATTTCTCGAGTAATTCTGCCAATGCTCGTTTTTTGTATAAATCCAATCCATAATATGTCAAATCTTGAGCAATCAACATGAGCTCTTTCACTCCTTTCGCTGCTAAAACCTTAGCTTGATGAACGAGCTGTTCAATCGGTGTGGAAATATGCTTTCCTCGCATTAATGGTATTGCACAAAAAGAACAAGGCCGGTCACATCCTTCTGCAATTTTAAAATAAGCATAATGGCTTGGGGTAGTTAATAATCGTTCACCAACCAATTCATGCTTGTAATCAGCCTTCAGAGTCTTAAGAAGCTTTGGAAGTTCTCTTGTACCGAAAAAGGCGTCTACTTCGGGAATTTCAGTCGACAAATCGTCTTTATACCTTTCAGACAAACATCCTGTAACATATACTTTATCAACCGCTCCTTCTTTTTTAGCTTCAGCGTAGCGAATAATCGTATCAATGGATTCCTGTTTGGCATTATCAATGAAACCGCAGGTATTGATAATCACGACTTCTGCATCATCTTCTAACGATTCGTGAGTCACACTAAACTTATTGGCTTTAAGTTGGGCCATCATTACTTCTGAATCAAAAGTGTTCTTTGAACATCCGAGAGTAACAACATTAATCTTATTTTTCTTTAAGGTTTTTGTCTTCATAATTGTCTTGCAAAATTAAGTTACTTTCGCATATAAGTATTATGATTCAACAATTTACTTTTTTTATTTTATTATCAATAGCACTTTTTAGTTGCAAAAAAGCTACTGTTATCGATCCTTATTTTTTTCAAAACACTATTGAAAAAATTGACATGAAAGCCAAATTAGGACCGTTTAAGAAAAGTGAAAAACCTTTTCGAATCATTGATGCCTATATTGATGCAAACTTATTGTACTTGCAAATTGAATACAAGGCTCCTTGTTCGGGGGATGATTCATTTGAGTTTATTGGAGGACCTCTTTATTATGATGAGCAAAATAGAGATGCAAGAGATGTCCATTTATATATAAAAAGCTCAAGCGATGCATGTTCAATTGTTAACCAAACTAAAATTATTGATTTGAGGCCAATCACAAGTGTAGAACAACGAGACGCGGAAGTTGTATTGAATATTGGAGGATGGAGAACAAAGATGATTTATGTTTATATACCACAGTAAAATTGACTTTTAAAATAAATGACATTATGAACACCCCAAAAACCTCAATTTTTGTTACTGGCATAGGAACGGATGTTGGAAAAACAGTTGTTTCTGCAATTCTATGCGAGTATTTCGGCTTTGATTATTGGAAACCCATCCAAACAGGTAAAAATTTAGGCACGGACAATGAAACATTAAACACTCTCGTGAGTAATAAAAACTTCATTACATATCCCGAATCATATTTACTAGAAGAACCTTTATCTCCTCATGCTGCAGCAAAATTCGAAAATGAAAACGTTGTGTTAAATCAAATTCAAATTCCAAATTCCAATTCTAAATTGATTATTGAAGGTGCCGGAGGACTCCTTGTTCCAATAAATTATGATAACGAAACCATATGCGACCTCATAATTCAACTAAAATGTCCAGTTGTACTTGTTGTGAAAGAATACCTCGGAAATATAAATCATACACTTCTATCATTGGAACACCTTAAACAAAAAAAAATTTCGGTATTTGGAATTGTATATGTAGGAGACGAATTACCAGAGACATCCAAAGTAATCGAGAAAATGACGGGTATAAAGACCTTATTTAGAGTCCCTTTATTTTCATTGCTTAACAAAGATACTATCCGTAAATTTGTACAAGAAATACAGATACAGTAATGAGTATTAACGATGATAAAAAATACATTTGGCATCCTTTAACCCAACATCAACTTCATCCGAACAATATTGTAATCAAAAAGGCAAAAGGCGCATTACTTTATGACGAAGATAATAATGAATATATTGATGCAATAGCTTCTTGGTATACCTGTATGTATGGACATTGTAATCCCTATATCACTGCGATGGTCTCGAAGCAAATGCAAAATTTAGACCATGTTGTATTTACAGGATTCACTCACGAGCCGGCAACTAAACTAGCAAAATCTCTGATTAGGATTCTTCCTAAAAATCAAAGAAAAATATTTTTCTCAGACAATGGATCAACATCTGTTGATGTAGCCATCAAAATGGCACTTCAATTTCATTACAACAAGGGCAGTAAAAGAAATAAAATCATTGCTTTTGAGGATGGTTTCCATGGAGACACTTTCGGAGCCATGTCGGTATCTGGTCTTTCCGTGTATAATGGCCCTTTTAAAGATTTCTCTCTTGATGTTGAAAGGTTGCCCGTTCCTAATGACAAAAACATAGATGAAGTAAAAAAGCAATTTGGTGCCCTTTCAAGCAAAGGGAATGTAGCTGCTTTCGTTTATGAACCTTTGGTTCAAGGCGCTGCTGCCATGAAAATGCATAAACCTGAGCACTTAAATGAATTGCTAAAAATTGCAAAAAGAAACGAAATCATTACTGTGGCCGACGAAGTAATGACAGGTTTTGGTAAAACAGGAAAGAATTTTGCATCAGAATTCATGATTCAACTACCGGATATTATATGTCTTTCGAAATCATTGACAGGAGGACTCGTTCCAATGGCCATCACAAGTTGTTCTGAAGAAATTTATAATGCCTTTTTAGGACCAAATATGGAAAAAGGATTTTTTCATGGGCACACCTATTCAGCAAATCCCACTTCTTGTACCGCTGCGCTTGCGAGTATTGAGCTATTAAATTCTGAAGAAATACAAAAAAGTATAGAAAGAATTAAACAATCGCATAAAACATTTATATCTAGAATAGATAAACATCCTAAAGTTAGAAAGACCCGTCAACAAGGCATAATTTTAGCCGTTGATTTTAATATAGAAACTGATCGATATGGAGACTTGAGGTATAAGCTGTTTGACTTCTATATGAGTAAGGGAGTATACTTAAGACCTTTGGGAAACACTGTATATATACTTGCTCCTTATATTATATCAAATGAACAGCTCGCAAAAATTTATGTGGCCATAGAACAAAGCCTTGATATTATATAATATGAAGAAGTATTTTAAAAACAAATCATGAATTCAGCTTATTGGAGTCAGCGTTATCAAAACGAACAAACCGGATGGGATATTGGTGAAGCATCAAGTTCTTTAATTCACCTTTTTCAAGAATTCAAAAACAAAAACGCAAAAATTCTCATCCCTGGATGTGGTAATGCCTATGAAGCAGAATATTTATTTAATGCAGGATATAAAAATGTTTATATCATTGATGTTGCAAGAGAACCTTTAGATAATTTTAAAAATAGAAATCCCCAATTTCCTTCCAAACATATCGTTTTTGGCGATTTTTTTGAGCATGATGGAAAATACGACATCATTATAGAACAAACATTTTTCTGTGCAATTAATCCCAAATTGAGACCTTCATATGTAGACAAATGTCATGAGTTACTAAATAGTAATGGAAGGATAATTGGTGTTCTATTTAACCGGGATTTTGACGGAGGACCTCCATTTGGCGGAAATATTAAAGAATACGAATCTCTTTTCAATAAAAAATTTTCAAAAGTGAGATTTGAACATTCATATCACTCTATAAAACCCAGAAAAGACAGTGAAGTTGAATTTTTTTGTGAAAAATAATTAATCTACCAATTGTTTATCTAGAAGGTATTTGATATGATAATCCACCAAAGGACCAACCGGTTTTTGAACAATGGAATTGATTACAATACCCATTTCTTTTCCAGCGATATCGAGCTCTTCCCTTAAAAGAGCAGAAAGCGATCCTACGAAATGAACTGAGGTTTTTTCATAGTTTTCATAACAACAAACATGAACTTCTAGAAAATGCTTTAAACCATTTACAATAAATTCACCAACAAATGGATGATTTTTCCAATCAATTATAAAAGGCATAAATGACGCAATAAATACATTTGGATTGGGTTGTTTGTAAACTCTATCAATAATTTCATCCTTACTTAATCCGAACCGTTCATCAAACGCATTGGATATCTCTTCCGGAAGCTTGTTATATAAGTAACTGGAAATTAAAAATTTACCGAAATAGCTGCCGCTCCCTTCATCTCCAAGAACATAACCAAGTGCTGGTACTTCTTCAATTAAATCATTGCCGTCAAAATAGCATGAATTAGACCCAGTGCCTAGTATACATGATATACCCGGATTTCCATCATAGGTTGCATAAGCGCAAGCCAACAAATCGTGATCTACAATTATTTTTGCCGAAGTAAAAACACGGCTAAGTCCATTATGAACTATATTATTTAATTCTTTACTGGAGCAACCTGCACCATAGAAATAAATGCGATCGATTTCATCAACAAAAGCAATCAATTCTGCATTCTTTCTTATTTCGGAATCTATAATCTCTGAAGAATGGAAATAAGGATTAAACCCTATTGTTTTGTAAAAACTTTGGTTATTTTTGTCATCAATCAAAACCCAATCACTTTTGGTTGACCCACTTTCAATGATAAAAATCATAATACATATTTTAGCTATGTGTCATTAACACACTTTCAAAGATATAATAAATTAAAGAATATTGAGCGCTGTAATCAAAAATAAAGCATTAGAATTAAATCCAAACGTTTCTGTTGATTGCGTAATTTTTGGTTTTGACTTTGACCAACTTCATTGCCTACTAATAGACAGTGGGTTATCAAAAACTACAGGAAGGTCGCGATTGGCAGTCCCTGGAGATTTAATATACGATAACGAAACACTCGATGAGGCAGCGAATAGAGTATTGAAAGAACTCACAGGAATCAACAACATCTACTTAGAACAGGTGGGTGCATTTGGAGATCCCAATAGAATGGGTAAAGAATCTGATAAAGAGTGGTTAAAATCATTGCGTGCTGAACCTGATGCCCGGGTGATTACAGTAGCTTATTTTTCATTGGTGAAAATGAATGATTTTAATCCAGAGGCGTCTTCTTTCGCTGAAAGTGCAGGATGGGCTCCTATAAAGGAAATTGATGAATTGGCTTTTGACCACAGGGAAATTTTAGAATGTGCTTTGGGTCAATTGAAAAGAAAAATAAAAATTCAACCTATTGGATTTAATCTTCTTCCTCAAAAATTTACCCTAAGCCAACTTCATAAGCTTTATGAAAGTATTTTAAATAAACCGTTGGATAAAAGAAATTTCAGAAGAAAGATCTTAAACCTAAAAATCCTTACCCCTCTCAACGAAAAACAAGTAGGCGTGCCACACAAACCATCTCAATTATTTGAATTTAACGAGGAGAATTATCAAAAACTTTCTAGCGAAGGGTTTGATAATTTTGGATTTTAATTCACCAACAATTTCACTATATTTGTTTAAGGAGTTACATCACCTGTAACTTTTGACCTATTCAATTTGTATTAACTGTAATTGCAAGTTTTGAAGAGACATGAATATAATAATGTGATTGATGAGCTAAGTGCTCCGTTGTATCGTTATGCGTTTCACTTTATGCGAAACGATGAGGATGCAAAAGACATTATTCAAGATGTTTTTGAAAAATTATGGATCAACAGAAAAACGATTGATTTGGAGAGAGTAAAAGCTTGGATGTATAAATGTACGCACAATGCGATGATTAATTTTTTAAATAAAAAATCGCGAACTCGTTACATGGATGCCCAATCACTTCCAGAAAAAGCAACTATGCCAGATTCAAGTTTTGAATCAACGCAAATGGTTGAAAGACTGGTTAACATTTTACCTCCAATTCAAAAAAGTATTATTCTGTTAAGAGACATCGAAGGATACTCATACAGCGATATTGGACAAATACTTGATTTGTCTCCATCGCAAGTTAAAGTATATCTATTTCGTGCAAGAATGAAAATTAAAAAACAGTTAAAAGGATTGAACAAACTGGCATGACCACCCCAAATTATGACAACATAGATCGTTGGCTATTTGACTACGTCGAAGGCAATTTGAGTTCTGAACAAGAATCATCCTTGGAGAATTACATTTTAAACCACCCTGAACTCGAGGTTGACCTTGATATGTGGAGAATGTCTAACATCAAAATGTCAAACGCTTTCGTCAATGATATAAATATCCCGCAGAAAAGAGAACGATCGAATTCCTATCGCCTAGTTAATGTTTTGGGCATTTTTCTTATTCTGTTAATCGGAAGACAAATTCATTTTGATGAAAGCCTAAAAAACTCCAATAATTCTAAGGTAAACACTTCTCAAGACAGACAAAATAAAAACATTTATTTAGAGAATAAAAATTCCGCTATTTCCCTATCGGATAAGGTAAAAAATGAAAACTTGTACGCCTCGATAATCGGCTCGGAATACCCAATACAGAACAATACTAATTTAAAAAGAGATCTCTCATTATTTAATTCCTCACGTGGTACTTTCTCAAATCTTTCAAAAACCATTGGAGTTCAATATGATTTGCAACAATTAATGTTAGATAAGTTACCATTTAACCTTAATCTTCATTTAAACACAACTATTTTGAGTGCAGACAATATTGATTTAAAAGGACAAAATATTGAAATAGAAAATAATGTATTCAAAACATTAGGCATCAAGGATAAGGCCAAAAGGATAATCAACAAGATTGATCGTGTCCTCTCCAAAAATGTAGCGTTAAGCAATTACAGGGATCATCATTACTTAATACCGCAAACCTCGTCAATTGATGCGAATCTCAGCTCTATTGGTTCTGTATCACAAAGTCGATTTCAATCCATTTCTAGAATTCGCTGGATGAATTCGGACCAACGTAAATTGAGTCAGCAAATTACATTTGACACATATGCACGCCCAATTAGGTCTGGAATCGGAGCACAGGTAAATTATGATTATTATGCTGACGGAAGTATTAAAGACTGGAATGGAGCATTAATTGTGTCACCTAAAATAGCGCTAAGCCGAAACATATTTCTAGAACCCGTGGCAAAACTAAAAATAGGAAACAAACTCTTGGACAGTGAAAAAACAGAAAATAATTCTCTGGCTCTTTTTAATTCGGATTCACCCCAAACATTCTCTTATGATACCTCCCAAAACATTGGACGAAAATTATGGTATAGAGACCTTGATTTAGGATTTACATTTAATACAAATATCTTTTACATAGGGTTTCAAGCCTCAAATATCCTTAATCACTCCGAAAACATTTATCAAAATAATCAAAACGCTAATTACCGAACCCCCACTGTTTATAGTATTTATTCTGGAACACAATACGTCTCGAGGGATGAAAAATTAAGCTTTCACCCCTATTTCTATATGCGTTCCGTAAATAAAAACAGACAATATTTCGGAGGATTCTCTCTGGACTTGGACAAGATTTATTTAGGTGCATCCGCTGATTTCAAAGATCAATATTCAGCCTCAATTGGCCTATCTTTAGATAGATTCGCATTGATTCTTCAATCAACAAACTCTTTTATACCCGAACTTAATCAACATCTTTATACCCATCAATTAACAATTAGAATTAACTCTGATATAAGCAAGAAAACAAGAAGATACATAACATTTTAACGTATGAAAAAAATACTCTTTATTATATTAATCGTTTGTATAAGCCCACAGCTAAATGCACAAGACCCAACCTTTACCCAGTTTTTCTCAAATCCCATTTATTTGAATCCGGCATTGGCTGGCTCTTCAGGTTGTCCAAGAGTTTCCATGAATTACAGGAACGAATGGCCTCAGCTTACTGGAAACTATGTAACCTATTCTGCTGCATTCGACACCTATTCAAAAGGTATTCAGGGAGGTATTGGTATTATTGCAATGCATGACCAGCAAGGTCAAGGTACAATTACCACTTCTATGCTAGGCGCTATCTATTCATACAATCTTAAGGTAAATCGAAAATTTTCTATCATGTTCGGTGCTCGAGCAGCATGGTTTCAAAAATTCTTGGATTGGGACAAACTCACGTTTGGAGATATGATCGATCCGCGTAGAGGGTTTATTTATCAAACAGGAGATGTTCCAAGAGGTAATGGAAGAAGGGGTTTCTTTGATGCATCAGCAGGATTGGTAGGCTTTGGCAAAAACTTTTACTTTGGTTTTGCTGCACATCACCTAAACAGACCAGATGAATCAATGATTTTAGGTGAATCCCGTTTACCCATTCGTCTAACAGGGCATGTAGGCGCGAACATTAAACTTGGTAACCGAGGTAAATATTACAACACGACGAGTATCATGCCTAACATCATTTATCAATATCAAAATGGATTTCAGGAACTCAATATTGGTACTTATGTGAAATATGGAAACTTTACTGTCGGTGCTTGGTATAGAAATAGAGATGCCTTTATTCTATGTTTTGGTATAACTACAGATAAATTTAAACTTGGATACAGCTATGATATTACCGTTTCTAAGTTAGGCAATGGCATTTCTGGTGGGTCACATGAAGTTTCTATGGGATTCAACCTCAAGTGTAGAAGAAAACCAAAGGTATTTAGAAAGATTTCTTGTCCTTCGTTTTAATTCAATACTGATAGTAGACAGGAAGAATACCGTAGGTTTTTTCAAAATACGGACTGTTTCGATAAATGTAATAGAGCTGATCCCATTCTGAATTGCGAAACGCATCATCCTCTTTGAGCCTTGCTTTGTAATTCTTCTTTAATTCAGGATCTTGTTTTAAAATCTCCCCTATTTTATCTACAAAAACATAGCTTGAAAAATATTCTTTTTGCTGAAGATAACTGTCAAAAAAGTTCCATATTAGATACGAATCCTCGGGTTCTGGCTGCAATACTGAATGAATAAACAAAGCATTCTTTTGATTCGCAGAAATCACCCAATCACCACGTTTTAATGTCACCCACTGCTGATTCCTTTCAATTAAAGGGTTTTTCAGTTGAAAATGACCTTCATATGGTTTTTTCGATGATTCAAAGTCCATGACTCTATACACGCCTAAATAAATATTTGTATCATTTTTTATTTTGGTCAATTCTACCTTATTTGCTTTTAATCTTTTGACAACATCCTTTTCTTGTCTACCCACATAATAAAAGTTAGGTACTAAAAGGGTGTCAGTAGGCATATATGAATTAAAATGAGGTATAAACTTTTCATAAGGCATCAGAGTATCATATTTTAGTCGCTTAAGCCCTGTAATTTTATGCTTTGGAAAACTATGCGTATACCCCTTAAACATAATAGAATCTTTTAAATCTTCCATCCTCTTGTAATTACATAAAAGATAAGGGCTTGAAGAAGTGTATTCACGTGCTTGGATTCTGGACTTCTCAATAAGTGCTTTATGTGAAGAAGTCCATTTAATGATTTCATCCATAAAAGCGTAGGTGGCCCTCACCCTTGAAGGAAAAGGTTTGAGCATATGCGTTTCAACTGTAAACCCAATAGAATGAAAGAGAGCTACATACCCCATTGAGTATCTAGCCAAATCATTGAACGATGTAATCCCAAAGTCAGGAGTCGTTCCAACTAAATCCACATAAGGAAATAAGTCTATCTCATAATTTGTTTTTAAAGCAGATTCAAGGTTTGGCAATAAACTTTCATAGGTCATTTTCCTTATACTGGGTGACATCCTATCTTCTAGATTAGAAATGTAAGTCAAGGTATATTGATAATCCGCCCCATTCGAAACGTGATTATCAACGAATATGTCAGGATCTATGGCATGAAAAATACGTGTGAAAGTAAAAGCATTCTTGGAATCCATTTTTATAAAATCTCGATTCAAATCCAAGTTTTGTGCATTCCCTCTAAATCCGTACTCCAAAGGACCATTCTGATTTGCTCTACTATGACTTGATCGATTCATCATTCCACCTACATTGTAGGCAGGTATAAAAGCAACTACAGGTAAATTGATGAGGCTTTCAGGGTTTTTAGAAATCTCATTCAACCAAATTAACATGGCATTTATTCCGTCTGGTTCTCCAGGATGAATGGCATTGTTAAATAAAATTGTAGTCTCTTTCCTGGCCTTCTTGAAAGTGCTCAAAGAATCCCTACCACCATTTACCACACATAAGTATATGGGAAGACCATAATCTGAAGAGCCCATATTGTATAGCTGAATCGCTTCCGAAGAATCCGTTAAACTCGTCAAAACCTCTATTAATTCTGGGTAAGAGGGAGATGCATTAGAATTCATCTCATACTGAGAGAATGAAAAGAATGAAATAAAATAAGTAAAAGAAAAAAATATAATCTTCATTAGAATTAAGAATAAAACTATTTGTTAATCAACTTGAATGATTTTCCTCCTGAAAATAGAAAATAGGATTGTGATTTTAAAAATCTAAAATTGATTTTATTGTAACCCATTGTCAAAACACCATCTTTCAACAGTTTCCCATCGGAACCGCAAAGAGTATAACCCAACTCTTCTCCCGAATCATTTAACAACTCAAAATAATCATCGACAGGGTTGGGACCAATAAAACGCAGCACATCTTTATTTTCTTCAATGCCAATGTTTAAACATTCTACATTGGTTTCAAATGATGACGAATTTGAAGGTGTATCAAGCAAAAATTCACAATAACATGGTTCATTGAGCAAATATGTCTTTAACCAAGAAAGAGCGTATATCCCAATTTCACCACCCGCTAAAACTGGCGAATTGGCAGCCCCATGACCACCATTTGAAATTTCAAAATAAAGCTTCTCTGTTTCTGAAGGAGTTCCTTGATAATGCATATATCCATATTCAGCTGAATTTGCGATATCATCACTCTGCCCCGTGAATATTAAGACAGGAACATCATGAATTAGGTCCGATGGTTGAAAACCATTTAAATCAAGCCATGGACACAAACCAATCACGGCTTTAAGTGAAGGATCAATGGATGCGGCCAATTGAGAACCTCCCCCACCCATAGACCATCCTGACACGGCAAAACTGTTGACGTCAACTTTTCCTTGTAAAGGCGAATTCTCTCTAATATTTTCTTCTTTAACAGTAACAATGGCATCCAATAATGCCAGCGCCCTAGCTGATGGCCAATCAGCACATGGATCATTAGTGCCCAAAGTAATCGCTACGACACCATGAGAGGCATAAAATGGTCCCCATTCTTGAATATCAGATTCAACACCACAGTAACCAGGAATGATTGCTATACCCGCGTATGGAGGAGTGCCATTTTCAGGATAATAAATGGTAGCTCCATCATAATCAGGACCATTACGAATCAAATCAATGCCTTCTTCAAGAATTCCCACATTATAAGGACCTGGATTCGTTATTGATTCCAAAGTGATTTCTTCACATTGAGCTCCAAGTGGTAAATAGAATAAAAAGACGAAAATGAAAATAATGTGTTGATGCATATTACAAAACTAATTTAAGCCTAAAATACAAGAATAATTTCATCAAAAGAATTTAAAAAAAATAGACCTGTTATAAATGAAACAGAACGATGAACTTTAAAAAAAAAATTTTACCAAAAGAAGAAACTATAATTTTTTTCACAATGAATTTTGAAAACTTATCTCAAGAAGAAAATCTTAAAATTTCACAGATATTCTTCAATCTTCTTTAACTGAACATTATATTCCAATTCTTCTTAAATTTGTTTGTGCGAATTGATATACTTACTGTTCTTCCGGAACTCTTAAATGGGCCTTTTTCTGCCTCAATATTAAAAAGAGCCCAAGAAAAGGGTCTTGTAGAGATCCATCTCCATAACATTAGGGAATACTCCACAGACAAACACAATAATGTTGATGATTATCAATATGGTGGAGGTGCTGGAATGGTTATGAGCATCGAACCAATCGTTACGCTGATAGAAAAACTGAAAACAGAACGTTCATATGATGAAGTTATTTATTTAACACCTGATGGTGACACACTTGAACAAAAATCATGTAACGAATTATCCTTAAAAAAAAACCTCATAATGCTTTGTGGGCACTACAAAGGAATTGATGAAAGAATTAGGGAACATTTCATCACTAGAGAAATATCAATCGGTTCGTATGTACTATCTGGAGGAGAACTCGCCGCAGCGGTACTTTCAGACGCCATTATAAGATTGCTTCCGGGAGTATTAAACAATGAAACCTCCGCACTGACCGATAGCTTTCAAGACAATCTACTCTCACCTCCAGTCTATACCAGACCTCCTGAATTTAGAGGCTGGAAAGTACCCAAAGTTTTATTATCCGGTAATTTTCCGGAAATCGAAAAATGGAGAGAAGAAAAAGCACTTGAACGCACAAAAAACCGAAGACCTGATTTATTAGATGAATAATGAATTAATGCAATCCCTAATGGCTTTTTAAGTAAATTTGCGCCAAAATTATTTTTATGATCCAATTATCTGATCGCTTACTTGCAATGGAAGAGTCTGCCACCATTGCTATGTCCAGAAAAAGCCGTGAATTAAAATCTCAAGGCAAAGATGTGATTTCATTGTCACTTGGTGAGCCAGACTTTAACACTCCTGATTTTATAAAAGTCGCTGCCAATGAAGCTATGGCCAATAATTTCACAAAATACATGCCTGTTCCGGGCTATGATGACTTAAGAGAAAGTATCTCTAATAAATTTAAAAGAGACAATAACCTAACGTACACAAAGGATCAAATAGTTGTTTCTACTGGAGCTAAACAATCCATAGCAAATGTAGTAATGACATTAATCAATCCTGGAGACGAGGTCATTATACCTGCTCCTTATTGGGTGTCATATATAGAAATCGTAAAGGTTTCGGGTGGTGTTCCTGTTCTTGTTAATGCGGGTATAGAAAGAGATTTCAAAATATCTGGTGAAGATTTAGCCAAATCAATTACTCCAAGAACAAAGCTTATGATTTTTTCGACACCCTGTAATCCAACGGGTTCGGTATACTCAAAAGAAGAACTGAGAGACTTGGCAGAAGTTTTAAAAAACAATCCCAACGTAGTTGCACTTTGTGATGAAATATACGAACATATTAATTTTGAAGGAAAACATGAAAGTCTTGCCCAATTTAAAGAAATTTATAATCAAGTAGTAACTGTTAATGGTGTTTCAAAAGCTTGGGCCATGACTGGATGGAGACTAGGTTACATCGGAGCACCTAAAGTAATCGCAGATGCATGTTCAAAAGTTCAAGGACAATTTACATCTGGCACATGCTCTATTTCTCAAAAAGCAGCTATTGCTGCAATGAATGCAGACCCCATCATACTAAACAATATGATTTCCGCGTTTAGAAATAGACGATCTTTAGTTTTAGATTGCTTAAATGATATTCCTGGGATTAAAACAAATAATCCGGGAGGAGCATTTTATGTGTTTCCTGATTGTTCTTATTATTTCGGGAAATCAAATGGTACTACAATAATTAAGGATTCAAATGATTTATGTATGTATCTTTTGGAGGAATGCCTAGTAGCCGTTGTTTCAGGTGATGCTTTTGGAGACTCGAATTGTTTCAGAATATCATATGCCGCTTCAGAGGAAACCCTTAGAGAAGCAATGCGTAGAATTAAGGAAGCATTGACTAAATTGAATTAAGTGGAATACGATAACTTATTTAATCGCTTTAAAGAAAAAAAAATTCTCATTATTGGGGACATCATGTTAGACGCGTATGTATTGGGGAAGGTTACTCGGATTAGCCCTGAAGCCCCGGTTCCCATCATATCACTTCATAAAAAAGAAAGTAGAATCGGAGGAGCCGGTAACGTTGCTTTAAACATACTGAACCTAGGAGCAAGACCAATAGTAGCATCAGTCGTAGGATCCGATGCGGAAGGAGAAGAATTGATTCAGTTATTAAAAAAAAGAGGGATTTCAACTGAAGGTGTTATTGTCAGTAAAAACAGAAAAACAACTGTAAAAACAAGAGTAATCTCATCCAAACAACAATTGCTTAGAATAGACTCTGAAGACACCGATACAATATCAAAAGATATTGAAAAAAACTTGTGTTCAAGTGTTGAGAAGATCATTAATGAGGGTGTTGATGCTATAATACTTGAAGATTATAATAAAGGCGTATTCTCAAAACAGATCATTCGTTCATTTATAGGGTTAGCGAACAAAAATGAAATCCCTATAACCGCAGATCCTAAAAGGGATCATTTTAATGAATACGGAGGGATAACCATTTTCAAACCCAACTTAAAAGAATTAAAAGAAGGATTGAATATTGAATTTGACTTATCAAAAGACAAAACCATTTTCGAAAGTGCCGTTAAACAACTTCGCAAAACAATTCCACATCAATTGTCCTTAATTACTCTTTCTGAACATGGTATATACGCAACCGACGATGATACTTCTTCTTATGTGAAAGCACATACCCGAGAAATTACCGATGTTTCTGGAGCAGGAGACACAGTAATTGCGACTGCAACACTATGCTTTATTTGTGGTGCCTCAGTCGAACAAATCGCAAAAATATCAAATATTGCGGGTGGAATGGTATGTGAAAAACCGGGAGTTGTAAGTGTGGTTTATAAGGATTTACTTAAAGAAGTAAAAGAACTACTTTAGTTTAAATTTGTTCATTAATTATGTCACAAAAAACAGTTAAGCCATACAACACCGAAAAATCTAAAAAAGAAGAAGTTGAACAAATGTTTGACAATATTTCTGTTAAATATGATTTCTTAAATCATTTCCTTTCTCTTGGAATTGATCGTATCTGGAGAAGAAAAGCAGTTAAAGAGCTCAAGTCCCTAAACCCAAAACGAATTCTGGATATTGCAACAGGAACAGGTGATTTCGCAATTGCCAATCTGAAGCTTCATCCAGATGAAATCATTGGAATAGATATATCGAACGGAATGCTTGATGTAGGAAGGGCGAAAATGCGTAAAAAGAAAATTGATCATATCATTACAATGACACAAGCTGACTCTGAAGACTTGCCTTTTGAAAACAATTATTTTGATGGCTTAACCGTTGGGTTTGGAGTTCGAAACTTCGAAAATCTCAATAAGGGTCTAACTGAAATGCTTCGCGTTTTACGTCCAGGGGGAAAAGCGGTGATATTGGAATTTTCGAAACCGAAAAAATTCCCGGTGAAACAGAGTTTTACTTTTTATTCAAAATACATCATTCCAGTTTTGGGTAAACGTATTTCTAAAGACGAGAAAGCTTATGCTTATTTACCTGAGAGTGTTGAGGCATTTCCAGAAGGCAAAGACTTCGAGAACATTTTAAAAGACCTTAAGTATAAAGAAGTTAAATCAACGATTGTTTCTGGAGGAATTGCAACAATATATACCGGAATTAAATAATCATACAACATAGAAGACCACTTCACGTTATTGTATCAATGAGATCAATCCTTTCATTTATTTTCATATTATCTGTATTCATTTCTTTCTCACAGAAAATGAAACAGCCTAGAATGAAAAATTTTGACAAAAAGGCATTTTCTTTTGGATTTACTTTGGGTATAAATTCTTCGGATTTTACAGTGTTCCAACTCGAAGATGCATATGAAAACTATGGATTAGTTTCTATCACAAATAAATCACAACCAGGAGGGCAATTGGGGATTTTAACTTCATTAAAGCTTGGCACACCCGTTCTTCGTCTTCGACTAATGCCCTGTCTTTCCTTTCAGGAAAGAGTACTTGAATACAGAAGCACAGACAGTTTAAATTTTAAAAACGGAATAAGTGAGGAACGCATTAATTCAACTTGTCTTGACATTCCGTTAACTTTTATATTTAAAACAAAGAGATTCAATAATTTTACGGCTTATGCTTTATTTGGCGGACAGTACTCAATAGATTTACAATCCCAGCAAGATGCATCTCAAAATTATATTGACCCTTTTATTAAATTAAACAGGTACGATATTCAAGGACAGCTTGGTGCAGGTGTAGAATTCTTTGCTCCTTTTTTCAAATTTGCCATTGAACTAAAGTATTCACACGGCATTCAAAATAGCTTTATTCAAGATTTTTCACCAGTAGCTAAACCTGTTGATCAACTCTACAATAAAGGTTGGTGGTTTTCAATTATTTTTGAGTCCTAATGCAAGAAGTAAGCTTTCAATGTAGTCCAGAACAAGCAAAAGATGATGATTTTATTTCAAAAAAAATAAAATCAATTCTAAATCTGAATACAGAGGATACCATTTATTTTGAGTGGCACAAACGGAGTATTGATGCAAGAAAAAAAAAGGTAAAAATCAATTGCATCTTTCAAGTTTCAACTGAGCACCCTATTGATAATACTTTTTTTAGGGAATTTAAAGCTCCGAAAATAAATAAATGTATTCATATTATAGGAATGGGTCCCGCAGGCATGTTTGCGGCACTTTATGCCTTAAAATGTGGATTTAAACCCATTATTTACGAACGAGGAAAAAATGTAAGAGACAGGCGAAGGGATTTGGCCAAATTAAACAAAGAAGGCATCGTTAATCCTGAAAGTAATTACTGTTTTGGTGAAGGAGGAGCAGGAACCTATTCAGATGGTAAATTGTATACAAGATCCAAAAAAAGAGGGGATGTACGTGAAATATTAAACCTTTTGGTCCAATTTGGAGCCGACCGAAATATTCTAGTTGACGCACATCCTCATATTGGCACAAATAAATTACCTCAAATCATAAGCTCAATCAATGAAAAAATAATTTCATGTGGGGGTGAAATTCATTTTAATAGTAAATTGACAGACCTTAACATTAGTGAAGGGGTGATTAAAGAGATAATCATTAACGATAAAATCACACTCCCTATTTCAAATCTCATCTTAGCGACGGGGCATTCAGCTAGAGATATATATCATTTGTTAGATGCCAAAGGAATTGTTCTAAAGGCCAAATCATTTGCATTGGGAGTCCGGGTTGAGCATACACAAGATTTTATTGATAAGGCCCAGTATGGTCAATTAAATGATGAATTCCTGCCCCCTGCTGCTTATAAACTTGCTGCACAAATTGACGAGAAAGGGGTGTATTCTTTTTGCATGTGCCCAGGAGGTATAATAGCCCCTTGCGCAACAAATAACAACGAGGTTGTAACCAACGGATGGTCACCGAGCAAGAGAAACAATCCATACTCCAACTCAGGCATTGTTGTATCTGTAAATCCTGAAGATATTGACAACTCAATCACTCCTTTTACGTGCTTGAATTTTCAAAAAGATATAGAACAAAAAGCTTGGGAACTCGCGGGGAAAAACCAAAAAGTTCCGGCTCAATGTTTGTTGGATTTTATACAAGATAAAAAAAGTTCTGAATTTCCCAGATCCTCCTACCAACCCGGTATAGAAAGTGTTAAAATGGATGATCTCTTACCTCCATTTGTATGTGAGCGTTTAAGAAAAGGTTTTATTGAGTTTAATAAAAAAATTCCAGGATTCATAACAAATGACGCTGTTCTTCACGCTCCTGAATCCCGTACCTCCTCTCCTATTCTTATACCTAGAGATAAAGAAAGGTATCACCATATTGATTTTGCAAATTTGTATCCATGCGCAGAAGGTGCTGGATATGCTGGTGGAATTGTATCTGCAGCAATAGATGGAATGAATTGCATGCTTAAAATCTCCAAAAAGTAAAATATATTCGTCTAATTCAAAATAACTGACAAAAATCATATTTTTTTGAACTATCGGGAAATAATTTTGTGCCATGAAAAAATGGCTCCTATTATTATTTTATATTCCACAATTAGCATTCGGGCAGAGTTATCTTACGGTTGGCAATGGTTCCTCTAGTTATAATTGGCATCCATTTTATGGATTGTATGACTATTCTCACAACATGTTCATCTATAACCAAAGTGATTTGGGACCAACTGGAAAAGAAATGTTCGAAATATCATTTGAATTATTTGGCTATGCTAATGACTACAAATTCAATGGTGTAACTATTAAGCTGGCTCATACCACAGATGAAATATTCCAAAGCAATACCAGAGTTGACCTAACTAATATTAACTATACCGATTTAACTACTTGTGTTGAACTCTATGACCTCACCATTTCATCAAATGGTTGGGTTAGAATTCCTTTTTCGTCCACTTTTTATTACAATGGAATAGATAATTTATTAGTGATCATAGAAAACCATGATGGCGAATGGGATTCAGGATTTGGATCTGCTTATTGCGAGTATGAGAATAAATATGTAAGCTGGTATAAGTACTCTGATAATTCATATCCTAGCGGCAAGGGAACTAGAGATAAATATAGCCCTAACATAAAGTTTGGTCATTTTGACTTTAACCCCCTACCAATTACTTTAAATAATTTTTCAGCCGAATTAATCGAAAGAACTTCACATCCCGAAGTGGAATTAAGTTGGTCAACATCTTCAGAAAACAACAATTCTCATTTCACAATATGGAGGTCTGAAGATGGAATGGATTGGTCTTCTATCTCAAAAATACCCGGAGCCATAAATTCTACAGAGCAGATAAACTATAAATTCAACGATATATCGATTCCCCAAACCATTATAAGTAAAGGAACTGCATACTACAAGCTATCACAAACTGATTTCGATGGAACAACAGAATATTTTAACATAATACCTATTCATTTTAAAAATCAAAATGAATTTATCATAAAAAGAACAAATCTAATTGGTCAGGATGTTGATGCAAATTATAGAGGAATTATTATAGAGGTTTGGAACAATGGAAATACATCTAAGTCATATCAAGAATAGATCGTTTATATAAAACAGGTTTTTGAATAGGTTTATTTGAATCAAAACAAACAGCAAAGAAGCAAATCTTCTTAATAAGTAAAATACCCCTATTTTTGTACCATGAAACGTGTTGTAGTTGGTCTTTCCGGAGGTGTTGATTCAAGTGTTGCCGCTCACTTACTTTTAGAGCAAGGGTATGAGGTCATCGGAATGTTTATGAAAAATTGGCATGATGAATCAGTAACCATATCTGATGAGTGTCCATGGATCGATGATTCAAATGATGCTCTTTTGGTTGCAGATAAACTTGGGATACCTTTTCAGGTCATTGATTTAAGCAAAGAATATAAAGAACGTATTGTGAACTATATGTTTTCTGAATATGAAAAAGGAAGAACACCCAATCCGGATGTGCTTTGTAATAGAGAAATTAAATTCGACGTGTTTATGAAAGCAGCCATGGAACTGGGAGCAGACTACGTTGCAACAGGACATTATTGTCAAAAAAAAGAGGATGAAAATGGGGATTATAATCTTGTTGCAGGGGTAGACAATTCGAAGGATCAATCCTATTTCTTATGCCAAATCACACAGAATCAACTTTCGAAAGTTCTTTTTCCTATAGGACATCTCGAGAAAATAGAGGTGCGAAACATTGCCCGAAAAGAAGGCTTAATTACTGCTGACAAGAAAGATTCTCAAGGCTTGTGTTTTGTTGGAAAGATTAAATTACCTGAATTCCTTCAACAACAGCTTAAAACAAAAAAGGGTGATATTATAGAAATCCCGGAAAATCATTTACAATTTAAAAAATATCAAAGTCTTAATGTTCGTTCTGAAAACATAGAGAAACTTGCCGTTCCTTATACGTATTCTCCTTCTGATGGAAATAAAGTAGCAATGCATAACGGAGCCCATTTTTATACTATTGGACAAAGAAAAGGACTGCATGTTGGAGGAAGGCCCGAGCCAAGCTTTGTAATAGGTATTGATACCAATAAAAACTTCGTATACACCGGTCAAACTAAAATCCACCCCGGTTTAAATAGATATGCATTGAAGCTAAAAAAAAGCTCTATCAACTGGATAAATAAAGAGTATAATGTAAATGAAGAGTCCTATATGATTCGAATTCGATACCGACAAATACTTCAAAAAGGAAAACTGATCAAGAAAAATGAAGAATGGTATATATTATTTGAGAATATGCAATCTGCAATAAGCCCTGGACAATTTGCCGCATGGTACAAAGAAGATGTGCTAGTGGGTTCTGGGGTGATTGACCACTAATTCATGTGAATCGAGAACATCAACGATTCGTTCTCCAAATTACTTCTGTTTTTTACCATATCCATTAATGAGGCTACCTCATGAATATCAATAGGACTATCCGTTCCTAATTCTCTATGCTTTGATAATTTAAGCTGTGCTTTTCTTACCTTATTTGTTCTTAATGTTTGAATATTTGTTTTCATAACAAAAGTTTTTGTGCTAAGTCTAACGCAAGAATCATTCCAAGGTTTCAAAATGAAAAAAAATGCATATTGCTTTTGCTCATTAATAATAAGTATGCTAACCATTATTCGTTACGAATATCATCACGAAAAACATCATCGAGAACAACGAATAGTGAGTATATTTGGTCTATGAAAATAACGTGCTACTTATTTGTTGCTATCATTTTTGCGGGTTGTAAAACTGAAACAAAAGAGAAGTCTATGGACACAAAAAAGGATATCTTCGGAAATCAAATAGAACAAAACCATTCCAAAAATAAAAACATATTAGATAGCTCCAACAATCAAGTAGACAAAGTATTACATAATCATTTTAAAAAGACATTGTTCATTAGTGATAAAGAAAAGTATTCATTTGAGATTTTTAAAGAGCACTTAAATGGAGATACTGTCATAGACGCAATAATAACCATAAACCGTTTAGAATATGCAAAACTTAAAGCGGAACAAATGGGAAACCTATTAAAAGCCAAAGAAATTGGATACATGGGGCCTTTTAACGCTTTCTTTTTATTTGATGGCAAAACCAATAAATTATCATCTCCTTTGGTCGTTCCCTCCTCGCCTCTTCAGCCGCTCAGGGTTTCTTTTGAAAACATTACCTCTATTGACTTCAAAGATGTTTTAATTGACTTCCGAATAAGAAATTCGAGTTTCAAAGACGTCTATTTCATCCTAAACAAATTCCCGAAACTTGTTTTTGAATGGACCAATTTTGATGGCCTAGGAACACCTAATGAGGAAGCATATGTTTTTGACTTTAAAACTGGCGAAAATATGATAAAAGACATTACCATCTACGAGGGAAAAATAGATAAACTCCCTCCCAATGCGAATCCATTAAGCTACGAACCCAAAATTATAAATCAAAACAAGAAGATTAAAACGTTTTTCTATCTTAAATCCAAAGGCAAGTACTTTACATCTAAAACACCTTAAAACTTTCCCCGAAGAGTCAATATGAAATTTCGACCAGGAGAAGAGATGTTTGACGCAAATTTTCTATAATTCTCATCCAATATATTTTCACAAGCCACTTGAAAAGAGATGTTTTTAGAGAAAGCAAAATGAATTCTAAAGTTTAAAGTATACCAACTAGGCATGCCCTCCGGTAAGGCGAAAGCATAATTATCTTCTCCTACAAGATTATAGTCTTTTAATCGTTTCCAACCAGAATAATTCACGAAAAATTCAGGTGCTATTTTTTTCCATTGGTATTTCACACTGAATTTCCCAAACAATGGCGGTATATGATCCAATGGATATGGAGTACTATCTGTTAAAATTCTTCCGTAAGTATAATTAATTGTAGAATAGACACTCCAAGACTTTCCTATTGTTCCACTCAGTACTCCTTCAAGGCCACATACAAAAGCTCGATTTGCATTGGTGGTGGTAATTACCTGGCTATAAGTCCCTTCATATAAAATAGAATCCTGACCTTCCAAGTTTTGAACAGTCAATGCATTAGTTAAAAATGTACCAAACACATTTGTAGAAAACTTTATCTTCTCAAATAGCTTTATTTCAGAGCCCAATTCTAGATTATACGAATATTCTGGTTTTAAATCTGGATTTGGAACGATAACCTTACCAGGAACAGATTCAAAAACTTTTGAAACATCGTCAACATTTGGAGCCCTAAACCCTGTAGCTGCAGAAATCGTGTATCGAGAATAATCATTAGGCATATAAATCAGACCGAGATTACCATTTACAGACGAATTCCTTTGTCTAATAGAATTAAAAGGGAATGGAAAAAATGTTTTATCAATGAACTCAGCATTCAATCTGACCTGTGAAGAACGAACGCCCAAATTAAGAATGGTCTTGTTATTAAATTCAATATTATCTGTGATATAAACAGCAAATGACATCATATCAGAGCCTCCATCCGGGTAACGCGTATCCAAGCCTGTTTCTTGAAGGGTAATGATGTTTGTTGAGAATGCATTGGATTGAACATCGTTATAAAACAAATCAGCACCATACCTTAATTCATGCTTCAAAAGTTCACCATTTCGACGCTTGTAGACAAGCTCCTTAGAAAAGTCACAATTTAATGTGACTATATTCAATAACTCATTTCTGCTTTTTAACTCATCCTCTCTAAACTTCCTGACCATTCGACTTTCCTTAATGGACTGATAGGCCAATACAAACTTTGAAAAATCAAAAAATTTATTGGATTTTGATACTTCTAGTGAATAGGAAGACAAAAATCTAAACTGCGGTCCATAATACCATTGGGCATATTTCGCCTCATCATTTTCTAGTTGTGTGAGACGATCATATCGATCTACATTACCAGAGTTTGATAATTGAAAATTAAGCTTATGCAGAATGTTCTTGTTTGGTTTGAATATGATTTTTTGCAACACATCATATTGCGCATAACCTGAACCTATTTGCAAGTTAGGGTCTGAGTTATTGAGCATCGTATCTATTCCATTCACACGAGAAACATACCAATTCCGTTCTCCAAATCCTGCACTAATATCGGACCTATTAGCACCCTGTTTCAAATCACCAAATGTTGAATAAGTCAATGAAGTTAATGAACCCAGTTTTTTATTTCCAATAGATACATGCGCATTGCTTGAAAAACCGTTAGCTGCGGAGAAATACCTAGAATAAGCATCGCCAATAACCACAACCTTTTCTTTTCGACTCAGTATGGGGTCCTTTGTTTTAAACGTCATTACTCCTCCTATGGCATCCGAACCATAAATTACGGAACCTGGACCAAACACGACCTCTACCCTGTCCATTATTGCATTGTCTAATGTGATGATATTTTGAAGGTGACCTCCTCGATAAATTGCATTATTCATCCTTACACCATCCACTACCATTAAGACCTTATTGGTTTCAAACCCACGAATAATTGGGCTACCTCCTCCCAATTGACTTTTTTGAACGAATACATTACCAGAGTTATCAATTAAATCAGCCATCGACGATTGATTTTGATTCTGAATTTCATGACTTTGAATAACTCTGATTTTTTGAATCACATCTTTCTTCTTTTCAGCAATTCGACTCGCTGAAACCACAGTTTCCTCTAATGAATTGGCATTTGAAGATAAGGATACCGTAAAATCAAGATTAACTAACGAGTCATAAGAAATGGTTTTAGAAAAATAATTCTCATGATAAAAAGAAATTCTCCATGAATTATCAGCAAATTGGAGCAAATCGGTTTGAAACTTCCCTTTCTTATTTGTAAAATATTGTTCGATTTCAAATAAGCCTTCATTAGTCTCTGCTTCCTTCCATTGTTCACCATCCTTGATCACATTCATCCCATAAACAACAACATTGACATCGTGTATTGGAAAAGATGAAAGATCATCTTGTACATAAATTTTTCTTTGACTGTGAAGTATAGAAAAATAGACAATAAATCCAAAAAAGATAAAAGTGATATAAAAAGTCCTATTCACTCTGCAAATTTATTATTTTTATTAGGCTTAGTACAAAATATGGACCACAGTTTCTCTTATTCTAAAACATACAGGTATTTCACTCAAGGTGATAAAAAAAAATCAAAACGATTATTAATTGCACTTCACGGTTATGGTCAATTGGGCAAGTTCTTTTTAAAGAAATTTAGCACATGTCCTGAATCCTTTTTTATCGTTACTCCTGAGGGGCCCCATCGTTTTTACCGAAACGGCTATTCCGGCAGAGTCGGTGCGTCTTGGATGACTAAAGAAGCACGAGAAGATGATATTAAGGATAATATCAATTGGCTTAATGCTTTGCTTCTCAAAGTTAAAAAGGATGCGTCGTTTGAAGAAATTTATCTTCTAGGTTTCTCTCAGGGAGGTGCCACTGCCGCAAGATGGTTTTATGACCAGCCTAATAGATTTAATAAACTCATTTTATGGTCCTCTGTATTTCCCCCAGATATAAACAAATCAATGCTCACAAATGGACATAACAATTCATATGTTGTTGGGACAAGTGATGAATTTATTAACGACCATCAACGAAATGAAGAGGTTTCATTTTATGAGGGAATCGGATTTTCAATTCACATCTATGATGGAAATCACGACATAGATGCAATTACATTAAATAAATTGCTGAAATAATTATCTTCCTTTCTCTGATTTTGCCACTATTGATGCAACAGTAGCATCACTTGTCACATTAATGACCGTCCTGCACATATCTAAAATTCGATCGATAGGATAAATTATAATAATCCACATTGGATTCAATCCTACCGATGACAAGACAAACATTAACATAATTAGTCCTGCACTAGGAACGGCTGCCGAGCCAATAGAAGCCAATGTTGTTGTTGCCACAATACCTATTTGTTGTGATAAAGATAAATCTACACCATGGAATTGAGCCAAAAAGATAACCGCAACTGCCTGATATAAAGATGTCCCATCCATGTTTACAGTAGCGCCTATGGGTAAGACAAAATCACTTACTTTTTTCGGAACCTTCAGATTGTTTTCAACACATCGAATGGTCACAGGTAAAGTTGCTGCACTCGAGCTTGTCGAAAAAGCAAGAAATTGAGCAGGACTCATTTTCTTAAAAAAATCAAGGTAGCCATAGTTTACGCCAAAAATTCTCTGTAAGAGTGGATAAAATCCAAACAATAACAAGCTCAACCCCAGAAGAACAACCAGTGAGTATAAACCTAAGGTACTAAACAAAGAAAATAGCTCCGATGGAGAATTGGCTATTTTTGCTAAAACTCCAGCCATCAGACAAAAAACAAAAAATGGCGAGATCGACATAATCATATTAACCATTTTAATAAAGACCTCTCCCATACCATCAAAAAACTCATGTACCCTTTTTGATTTCTCATTTTGGAGCATCGAAAGGGCAACACCAAAGAACAATGCAAAAAAGATAACCTGAAGCATCAACTTACTACTCGAAAATGATTTAACTAGGTTTTCTGGTACCATGTCCACAAATGGCTGAAGTGGACCTGGATCTCTTTTCTTAGCTTCTTTATTTTTTGACATCATTTTTTGATAGTCTGATGATCCTTTTTCTTCTGCCAAAGATTTCTCAATTTTACTTACTACTTCGGGATCCGCTTTTTTAAGTGCATTTTTTCCATCTTTTATTTCCAAACCTTCTGAATGTGCCCATATTTCATAGCGCAATCGGTTGGTATTCTTCATTGAATTATTACCGGGTTTGATTAGGTTAACGAGAGTTAATCCTAAAGTAACGGAAGCTACTGTAGTCAGAAGATATAAACCAAGTGTTTTAGCACCGATTCTTCCCAATTGTCGGACATTCCCAAGACTAGCAACACCGCCAACAATTGAAAATAAGACCAATGGTATCGCAATGAATTTTAGACAATTAATGAAGATTACGCCAAAAGGATCAATCCAATCAATCGTAAATTCATTCCAGCCTGCATAACCCGATATCAACGCCCAAACGACGCCTAAAACCATACCTATCATGATTTTCCAATGCAATGCTAAATTCTTCATAAATCAAAAGTTTCGACAAATGTACAATTAAAGGTACAAATCATTACGAGTGAAAAACTTGAGTTTCGTATATTTGAATTCAAAATATTCTTATGGCCGTATCATCTTCAGATATTGATTTTAATTACAACGAGGACCAAATGCGTCTCAAAATAAGGTCAATGGAAAGAGCCCTTGACGAAATTTACCTAGGTGGAGGGAAAGCAAAAATTGATAAGCTTCATAAAAAAGGAAAGCTCACTGCACGAGAAAGAATTAAACTTCTTTTGGATTCCAATACGAAAAGCCAGGAAATTGGAGCTTTTGCCGGGGATGGAATGTATCAGGAACATGGAGGATGCCCATCGGGAGGTGTCGTTGTTGTTATAGGATACGTCAGTCAAAAACAATGTGTGATCGTTGCAAATGATGCGACCGTAAAAGCGGGAGCTTGGTTTCCAATAACAGGTAAAAAGAATTTAAGAGCACAGGAGATCGCAATGGAAAATAATTTACCTATTATTTACCTTGTTGATTCTGCGGGTGTTTTTCTTCCAATGCAAGATGAAATTTTCCCAGATAAGGAGCACTTCGGACGCATTTTCAGAAACAATGCGGTTATGTCTGCTCAAGGCATTCCTCAAATTGCAGCCATTATGGGTTCTTGTGTTGCAGGAGGTGCTTACTTGCCAATCATGAGCGATGAAGCTTT
>CALKHF010000018.1 GCA_938092255.1 uncultured Flavobacteriales bacterium | reverse complement strand
AAAAACCAAGATCGGTAAGATGAACACCATCTACTGTTCCTTCATTATCCATACCATCAGCTTTCATATCTTCTATATAAAAAATATTTTGAAATCCATTTTTTAAAATTTTATCATATTCATTTTTAAGTGCCAAATTTTCTTGTATCAATTCAGTTTCTATTGTCTTATCTAGAAAGGCTGTCTTATACATCATATTTTCAACAAAAATAATAGGTGTTGATGGTTGTTTTTTTCTGATAATTTTTACTAAAGGTAAGACACGCTCTTTCACTTGTTTTATATTCATATTTTGCAAACATTCAATCACATAAACACTAGCTTTAATTTCAGAAATTAATTCAATTATTGGTGTTTCCATTCTACCATTTCCACTAAACCCAAAATTAATACAATCTACATCTAGTTTTCTAGATATAATATTTGTGTGTGCCATCCCTGGTCTGGAAGCACAGCCTCCCTGAGTAATACTTGTGCCATAGAAAACAATAGGTTTTTTTGTGTTGGGAGTAGCCTTTTTAATTTGAGCATCACTATCTATACCTATTTCTAATTTGGTAACTCCATCGTACAAGGGTAAGAATAATTTATACTCTCTAAATTCAGAACTTATGTTTGTTATTAGTTCATATTCATTTATACTATCAGAAGCGACTTCGTTATTTTGATATTTCTTTTGACCTACTAGGGCTCCTGCTGAAGTTACATATCTCCATTTATTGTTATATTTCGTATATAAGTCTATTCCCTTAATACCAGTAGATGCCATATGAGGCATATCAAAATCATTCAAAATTGTCCATTTTAAACTAATACTTGTGGAATTCGAGTGAAATCGTACAGTTATTCCTGCAGATGCTTTTGACAAGTCCCAAACTGGCTCTCTTACCTTATCTTTATAAGAAATAGGTAACCTATCGTATGGGCTTTCCTTAAGTGAATCTGAGATAGACGTTCCTTCAATTATAAAATGATCCCTGCCAAAATAGGTGATCTCTTTTTCTTGAGTGATTTTATTTTCTTGAGAAAAACTCAAAATTGAATAGCCAAATATCATACAGATTAAAAGATATCTCATAGTATTTATAAATTTATTCTTTTTTTTAAAAAATAAAGGGAGATTTATAAAAAATCTCCCTTTATTAATTTTTAATTAAATATACCTATCTAGCAAACCATAATTTAGTAGTCATTTTATCAGGACCTTGAGTTGATACTGCAGACTGAGCATTGGTAGAATTTGATGTATACACACTTGTTCCATATTGTAATCTTTGAGGATAAGCACCATTCAGATCTCCAGCAAAGCTTATGATATCATTATTAGTTGATTCAATAAACGCTGCACTTGGATATCCTGTATCTCTAACAATTGCCCAAGATTCATAACCATTGGTATAGTTAGCTACCCATCTTTGTGTTGCTATCTTTTCTAGCTGTTCTTCCGTAGTTCCACTTAGTGATCCCATGTCAGATAGTAAAAAATCAGATGATGTAGATGTTTGCCATAGAGCCATCGCTTTATCTAAGCCTATTTGATAATATGAATTAGCATCTCCAGAGACAAGGCCCTTAACAATTGCTTCTGCTATCATAAAATGTGAGTCGGCAGTTGTCATAACAATTGTAGGGAATATTGGACTACCTTCATTTGTTTTCTGAGTAACTATATCTGAAGGTTCAGAGAATAAATCAGGATGCATATAGCTTTTAATTTTCCCACTTAGTCGGGAAGGTAACCCAACGTAGTTAGTAAATTCTGGCATTGTTATAGTTATATCTGTAGCTGTTTCTGTCCAAGTATAATCTGTACCCAAAACTAGACCAGCTCCGTTTAACGTACTCTGTAAAAAAGCTACATGATCATCAATTAGAGCAACATTCTCACCAGTAGTTGGCTTTAAAATTGTCATTGTTCCACCAACACTAGGCTTCGTAATTTTACTTAATCTTGGGTCATTATTATTTTGTAAGATATTAACCATCGCTTCAGTTGCTCTCCATTGACTGCCGGCGAAATTATGCCATATATCACCATATGACGCAGAACCTCCCCAAATATTTGACTCTTCTGGATATGCTGCAAATAATGCATCCGTTTCAGCAAGTACTCCTGAAGCAATAGCTTCAGAGGCTGCGTTTGCAGAAAAATCTTCTCCAGAAGCTCCACTAGCTCTTAATGCAATTCGCAATTTTAAACTATTTGCAAGTTTTTTCCAGTTTTGCATATTTCCACCAAATATTACATCGTTTTCACCTAATTGATCAACACCTTCTCCGGTTGTTGTATTTGAACCAATGATAGCGATAGCCTGATCTAACTCAGTAATAATTCCTTTGTAGATATCTATTTGAGCATCATATACTGGTAATTGAATGTTTGGATCAGATGCCTCAGAATAAGGAATCATTCCATGAGTCTCAGTGAATTGTGTATAATATAATCCTTTCATGATAAGTCCTAAAGCATAATATTGATCATTTTCTAAAGGTCCTTCTTCACCAACAAGATTCATGTAGGAAGTTAAGGTACTATTATAAGCTGCATACCAGTCCCAGGCACCTAGGTCTGTATAAAAACTGTTATATACCCATCCTAAATCACCACTCCAGTCGGAACCAGCCCAACCATTTGAGATTTGAGCTGAAAATCCATCAGGATGTATTAAGTCTCCAAACCACAATGGAATCATTGTTGGTCTGTAAAATTGCTGTTGTAATGTTGTTACAAAAAACTTAGCACTAACATCAGAAGTAGAAAGAGCATCTGGTTGTTGGTTTATATCATTAAAATCATCTGTACATGACACTGATATTGCCAGTACAAGACTTACTATTATTAAAATTTTATTTTTCATTGTTAAGTATTTTTATGTTAAAAAGTTACATTTAAATTTAATCCTATACTTCTTAAAGTAGGCATAGCATTATGTGATAACCCTTGAACTCCTATAGAAGTTCCTAGCATAGATTCTGGGTCAATATCTTCAGCCTTATTCATAAGGAAAAATAGATTTCTACCAACAACTTGAACTGTTGCACTTTGTATTCCTACTTTATTAGATTTCAGAGGAATACTGTATCCTAATGCTAATTCTCTTAATCTAATATTATCCTGGTCATAGATATAATTCTCAGAAATATTAGACATAGCCGTCCAGTACTGTTGACCTGTAATACTTTCAGTATTGGCACTACCTGTACCTGTATTTGTACCACTAACAGTAATCCCTGTATCACGGTATTGCAAACTTCTTTCAGAGACACCATTACGATCTAAATCAGCAGATGTTTGTGAGTATATTTTACCACCTATTCTTGCGTCTATTAGAAAGTTTAACGATAAGTTTTTGTACTTGATTGAATTTGACCATGCGCCTTTCCAATCTGGTTGAGCGTTTCCTAGAAATACATCTGGAGCTTCTGAAGCAATTGGTACTCCATCTGCATCTACTTCACCAGTCCAAACTCTTCCATATATATCTCCAATACCTCCGCCCTCAGTTGCAACAATTGCAACATTACCATCGGTTGAAGTATTGTATCGAAAACTTTCAATACCCTCTACTAATTCTTCTATTTTATTTTCATTTTTAGAGTAGAAAAAAGATGTATTCCATGAAAAGTCGTTGCTTTCTAATAAAGTAGCTCCAAGTGCAATCTCCAGGCCTTTATTGGTTACTTTACCAATGTTTTCTCTATTGAATAAATATCCTGTAGCAGCTGGAACTGGAACATCAAAAATTAAATCTTCAGTTGACATATTATAAACAGATACGTCTAATGTAAGTTTATTGCTGAACATGCCTAGTTCTAAACCAAACTCTGATGAAGTTACAGTTTCAGGTTTCAAACCTGAATTTAATTTAACTGTAGGTGATAACAAAGTGGTAAGCCCAAGGTATCCCTGTCCTGGGACACTAAAAGTTTGATTAAGCTGGTAAGGTTCTGTATCATTTCCTACTTGTGCAACACTTCCTCTAACCTTAATTAAATTAAATAGTTCTCTATCTGGATCAATAAATTTATTAAGAATAGCTGATAGACTTGCGGAGTTGTACATGTAAGATCTATTTTCTTCACTCAAAGTAGAAGACCAGTCATTACGTGCAGAAACATCTAAATATAAAAAGTTGTCGTAAGCTACATTAAGAGAGCCATATAATGAATTCACCTTTTTGATAGCTAATGGAGACTCTTCTGGCGCATTCACAACATTTAAATTTGAAATGAAAAATGCAGTTGGTATTTTAAAATCTGTACCTCTCACTAACATTCCTTCGGAGGTTCTTTTAGAGAGATTACCCCCTACATTGGCTACTATATTAAGTTTATCTGTAAAATCATGTTTTGCAGTTACCAAGAATTCAGAGTTTAATTCATTAAATGTACTTTCTCCTATTTCCATGGATCCTCTGGTAATAAAGTGATGTCCTGGCTTGTATATTTTAATATCTCTTATATTAGTAACATCAGCACCAACTCTAACAAAAGCGCTTAGCCAATCTGTAAATTCGTAGTTTATCTTAGCGAAGCCTAAAAATCTACTTCTGCGAACAGATGTTTCATCATTATATACTTGCCAAAATGGATTCCCTGTATTTCCATCAGCATAACGAATTACATTAAAATCTTCTGGAGCTCCTGGATTCGCCATTTGGTAATCACGTAAATCGTCAACAGCAACATTTCTTGGCATATTATAAACATAAGCTAAAAGTCCTTGAGCTCCTGTTGTTGAGGCTCTATTGTTAACATTCTGAGTAAAATAAGTAGCTTTGGTATCTACAGTTAGT
The DNA here is from genome assembly GCA_938092255.1 of uncultured Flavobacteriales bacterium. Lineage (GTDB taxonomy): Bacteria > Bacteroidota > Bacteroidia > Flavobacteriales_D > Crocinitomicaceae > UBA952. The sequence goes on along the minus strand of CALKHF010000018.1, from coordinate 3,136 downwards.
TTGTCTGATAAATTTGTAACTGCTCTTAAATTAAAGTTATGACTAGCTAAATCTGAATTCTCCACAATTGAATTAGAAGAGTTGTTCGTATATGAAAAACGAACTGAAGAGTTTTCTGAACCTTTATCAATTGATAAAGATGTTATTTTTCTTGTAGCTTGTCTAAAAAAGTCTTTAACATTATTAGATTGAGCACTATATGACTTATTAGTTCCATTATAATAGGCCTGTTGAGATCCGTCTAATGGAGCTCCCCAAGAAAGTTCACCCCAGTCACTTAAACGGTCTGTGTAGGCAGCTCCGAAAGAACCTTGACCATACTTGTTTTGATATTCAGGTAATAACATTGGATTATCAATATATAAATTTGATTTTATACTAACACCCAAATTATTTGAACGTGACCCTTTTTTTGTAGTTATAAGAATAACACCATTACCTGCCCTAGAACCATAAAGAGCAGCTGCACTTGGCCCTTTTAATACAGAAATAGATTCTACGTCATCAGGATTAATATCAGAAATACCACCACCTGAAATGCTTGGCTCATAACTTGGACTTCCACCATTATCAGCACTACCAGAATTGATCTGTGAACCCCCAGAGTTAATTGGTAAAGATGCATTAATAGGCATTCCATCAACGACAATAAGCGCTTGTGAATTACCTCCCAAAGAATTATTTCCTCGTATTGTTATTCTGGAAGCAGAACCCAAAGATCCAGATTGTGAAATCTGAAGCCCAGCTACTTTACCTGCAAGAGAACTTGCAAGGTTATTATCTTTAATAGTATTGACATTTTCGCCAGATACTTGCGTTACTGCATAACCAAGAGATTTTTTCTCTCTTGAAATACCTAAAGCTGTAACAACTACCTCGTCTAAAGCTTCAGCACTTTGTTCTAAAGTAACATTGAGTATAGATTCTCCGTTTAAAGTTATCTCTTTAGTTTTGTAACCAAGATAAGAAAATTGTAACGTGGCATTTTTGTTAGATAATTCAATAGTAAATTTACCATTGAAATCTGACGTAGTTCCATTTGAAGTGCCTTTTTCTAAAACAGTAACACTTGGCAACTCCATTCCATCAGTTGAATCTGAAATAGTACCTGTAACTGTTGTTTGCGCAAAACTATTAAATGCACTAAAAACAAATATTACAAGCACCAAATTCATTATTTTTTGTATCATAATTAAAATTAATATGTTAATAATATCTAAATTGAATGAAAAAAATACAAACTCGTAAATAATTTCGACTAATAACTAATAAAGTAAGGAGTTTGTTAAAATTTTTAACATTCCCTATATATTAGGGAATTAAATTATCAATATAGCACTGATATCGATAGGCTATAAATTAACTTTCTCATATTAAATTAACATCCATTAAACTCTGATTTTGGATTGAGAATTTGTAAGAAAAAATGAATTATTTGACTCTAAAATTAATGTGGAAAATTTGTGGTAGTTCGTTTCAATCCCTCCCTAATTTTTTTAAAAATTAATTAATGTTATTGAAAAGAGCATTGAGTAATTCTTGATTTTGATCTAAACTATACTCCCAAAACATAGCTCCACCAAGTCTGTTTTTTTTAATATATGACACTTTTTGTTCAATTTCTTTTGGTGTTTCCCATGATATAAAAATACTATCTGAGGCACTCCATAAGTATGAAGCTTTAGCTGAACTATCGTAGGATTTTATATAATCACCTGATGATATTTTCTGTAAAATATCCCAATAAGGAACAATACTACCAGTAGTCATAGAGGTTTGATAAAGGCCTTCATTTTCTGTTTTAACTTTCCCCCAATATCTACCATAAAATGGGATCCCCATAATTAACTTATTTGAGGGAACTCCAGCGTTGATATGTCGAGTAATTGCTTCATGTCCACTATTGCCCTTAAATTTTTCTTTATTTGAAGGATATAGGTTCGCATGATGACCTGTTTGATAATACCACCCATGGTAAAAGTCATAACACATCACATTAATAAAATCTAAAAACTTATGAGCATTTTTAAGATCTGTATTATCAATATAGGCTTGATCGGCTCCCGTAGCTATTGTTAGTAAATAATGTTTCTTATCTAATGCTCCCTGTTTCTCTAATTCATTTCTAACTTCCTCTAAAAGAAGGTTGAAATTTTCTTTATCTGAGGGTCTAAAATCATTGTCTTCTCCTCTTTGTCCGGGAAATTCCCAATCTAAATCTACCCCGTCAAAGCCATGTTTTTTCATGAGTTTAACACTGCTTTTTGCAAATTTTATTCTGCTTTCTTTGTATGCAGAAGTATGTGAAAAATTATTTGACCATACCCAGCCACCAATTGAATAAAGTATCTTTAATGTTGGATTATTTTTTTTGAGAGCTATTAATTTTGAAATTTTTATTGAGTCTGTTGTTAACTCAAACTTTGGTTCTCCATCTACAATATTTGCAAATGCATAATTAATATGTGTTAATTTATTGGCATCAACTAATGAGGGGTCAAAATCCTCATAACCTGCAACATAACCAATAACTTTTAAATCTGAATTATTTTTATTTTTTATTTCACTTTCTTTAGAGCAACCAAAAAAAAGTATGATATTACAAACTATGAAGGTGAATTTTACAGCTGTTTTTATATTATAAATCATTATATTTTTTGATTAAAGACTATTTTCTTTTGTAAAATTAATTACTTCGCTTAAGTGACCAAATGCCATTGCTACAACAGTATCAGCAGCACCATAATAAATTGCTAATTTATCCTGCTCAATATCATGAAGAGCCGCACATGGAAACACTACGTTTGGGACATCACCCACCATTTCATAGTTTTCTGCAGGGCCTAACAAATAGGGCTGAGTTCTATATTTAACAACGTCTGGCTTGTTTTCATCTAATATAGCAGACCCCATAGCATATCTAAATCCATTACAAGTATTAATAACTCCATGATAAATCATAAGCCAACCATCATTGGTTAAAATAGGAATTGGTCCTGCCCCAATTTTTGCACATTGCCATGCACTATCCTCAAAAGGTGTTGCTTTCATAACACATCTGTGTTCACCCCAATACTTCATATCTGGACTGTAACTGATATAAATATCTCCAAAAGGTGTATGTCCATTATCACTA
>CALKHF010000017.1 GCA_938092255.1 uncultured Flavobacteriales bacterium | reverse complement strand
GTCCCTCACAATCCAATGCCAGAATCGGATGGTACAGGCCAGTTGGTTGGTTATGGAACCACACCTCAAATCACACGTGTTGATGGATATGGAAATGGCAATCGTGCTTTAGAGTTCACTGAATCAACGTTAAACGAGATACTTGCGAATGGTTCCATGGAGAAACCTACTTATGATTATGGAAAGGGCCCCATCAACGTTAAAGTTGTAGATCCTTTAAATCTAGCGGGAGGATACTTTGAATGTAAATTCCGTGATTATTCTACAACGAATAGCAATGGAGCAGATAATGCGAGTTGGACGATTTATCGTTACGATAATGACGAGGACATGAACGTATTGGATTCAGTTCAAAGCGAGCGAACGATAATCAACAACAATGAACAAATCATACCTGAATGGGGAGTTTCAGTACAGATTAGACAAGAGCCTTATTATTTTGCATCAGGTTCAGGAAGTATATACAAAAAGACAACGGATATGATTTCTGCGAGTATTAGTTTTGCAGACTCATCCAAACGATGGTTTAGAGGAGTACGGGATAATGATCAGTACTTCCCTACGAATTGGATTTTGTCAGGTGAGTATTTACCTGAAGATACTGAAGGAGACCCTGCATATGAATGTCTTCCAGATGGGCCATCTTATTTAGATCCATGTAATTATAAAGACGAAACGGATGATCCGCTACAGGCATATGAGGGTGTATTGGATGGAATTATAGCGCCTCACCGATTGGTAGGTCACATCCCTGATTATGCACCAATGTCTTATTATGGAACGTTTAATGCGAGTTCTAAAAACAATTCCTCTATTAGCTTTCTGCCAAGTGTTGATATAGTGATCACAGATAATAAAGATTTGTGGACACGATGTCCAGTAATGGAGCTTGGAAAGAATAGTATATTGAATGTTGGCGGCGCGGATCCTGGAGAGATGCGTAAGAGTCCTAGTGTAAATAAGGAGGGAGAAGAAGATGGTTCAGGCGAAGGTATGGGTTGGTTCCCTGGTTATGCTGTGGATTTAGAGACCGGAGCAAGGTTGTATATGGCTTTTGGAGAGAATTCATTCTTAGGAGGCGATAACGGAGCAGACATGATTTGGAACCCTACGGAAAGGTTGGTTAGTAATGTTGGAACGCCAGTAATGGGAGGGATGCATCCGATATACATTTTTAGTGTAGATCAAAAACAAACGACAGGTAATTCTAGTAGTTATGATTTCCCCGCATATGTTTCCTCCGAGGCGGCTTCAGACGGCACACATGCTTTACGCGTATTGTGGGATGATTTGCAATCGACGACCTCAGGTAGTTCCTCTGCTAAACGCGCCTTATACGGAAGTATGACATGGATATGCTACCCTTTATTGGCCGAGGGATATGATTTCTTGTCTACTGATGTTACGATTAAATTACGCATCAATAAGGAGTATAAGGATTATGTTGCCACAGGAGAAAATGACGGAAGGCCGATGTATTCATGGAAGATGGATGACATATCTACAGTAACAGAATCAGGAGATAAACTTAAAGAAGCATTGGATATGATTAACGTTGTTCCAAACCCATACTATGCGTTTTCTCAATACGAACGGAATAGACTAGACACCCGAATTAAAATCACAAACCTTCCAGAGAGATGTACGGTTGACATATATACCGTGAATGGGAAATTAGTAAGATCCTTTGATAAGGACAGTCCAGGAACCTCTTTAGATTGGAATCTAACCAATCATGCCAATATTCCGATCGCCTCTGGGATCTATTTGATACATGTGCAAGTAGAAGGAATAGGGGAACGGGTATTGAAGTTCTTTTGTGGAATGAGACAGGTAGATCTTCAAGGGATATAAATTGTTTTAAATCTGAATTTGATATAAGGTGTTCTTTTACTTTTATCGATTAACTTTGTTGAAATCGAATTTATGAAATCACTATCACTATTATTTTTATTGCTTTCTATGAGTTGCGCCCAGGCTCAATCATTTAGTTTGCCAGCTCTCTCTCATTCTTATGATGCGTACGGAGTTATTGATTCAAAAACCATGGAGATACATCACTCTAAACATCATCAAGGGTATGTCAAAAAATTGAACAAGGCGATCAAAGAAGAAGCTTTAGAGAAAAAATCACTTGTCGACCTCATGTTGTATGCAAGCTACCGTTCTAAAGCTATTCGCAACAATTCGGGAGGGCATTATAACCATACTCTTTTCTGGGAATTATTGAACCCGTCAAAAGTCAAGTCAACAGATGAACAAGTCCTTAAAACGACCAAGTCTAAACTTTATACTGAAATTGTAAATGAGTTTGGCAGCTTAGAGGAATTAAAAATGAAATTGAATAAAGCGGCAGCAACGCGATTTGGTTCGGGTTGGGCCTGGTTGGTGGTCACTCCTCAAAAAAAGCTTGCTGTAACGAGTAGTCCAAATCAAGATAATCCAATCATGGATGTTTCGGAGGTTCGTGGAATACCTATTTTAGGAATTGATGTTTGGGAGCATGCTTATTATCTCAAATACCAGAATAAAAGGGGAGATTATTTAAGTGCTATTTGGTCAATTCTTGACTGGTCCGTAGTTGCAGAAAAATACAATTCGGCAATAAAAGACCCGTTGCTTCTTACGATAGAAAAAGAACATTGGCCATCTTTAATGGGGTTCCATAAGGTCTTGGCTCAAACATTTCACCCGGCAGAAAAAAATGATTTTGAGCCCTTAAGAAAGAGAAGCTCAGAATTGTTTGCAAAGGCAATCTTATTAAAAACCTCAGAGATCCCAGTTCCACTAATGAGCCCTGAAATTTTAGGAGCATTAACAAGGCTAGAAAAACAATGTGGTTCTTTAGACAAGTGTGTTCGTAAGAACGCAAAAAACAAAACAATATTGAAAAAAATAGTGATGGTTCACGATACATTTCATGAAATTCAAGGCTTGTGCCACAACTAATAAAACAGTAATAGAAATTAGATAATTATGCAATTTCAGCTGACCAAAGAATTCATTGAAGCCTTGAACTCTAAAATAGAGGCAAAGGACGACCAATGGATTCTGGAAAATGTTTTTGAATTGCATCATGCTGATATTGCAGATGTATTGGATCAGCTTTCTAGTAAAAACGCCAAATATGTTTATTATTTGGGAGGAGAGGAGCTTCAGGCCGATATCTTAATGGACCTCCAAGAAGAAAACAGGGACAGGCTCATCGATTCTTTAAGTACCAAAGAAATTGCAGATCAAATTGAAAAATTGGATTCAGATGATGCCGCCGATATATTAGGTGATTTTTCTGAGGATAAAATACAAGAGGTTATCTCACAAATGGAGGATGATGAGGCAGCGGAAGACATCGTCGATCTTTTAAATTATGACGAGGACTCTGCTGGAGGAATGATGCAGAAAGAGTTTTTGGTCGTTCAGCTCAATTGGCCGGTAAATAGTGCGATTATGGAGTTGCGAAAGCAAGCTGAAGATGTGGAAAGAGTGATTAATATATTTGTAATTGATGAGGCAGAGCATTTGCTTGGAGTTTTGTCATTAAAACGCTTGCTCATTGCCAACGCTTCTACTAAAATTGCCGAACTATATAACTCAAAAAACATTATTTCTGTTAAAACATCTGATCCGTCTGATCATGTTTCCAGCGTAATGGAAAAATATGATTTGGTTTCAGTGCCAGTTGTGGACTATCAAAACAAACTTGTTGGGCGAATTACTATTGATGACGTAGTCGACTATTTAAAAGAGGAAGCAGATAAAGATTTTCAACTTGCTACGGGTATTTCTGATCCGATGCAGTCTGATGCGAGCATTTGGCAAGTATCAAAAGCCCGACTTCCTTGGTTAATCATTGGTTTAGCAGGGGGGATTTTGGGTGCTCAAGTAATCGCTGGCTTTGAGGTCAGTATTTTTGAACATCCGGAATTGGCTTTTTTTATTCCACTAATAACCGCTATGGGCGGAAATGTGGGTGTGCAATCTTCAGCAATTGTTGTTCAGTCATTGGCCAGGGGAGACCAGAACCTTGGCGGAATCTTGGGGAAGATTTGGAAAGAGACTCTTGTGGGGGTTTTAAACGGAATATTACTCTCACTCATCATTTTATTTATCGGAATTGTTTTTGGCGGTTTTGATTTGGGGTTAGTTGTAAGTATATCTTTATTTACGGTAATTGTAGTTGCTGCAATCTTTGGAACTCTCATTCCCTTGGTGCTTAATAAGTACAAGATTGATCCCGCTTTGGCTACAGGCCCCTTTATAACTACTTTAAATGATGTGGTTGGTTTGTTTATCTATTTTTCATTGGGCTTATTTATTTTTGGCTTGATGAGCTAAATCAGTTTTGAGATTCCGAGAAATTTTTATCTTCGCAGTCCTTATATTGCAGGAGAGGTGTCAGAGTGGTCTATCGTGCATCCTTGGAAAGGATGTGTACCGAAAGGTACCGGGAGTTCGAATCTCCCTCTCTCCGCAAATTTCTTACAGTTACGGCCAAGTTCGTATTATACTTGATTAAAAATTGCGTAAAAGCAAAAAAACATTATTTTTGACACTTAATAAATAAACAAAGAATATCAATTTATCAATTATGAAAAATATGATCAAATCATTCGCCTTCCTATTCGTCATGACTTTAGGGCTTACATTTAACCTTTCCGCACAAGAAGACGCAAGTGATCTTGCAGGAGTAGAAAACACAGTAGCAACAGGTGATGCTGGAGTTTTAGACGCGGCAAAAGATGGGAATTTGAAAACAGAAAACGGAGAAAAGAAAGAGGAGAAAAAAGCAGATCTTTCCTTTTCGCAAAAACTGAAACAGAAATTTATTCAAGGGGATCCGTTGTGGATGACCCCAGTACTTTTGTGTTTAATTATTGGTATGGCATTATCGATAGAAAGAGTGGTATATCTCAATCTTTCTACTATTGATACAAAGAAATTTAAACAGAATATCGAAGACGCTTTAAAAAATGGAGGAGTTGAGGCGGCCCTTGAAGTTGCTCGTAATACAAGAGGTCCAATCGCATCTATTTATTATCAAGGTTTATCCCGGGCTGATGAAGGGGTGGACGTTGTTGAGAAATCGATTATTTCGTATGGTGGCGTTCAGAACGGATTGCTAGAAAAGGGAATGACCTGGTTACAGTTATTCATTGCATTGTCTCCTATGCTTGGTTTTCTTGGAACAGTAATCGGTATGATTCAAGCATTTGAGCAAATTGTTGAAGATGGTCAAGTGTCACCAATTACGGTTGCCGGTGGTATTCAGGTATCGCTTCTAACAACAGTATTTGGTTTGATTTCTGCAATTATTCTTCAAATATTTTACAATTACATTACGAGTAAAGTTGATGGGATTGTTAATGAAATGGAGGAAGCTTCAATTTCATTGATCGATATGATGTTGGCGAATAAAGTGACCAAATAATTTAATCTATTCTTTATGAAAGATAATGTCAATCAAATACTAAATATTTCCAAGTTTATTCTTGGATTCTTGGGGGTGTCACTCTGCGTATGGCTAGTAGCCTCAAAATACCCAGAGTCAGGTGAAGAAATAGAAAAAATAAATGCTTTTGTTAAGGATTCCCCTCCTAGCTTTTCCGCATTGGATTATGTTAATTTCCTCATAGGAGCTGCGCTAATTACCGTGATAGGTTTTTTTATTTACCAATTTATCATTCGACCAAAACAAACAGGACTTTCAATTCTAGGGCTTCTTGTAAGTGCTGTGCTTTTTATGGTTCTTTTCTTTGTTGGTTCTGCAGATACTGTAAAAAGTCTTCAACTTGATCCAGAAAAGGTTAATTTGGGGCCAAACACAATTGCTATTACCACGGCTGGAATTTATACGATTGGGATTTGTTTACTAATTGGAGTTATGGCTATTGTTTTGGGTCCATTAATGGGTCGATATAGAAAATAAGATTTATGGCTAAAAGAGATATTCCTGAAATAAATGCGGGGTCAATGGCGGACATTGCCTTTCTTCTGCTATTGTTTTTTCTTGTAACGACAACAATGGAAAAAGATACTGCCTACATTCGAGATATCCCTAAAAAAGTTGAAAACCCACCGGAAGATATTGAAATCGAGGAAAGGAACATTCTTAAAATTGAGGCAAATAGTGCAAACGAATTAAAAGTGAGGGATGAATATCCTGATCCGGATGGCATTTCAGATATTATTCAAAAGTTCTACACTTTTAATGAGAAAGAAAATGATTTGACATCCAACTTTCCGTTGTATTCTACGGCAACATTAGCAATGTGTGATATCGAGTATATAAAATTGGAAAATCAAAAAGACGCGCTTGACGAAATGGTTGATAAAATCAAGTATGATTACTTAACATCTGCCCAAGAAGAGTGGAGTAAGAAAAGAGAAGCCATTCAAGTGCTGTCAAGGGAAACAGGTTTGACTGAGCTTCGAGAAATAGACAAGCAAGCACACATCAAAATTGTTGTTCAAAAAGACACAAGATATTCTATCTATACAAAAATTCACAATGAAATTGAGGAAGCCTTAAATGTATTAAGAAATAAAAAATGCAAGGAGATTTTTAATGAATCATACACCCACATGAGGTTTAGATACAATCAAAACCCTGATAATAATTTAGAAGACAAACCAAAACTTGATTTAATCAAGGTCTTGTATCCAGGGAAAATCATTGAAGTAGAACCGAAAAACTAAAACATGTCTAAGTTTAAAAAAGTAGAAGAACGATCGGCACCCGCAATGAATACAGCATCATTGCCGGATATTGTATTTATGTTACTCTTCTTTTTTATGGTTGCCACCACCACTAAGGAAACAGACCCCACTGTTCAGTACCTTGCGCCGGATGGAACCGAAACAGAAGATTTAACACCTTATAAACAAAGATCTGAGATTGATTTTATTTATATTGGAAAACCGCGGAATTCAAGTAGAGCTGCAGCTTTTGAAAGTGGTTTTGCATTGTCCTTAGATAATGTGCTAACCAATCCTATTCCTGATGGTTTATACGATGCAAATGTTGTAGGCACATGGAAAACAGATAAATTTGACTCAAAACCAGCCAGAATGAATGCGCCCATAGAAGCTGTAATTACTTGTATAAAGGCAGATGGAGAAGCCCCTTCTGGATTGCTTTTTTCTGTACGGAAGGCTCTTCAGGAAGTAGAAGCCCTGAAAATAGCATATGCAGTTAAAGACATCAGTGTTTTAAAGGCTGATTAATCAGAATTATCAGTTTTATGAAACTGGTTTCCTCCGATAAAATTTCCGAAGATTTAATTGAATTGTTATCTGGTATAGAACTTGGGACCAATGGTGCTAAGTATGTTCATTTGGACATTAAAGAACGAATCAAAGAAGCAGATAATCCTTTATCATTTTCTTTACAGCGAAACAATCGTTTGATTGGAAATATCACTTTTTGTGAAAGGGACACAGGCTATTACTTGAGATATTTTGCCTTTAGCAAGACATTTCAAAGTCAGAATACTCAAAAAACTACAACGAAACGGAAAACCTCACAATTAGAGGAAGAAATCTCTGGAGTGTTTCAAGATTTGATATCCAATAAACCGGCATTGCCTTTATATGCTTACATCGATTATGATAATGATCGAAGTCGCTTGTTTAGTGAAAGGTTTGGGTTTGAGAATTATTCAGATCTTGTTTCAAGAACTTACAGCCGTATCAATCCAAAAAAAAACGAAAACATCACTCTTATAGATGATTGGAACTCTATTGCAGGGGAAATAAAAGACGCCTATGGTTCGGATGAGTTTTATCATGAAGAGCACATCAAAAAAGGCCCATATCTTGTTTTAAATGATGACAATGGAGTTCTGATTGCATGCGCGAAATTCTCGAAGGTACATTGGAGAATAATAAGTTTACCGGGAAGGTTTGGTTCGTTTTTAGTAAAAGTTTTACCCGTTATTCCATTTTTGAACAGACTGATTAAACCCACGAATCATTTTTTTCTTGTTCCCGATATAGTGCTTACAAAAAACAACTCGGCTCAAGACATAGAGCGGCTATTTGATTCCGCACTCAATTTGTTTAAAGTAAATTCATTAATCTGGTTTATAGATCCGAACAAGTCGATATATAAGGAGCAAAGAAAAAGAATCAAATGGGGGATATTGGATAAAATTCTTGGAGAAAAAAAGGTAGCCGTCGTTACGCGAAACCACAAAAGCCAATATTCAACAAAAAGGCCGGTATTCGTAAGTGCTTTTGATCTTATTTAGTTAATTATTCTTCAGATAATCGTTTAAGAGGGTATATGAATTCCGAATAATATCCTTTTACTACATCTTCTTTACCAATACTTTCAAAAACGACCTTTTTACATTTTGGAAGACTCTCAGAAATCCTGCTCACATATCCTCTCAATCCTTTTTTAAAGATGGTGTTAATGTCTATAACCATGAAAAACTTAAGTTCTCCAATGTTAAATCCATTTTGATAATACAATTCGCATACTCTTTTCGGAGTACCAATAATGAGTTCTGTTCCAAAATACAAATCATTTCGTTGTCTTATTCGTTGTCCTTTTTCGATAATAAGGTCGGAGGTAAGGTCATGTTTCTTAAACGCTGGCTCGATATAATCTCCGAAATCTCTTGCGATTTGATCCTCCGAAAACAGAATAATACCTCTGGGGGAGCCCTCTCTTGGTTCAGGGATTTCATCAATGATAAGCTGCTGAAGCAATTCAAAATAGTTGGAAAAGTCAGCTTTCAAGACCAATGATTTTCCTGATTTAAACGATTTTCTTGCTTCTATTTCTAATTCTTGTTTCAATTTATTTTAGCTTTTTATTTTTAACATGTCTTGAGTGATCTCGAGTAGTTTTTTTCTTGATATTCTTTTTGAAGGCATCATCAAGATCAATCCCAGTTTGATTTGCCAAACAAATGAGGACAAAAAGTATATCCGCCATTTCATCTGCTAGGTCAAGGTTCTTGTCTGAATCTTTTTCACTTTGTTCTCCATAGCGTCTTGAAATAATCCTTGCCAGCTCCCCAACTTCTTCCATTAGAATAGCCGTATTGGTCAATTCATTAAAGTAACGAACACCATATTTTTTAATCCAATCATCAACGATCTGCTGGGTCTTCGAGAGTTCCATATTTGTAATTTCTATGTTTTACGAAGTTAGAAATAATGTGTTGACCTTTTTCATTCTTCCCTTTCGGTTTTTTTTATGACATTTGTTTTAATTGCATTGATACATGAAAAAAATAGCCAATTACATAAATGGTTCAATGATTGAACCAATCTCCGGGAAATATTTTGAAAATATTGACCCTTCAACAGGGAGAGCTTATTCCTTGATTCCGGATTCTGACGCTGAAGATGTAGATTTAGCGGTTCAGGCAGCTCAAAAGGCTTTTCCCGCGTGGTCTGGATTGTCTCTTGAAAAAAGGAGTAAATATATCATTCGATTATCAGAAGGCATTGAAAAAAGAATGGATGAGTTTGTGAATGCAGAGTCTTTAGACAATGGAAAGCCTGTTTCCTTAGCGGCCCAAGTCGACATACCAAGAGCGGTATCGAATTTTCATTTTTTTGCTACTGGGATTTTACATTTTGCCTCGGAATCTCATTCAATGGAGGGTGTGGGAATGAATTATACCACAAGAAAACCAATTGGAGTTGTAGGATGTATTTCTCCTTGGAATCTGCCATTGTATCTGTTTTCATGGAAAATTGCTCCTGCACTTGCATCAGGAAATTGTGTTATTGCGAAGCCATCTGAGGTAACACCATATACCGCATATTTACTTTCGGAGGTTGCCCGAGAAATAGGTTTGCCGCCAGGGGTTCTAAATATTGTTCATGGAACTGGAAGATCTGCCGGAGATGCCATTGTGAAGCATCCATTAATAAAAGCCATATCATTTACAGGAGGAACGCAGACAGGTGCTTATATTTCCAGAACGGCGGGACCGATGTTTAAAAAGCTTTCGTTAGAACTTGGAGGAAAAAACCCTAACATTATATTCGCTGATTGTGACTTTGAAGACATGCTAGCGACCACTGTAAGGTCTTCATTTGCCAATCAAGGACAAATTTGTCTTTGTGGATCCAGAATTTTTATTGAGAGGCCGATATATGAAAAATTCAAAACATCATTTGTTGAGAAGGTTTCCAGAATGAAAAACCTAGCGCCATCAGATCCTAATTCTAAACAAGGGGCAGTTGTTTCAAAAGAACATATGGAGAAAGTCCTATCCTATGTTGAGCTGGCCAAAGAGGAAGGGGGAACGATCTTGACAGGTGGGAAAAGAGTCATTTTACCTGAACCCAATAATGAAGGGTTTTTTATTCAGCCAACTGTAATTGAGGGGTTGAAATACGATTGTAGAACAAATCAAGAAGAGATATTCGGGCCTGTTGTAACCATTATGCCTTTTGATAGCGAGGAGGAGGTCTTAATGATGGCAAATTCAACTCAATATGGTTTGTCTACTACGGTATGGACAAGTAACTTAAAAAGAGCGCATAGAGTTGCAGATCAGGTACATGCGGGAATTGT
>CALKHF010000016.1 GCA_938092255.1 uncultured Flavobacteriales bacterium | reverse complement strand
AAAACGGTAATCGTTTTCAGTATAATGTTTCTTTTTTCGAACATTAGGTGACATGCCAATAGAATGCAGTACAAAATCAATTTTACCCCCTAATATTTCCATTGATTGCGTAACCAAATGGTCAAGCTCTTCTACATTCGTCGCATCTGCAGGTATGATTTGACTACTCGTTTCTTCAGCGAGCTTATTGATTTCGCCCATTCTCATCGCAATAGGGGCATTGGTTAACACAAAAGTTGCACCCTCTTCGTGAGCTCTTTGAGCAACCTTCCAAGCAATAGACTGGTTGTTCAATGCACCAAAAATAATACCTCTTTTCCCTTTTAATAAATTGTTTGCCATTCCTAATATTTTGGACAAAATTAATAAAACTTGTTCGTCTATACCCCAATAATGTGAAATACATGAACATGTTCTTGTGAATTACAACAATAGGAGTATTTTGATTGATTATTGGAGCTTTCTAAGATACTTCATATCCATGTAAAAGGTTCCAAAGGGAACAAAAGAGGCGATAAAAAACATGATGCCTCTTGACAAGCTCCATGTTTTTCGAAGGGTTAACACAAGAAGCCAAAAACAAAACAAAATAAAAACGACCCCATGAATCATTCCTACTACATAATTCGGTTCTGGTATTTCATAGATATATTTTAGAGGCATGGTAATCGCAAAAGATATATAAGAAACGCCTTCAATTAAGGCGATCCAGCGAAATTGTTTGAGGGTCATTTTTCCGTTCATTCAAATTGTTTTTCTAATTTTTGTAGATCTCTCAATTGGTCTCTGTATCCCGCGGCTTCTATAAACTCAAGATTTTTTGCCGATTTCTCCATGAGCTTTCGTATGCGTTTGATTTCTTTGTCTAGAGATTTCGAATCTTTAAACTCTGTTGAGACAGGAGCTTCCTCAATAGCAGCAATTCTTTCTGCTTTTTGAGTTGAGGATTCTCCATCGGCCACTTTGGTAGATTCAAGAATAATATCTTTGGATTTTTTAAGAGCAGTGGGTATAAGGTTGTGTTCTTTATTGTAAGCCATTTGAAGTTTTCGCCTTCTTTCAGTTTCGTCAATCGTTTTCTTCATTGATTTTGTAATCTTATCTGCAAACATGATTACATAACCATTTACATTTCGTGCGGCCCTACCCACTGTTTGAACCAGTGAACGTTCGTTTCTAAGAAAGCCCTCTTTATCTGCATCTATAATAGCTACAAATGAAACCTCAGGTAAATCAAGACCTTCTCTTAAAAGATTGACACCAATCAAAACATCAAACTGACCTAGTCTAAGTTGTCGTAAAATTTCAACTCTTTCAATGGTATCAATTTCACTATGTATATATCGACATAAGATTCCCATCTTATCTAGGTATTTCTGTAATTCTTCTGCCATTCTTTTTGTAAGTGTGGTTACAAGTGTTCGTTCTTTCAGTTTTATTCTGTTTTGTATTTCTGTAATTAATCGATCAATTTGATTTAAACTTGGTTTCACCTCTATTATGGGATCTAGTAGTCCCGTCGGTCGAATGACTTGTTCAACCAGTAGTCCTTGAGATTTTTCCATTTCATAATCAGCAGGCGTTGCCGATACATATATGCATTGTTGAAACATGTTTTCAAATTCTTCAAATTTAAGTGGTCGATTATCAATGGCAGCTTGAAGTCTAAATCCATAGTCAACAAGGTTCGTTTTTCTTGCTCGGTCACCGCCATACATCCCTTTTACTTGAGGTAATGAGACATGACTTTCATCAATAACCATTAAATAGTCTTCAGGAAAATAATCCAATAGACAGAAGGGTCTTTGCCCGGGCAATCTTCGATCAAAATATCTTGAATAATTTTCAATTCCAGAGCAATAGCCAAGTTCTTTGATCATTTCCAGGTCGTATTCAACGCGGTCTTTTAGCCGCTGGGCTTCTTCCGCCTTGCCGTCCTTTTGAAATTCTTCTATTTGAATCAATAGGTCATCTTGAATTTCAATAATGGCTTGGTGTGTATTCTCAGGACTTGAAACAAATAAATTTGCTGGATAGATCAATATATCCTCTAAATTCTCGATGGTTTTACCTGTTTCAGGATCAATTGTTGAAATGTTTTCTATTTCGTCGCCCCAAAATTCAAATCTGATGGCATAATCGGTGTAAGCGAGATAAAGATCAATGGTATCTCCTCTGACTCTAAAATTACCTCTCTCAAATGCCTCGTCAGATCTTGAATAAAGGTTTCCCACAAATTTCAAGAGCAATTTGTTTCGGGAAATATCGTCTCCTTTTTTAAGGGTAATAATACTTTTTTTAAATTCGGAAGGGTTACCAATTCCATAAATACAAGAAACGGATGCAACGATGATGACATCTCTTCGTCCTGATAACAATGCCGAGGTAGCTGATAATCTGAGCTTCTCTATTTCGTCATTAATTTGTAAGTCTTTTTCAATATAAGTATTGGTTACCGGGAGATAAGCTTCGGGTTGATAATAGTCATAATAAGAAACAAAATATTCTACTTTATTTTTTGGAAAAAACTGTTTGAATTCCCCATAAAGCTGGGCTGCCAAAGTTTTGTTGTGAGATAAGATGAGTGTTGGTTTGTTCACTTTTTCAATAACATTTGCTACGCTAAACGTTTTTCCACTTCCGGTAACACCCAAAAGCGTCTGATGCTTAATTCCTGATTCAACTCCATCAATAAGTTGGGCTATTGCTTGAGGTTGATCTCCAGTTGGTTTATAGTCAGAAACGAGTTTAAACTCCATAGGCTATAAAATTAAATAAACAATGGAATCATTTGTTCAAAAAAAAACGCCCTGAGGCGTTTTTATTAATTTTTGCAAACCAATATTTTTTTCTTCTTTAGTTTTTTTACTTCGAAGGCCTTACTATAACTCAAGATAAAGTGGATAGTTGATGGGCTTGGTAAAGAATTTGTGTTAATTGGCTTACTTTCAGTAGAGTATTTATGCATCATACGCAATATGTTTTTTAGTACAACGAAGGATTCTTCAATTTATTTTAGGTACTTCTTTTTTTTAATTTTTTACATTTGCAAAATCAAATCAATTGAGAAATGAGTCATAATATAAAATCGGGGGTAGCAACAGGTAGCGATATTCAAAAAATATTCGCCTTTGCCAAAGAAAAAGGTTTTGCATTACCAGCTGTAAATGTTTCGTCAACAAGCACTGTTAATGGAGTTATGGAGGCTGCTGCAAAGTTAAATGCACCAGTAATCATTCAGTTTTCTATTGGCGGGTCGCAATTTTTTGCGGGAAAGTCTCTAGACAATTCGAATCATCAAGCAGCAATACTTGGAGCATCTTCAGGTGCACGTCATGTGCACAGGTTGGCGGAAGCTTACGGTGCAACCGTAATTCTGCATACGGATCATTGCCATAAAGCAAAACTACCATGGATTGATGGTCTTTTGGAAGAAGGTGAAAAATATTTTGAAATCCATGGAGTTCCGTTGTATAGTTCTCATATGATTGATTTGTCAGAGGAGCCCATCATCGAAAACATCGGGATATGTAAAAAATATCTTGAGCGTATGAGTAAAATTGGTATGACCCTTGAAATTGAACTTGGTATCACTGGAGGGGAAGAAGATGGTGTAGATAATACGGAGGTTGACAGCTCCAAACTATATACCCAACCAGAAGAGGTGGCATATGCTTATGAAGAGCTTATGAACATATCACCGAATTTCACCATTGCAGCCGCTTTTGGTAATGTTCATGGTGTCTACAAGCCGGGAAATGTAAAGTTAACTCCTAAGATTTTGAGAGATTCTCAAGACTACGTTCAACAAAAATTCAACACTGCAAGTAATCCAGTCGATTTTGTTTTTCACGGTGGTTCTGGTTCCAGTCTTGCTGAAATTAGAGAAGCCATTGGCTATGGCGTAATCAAAATGAATATTGACACAGATCTTCAGTATGCTTTTACCGAAGGAGCCCGAGACTACATTCTCTCAAAACAAGATTACTTAAAAAGTCAAATTGGTAACCCTGAAGGAGATGAGTTGCCAAATAAAAAATATTATGATCCGAGAAAATGGATGAGAGAAGGAGAAAATACTTTCATAAAAAGACTTGAAAAGTCATTTTCAGATTTAAATAATCTCCACACCTTATAAATCTTTATTAATTTTAAACAAAGAAATTAAATGAGTTGGTTCAAAAGAAATAAAGAAGGAATTACCACCACTACAAGTGAGAAGAAAGAAGTGCCAGAGGGTTTGTGGTCACGATGTTCAAATTGTAAAACAATTTTTACCAAAGGAGATTTAGAGAAATTGAACTATGTCTGTAACAGATGTTCTCACCACGAACGTATTGGTTCCGAGGAGTATTTTTCAATCATTTTTGATGACGGAAAATTTACAGAACTTAATCCAAATATAACTTCTGGTGATCCTTTGACATTTGAGGATACAAAAAAGTATACAGATAGGGTAAAAACAACACAGAAGAATACGGGATTGTCTGATGCAGTAAGGACAGCAAAAGGGAAATTGAATAAAAAGGACTTTATAGTGGCTGCAATGGATTTTAAATTCATTGGTGGGTCAATGGGGTCTGTTATGGGTGAAAAAATTGCCCGAGCTATTGACGAAGCGTTAAAGCTCAAATGTCCGGTCATGATTATCTCGAAATCTGGTGGAGCAAGAATGATGGAAGCTGGTTTTTCATTGATGCAAATGGCTAAAATTTCCGGAAAACTAGGTCAGCTTGCTGATGCACAGTTGCCATACATTTCTTACCTTACTGATCCAACAACGGGAGGAGTTACTGCTTCTTTCGCCATGCTAGGTGATGTGAATATTGCCGAACCAGGTGCTTTGATTGCTTTTGCTGGTCCAAGAGTGGTAAAAGAAACCATCGGACGCGATTTGCCGGAAGGTTTTCAAACGTCAGAGTTTTTGCTGGAGCATGGCTTCTTAGATTTTATAGTGGAAAGGACAGACATAAGGGATAAGTTATCACTAGTGGTAAACCTTTTTACTCAATAAAAACCAAGCTGTTTTTTTCGTAACGAAAGGAATTTATTTTTCGTTTCATTTTGCGTATTTTTGGAAAAAAAAAACATGCAAAGAATTATACTACTCCTTGTCATATTGCTGAGTTCATTATTGAATTCAAATCATCTTAATGCACAAGATACCACTTGGGTTCAAACATTTACTTTTGATTCAATCAGCACAAGGCGTGCCAATTTTGAGTTTCCAAATTCATTAAACGATAAGCGGTTTGAAAAAGTATTGATGTATTACAAATTAAAATGCAGCCCCCTAACACCATGGGATCAATTCAATTGTGGAGAGTGGGATTATTTAACCTATACACGTGTGTTTGATCATACTGGTGATTATGATTCAGTTCAAGTAGATAGTGTTAGATACTTACATAATTACAATTCAAACACTCCTTATGATTATGAGCCGTGGGGATATGATTATCACAATAGCTCATTAAGTATAGAACATGAAAGACAGGCTTTAACTAACCCTGTTCAAATGGCTTTGTCGCAAACATCTTCATCGACTTCTTTATACCCATTTGATATGAACTATCAGGGGGGCAAATACCAAATGATTGTCACTGCATCAGAATTAGAAATGGCAGGAATTAATGCTGGTGAGATAAAATCTCTTTGGCTAAATGTCTCTAATTTAACGAATGGTGGTGAGCTCATGCATCCAAGGATTTTACTAAAATCGACTCAAGACTCTGAATTATTACAATTCCATACATCAGGTTTTTCGACTGTTTATGATTTGAGTAGAACGCTTACACCAACACCATGGGGGTGGGGAGAGTTGCATCTTGGTCAAAATGAGTTTTTATTTAATGAACCATTTGTATGGAATGGAACAGATAATATTGTGATTGAAATTAGTTTTGATCATTCATTTCCAGCAAGTAATCAAATTGAATTTGAAACAGAATTAAGTAGCAATGGTCAAGCATTAAATTATTCTTCAAAAAATGGAAGCTTAAAGTTTGATGGAACAAATCATGCACTATTGGAAATGTCCGATTTGGATTTAGGAGATGAATTAACCATTTCAATGTGGGTAAAAGGAAATGGAAATACAGGAGTGAATACTTCAATATTGGAAGGTTATGACACCTTGAATCAACGGGTAATTAATATACACATGCCATGGAGTAACAATCGAATTTATTGGGATTGTGGTGAGGGTTCAGGTTACGATCGTATCGATAAAGACATGTCAAATGATGGTATTGATAATGAATGGCACCATTGGGCTTTCGTTAAAAAACAAAGTACAGGAGAAATGATGATTTATAAAGATGGTTCACTTTGGCACAGTGGAACGGATAAAAATAAAATCATTGGAAACCTTCATCGTTTGGTTATAGGGGCCAACAGAAGTCTTGGCAATCATTGGAAAGGAAATATCGATCATTTTGAAGTTTACAATGCTGCTCTAGATGAGGCAACAATCAGTGCATGGCAGTACAGTAAAGTAAATAATTCACATCCGAATTGGAACAACTTAATGGTCTCTTATGACTTTGACAATTACAGCTACGCTAGAGATGCGTCACCCAATAATTACTTATTAATGCCCTCTGCATTTGGGATGTTTGATTTTTCTGAGGGTCCCATTAACGGCATGGAACGATTCGTAAACAGATTACTTGTAACCTTTGGAAATGGCGATTATCAGGATGTGAACCCGTCTGAATTAGTGATAAACAAAAAATCATTGATTGAACCAGAGATTTTGTTTGAATTTGAATCAATTGATAGACACTTTGAAATCTCAAATGCGTTGATTGTTGCCTCATCTGGAGATGCATACGAATATGACTTACAGGGAGATGTGATATCATCAACACCTTATTCAACCAGTCAGTCCGTTGTAAATTCGATAATAACATATTTTCAAGAGCCTTATGAGATTATTTTTGATGTTGAAATTGCGAGGTACATAACTCCTTACGGTATTGGTTTTGATTTAGGTCCAAATGGTTTTTCTTGGATTTATGATGTTACGGATTACCAAGATTATCTGAGAGATGTGGTAGACCTTGCAGCTCATAACACCCAAGAATTGTTGGATTTAAGTTTTGCTTTTGTTGAAGGTATCCCGCCAAGAGACGTTCACAAAAGAGAACCAATTTGGTCTGATTTTAGATCGTATGGATTCGCAGCTATGGCAGAAGACAATGTGCTCCAAGAGAAGAAAGTTTATCTTTCGGATACATCGGAAGGCTTTAAGATTAAAACAAGGATGTCTGGACATGGACAAGTCGGAAATCAGGCATGTTGTGAGTGGGTTTCAAACGACCACAGTATTAAGGTCGACGGAGTAACGCGTTTTGAATGGGATATTTATGAGGAGGAAGATTGCGGAAATAACCCCCTTATTGGTCAGGGAGGAACATGGCCTTATGCTCGAGAGGGCTGGTGCCCTGGTGATAAAGTTAAGGAATACGAGTTTGAGCTCACTCCTTATGTTAACCCTGGAGATTCAGTTGCTCTTGATTATGTAATCAATGATGTTCCTTCAAATGATCAAGGACAAGGGTCAGGTAACTATCGAGCGGCTTATGATTTGATTTCATATTCTGCACCTAACTTTGAAAACGATGCAGCTATTGTAGATGTGCTGAACCCGAGTAATTACGAGTACTATTCAAAATTCAATCCTACTTGTTCGAATCCAAGAATTATATTAAGAAATACGGGGTCTGAACCACTTACATCATGTACAATTAAATGTTGGATTACTTATGGTGATAATATTGATTTTGAATGGACAGGAAATCTTGGATTTATGGAGGAGGAGATTGTAGAAATACCTGTTTCTGATTATTCTTGGTGGACTGACCTTAACGAGAATCAAACATTCACAGCTTATGTAAGAGACCTAAACGGTTCTTTTGGTAATGACGATTATCAGCAAAATAGTGTTAAAAAATCTAAGTTTGATGCCTCAGAATCTGTTGATGGGCCATTCCTTATATGGTTCACCACGAATAACAAGGCTTCAGAAAATGCATACAGGTTGATGGATGCTTCTGGAACGGTTCTTTTTGAAAGAACCAATTTACAAAACACCACCCAATACAAAGATACCTTTGATTTGGCACCTGGATGCTACTCAATTGTACTTGATGATTATGACGACGATGGTTTGTCATTTTGGTATTCTTCACAGGTAGAAGGAGAAACTGCAGGAGCATTTAGAGTGAGGAAAGTAGGAGGTAGTTACATGGAAATTTTCCCAGGAGATTTTGGAAGCTATCACCGATATGATTTTTCAGTTGGATTTACATTAGGAATCGATGAATTGCCTGAGTACGGGGAGCTTTCTATTTACCCAAATCCAGCTCAGAATGAATTGACAATTGATTTATTAGCCAAAGTCGGCGGCTATGCAAGTCTTGAAATTCTTGATTTATCAGGAAGAGTTTTACTTCAAGACGACATGAATGCTTCAGCTTCTTTTGCGGAGTATTTTGCTGATGTTAGTAAATACAAGAAAGGAACTTATGTTATTCGTATTTCCACGGTGAATGGTATTTACACAAAGAAATTCATAAAAAACTAGGTGTATTTTTTGAGTGTTTTTTGTATTTCTTCAAAATAAGAACCACCGAATAGAAGGAGGTGAACGAGTAGAGGATACAATTGATGAAGATCAGTCCGTGTAATCCAATTTTTTTCTAATGGATATATATTGTTGTAGGCCTCTATGGTGTCTTGAGAAATTTCTCCAAACAATAAAAGCATCGCTAAATCAATCTCACGATGACCGTAATACACAGCTGGGTCAATTAAAACAGGTAAAGAATTCTCGTCACAAATGATATTGCCTTGCCATAAATCACCATGCAAAAGAGAAGGGGGCTCAAGCGGAATTAGATTGTCTAACTCTTTGTACAATGTATCAAATAATTGTAAGGTTTTATTTTCTATATATCCAGAATCAAACCCTTTTTTCACTAATGGTTCGAGGCGCATTGACTGATAAAATGAGGTCCAATTTACTTTTTTTTCATTGATTTGAGGAATCGATCCAATGTAATTGTCATGGTCAAGTCCAAATGAATCTGATGAGATTTGATGCATTTCAGCAAGCATAGTACCCAATGCTATTTCATTGATTCTATTTCCATTGTCATCGATATGTTCCAGTATCAAATAACTGATGTTTTGATTGGTTCCTTTATTGAGTACTGTTGGAATTCGAAAGTTTGATAAGTTCAATAAATTCAATCCTTGCTCCTCTTTTTCAAACATCAACGGATATTTCCTTACATCATTGATTTTTGTCACAACTTGATGTTGTTTTGTAGAGCATTTATACACATTGTTTATATTCCCCCCGGATAAAGTTCTGAATGAAATTAAATCTTCATTTAATTCCGTTTTAATAATTTCACTTAGAACTTTCATTGATGATTAGAGAGAAAAAACTTCATTTATTCGAGCCACATGAAATCCATTTTTAAGAACTTGCTTAAATGCATTACTCTCCTCGTTTAATGCAGGGTTAGTATGATTTAAATGAATGAAATACACTTTGTTTTTTTCCTGAGATGATATGTTTTTTAACAAATTCATTGACTCAATAATAAATGGATGCGGAATTTCAGAAATATCTCTATGGTTGATTTCTTCTCCATCATAAAAAGTACCATCGATAAAAGCATAATCAACTTTAGAAATTTCTTGAACGATATTTGAGGTCCATTTGTCCCATTTATCAATATCTGGAATGAATAAAGCGGATCGGTTTTCGCCTATAATTTTATATCCAACAGTTTCGGAATATTCATCTCTATGCGGAACAACAAAGGGAAGAACCTTGAGGTTTTTATCTAAAAATACAGTGTCTTGGTTACTTAAATCCTTTACATTGATATTTCCATTTTGATCGAGTTTTTCCCAAGGACCATTTGTTTCCAAGAATTTTTTCATTCTCGGCATCGCGTATACATTTATGTCTTTGCTAGAAGCCCCCTCTTTACCTAGGAACATCAGACCAGTATAGTGGCCAATATGAGCATGGGTTAAAAATATGCCATCAACAAGTTTTCCTGAAGTTCCGAGTTTGTTCAAATAATTAAGTTGATCTGAAATATTTGGTGTTGCATCAATCAGGTATTTTGTGCGTGTGTTGGTATTTATAACACCCATTGAACAGACTTTTCTATTTTTTTTATCTTGGTCTTTAAGCTGCGAACAACATTCTTCTACACAACCGATTTGAGGTGATCCTGCATCTTGAACGGTTCCAAGTATGACAATTGATGTTCTTTCTAATTGAGCTGTTTTTGATGAAGGTTTTTCAAATTTGACATTTGTTTTTATTTCGGGCGATGAACATGCAATAAGCACGACAATTAACAACAGTAAAATACTTAAATTTCTCATCTTCATTGTTTCTTAAAAACCAAAGAATATACCATGGGTATCTTTGCTTCAAGATGTTTGATTCTAAATTTTCCTTTTGAAACTTCCAAAGTATGTCTGAAGCAATCGTAAGGTGAATAATCATATTCTTTAAAAGATACTAAATCCATTTCATTATTCATTAAAGAGTTAATGATTTCGGATAAGCTATGGTTCCACCAAATCGATGTAAGTTCTTCTTTAGAATTTTGCGAAGCGTAGCTTCCGTTTTCGACCTCTACATATGGTTTGTCATTAAAATAAGAGTAGCTTATATTCTTAAAATCGTCGTCAAACATCCAAACACTTGGGTGAAAATCAACAATAATAAATGTATCTCCCGATTTTAAATGCTTTGAAATGACCTGTGCCCATTTATTTAGGTCTGGTAGCCACCCACAAATACCATAACTACAAAATATCATGTCAAAATCATGTGAATTTCTTAAATCAAGGTCATATATGTTTGAGCAAATAAATTCAGCATTATAACCCATCTCTTTTTTGATGCCTTCTGCATATGAAATAGACAGAGGACTAAAATCTACACCTGCTACTTGAGCACCTAATTGTTCAAGACTAAATGTATCTAGGCCAAAATGACATTGAAGGTGAAGTATTTTATTGTTTTCTATATTCCCAAGTAATTCAATTTCAATACTGTTTAAGGTGTTTTTACCTTTTTTAAATCCTTTTAGGTCATAGAAGTCAGAGTTGAGATGTGTTTTGGCTCTTTGATTCCATGATTCACGATTAATATCCAACCATTTTGAAGTATCGGTGGCCATTTTTTTATATTTTTCCGTTTTTGATTTCTTCTACAACTGCAGGATTTAATAGGGTACTAATGTCACCGAAATTAGAAAAATCTCCTTCTGCAATTTTTCTAAGGATCCTTCTCATGATTTTTCCTGATCTTGTTTTTGGCAAACCTGTTGTAAATTGAATTCGATCTAGTTTTGCTATGGGGCCTATTTTTTCTGAAATAATTTTGTTGATTTCTGACCTAGTATTGTCGTTTCCTTCTGGAAATTCTTTAAGCGTTACAAAACCGTAAAGCGCATTGCCTTTTATATCATGTGGAAAACCAACGATTGCTGATTCAGCAACCATAGGATGTTCATTTATGGCATCTTCGATAGGTGCAGTGCCAAGATTATGACCGGAAACAATAATGACATCGTCTACCCGTCCTGTAATCCTAAACATACCCGCCTTGTTTCTTTTTGCGCCATCACCCGTGAAATAATATCCAGGAAATGCCGTAAAATAGGTTTCTTTATATCTTTTGTGATCACCCCAAATGGTCCTGGCAATAGATGGCCAAGGATGCTTAATACAAAGCTTTCCGACGGTATCGTGTTCATCAAATTCATTTCCGTTTTCATCCATTAATATTGGTTCTATTCCTGGCAATGGATTAGTAGCAAATGTTGGTATTTGCGGAGAAATATGTGGCAAGGGTGAAATTAAGATTCCTCCTGTTTCTGTTTGCCACCAAGTATCAACTACAGGACATTTTTCCTTGCCAATATTTGTATTATACCATTGCCAAGCTTCTTCGTTAATGGGTTCTCCTACAGTACCAATTACCTTTAAACTGGTCAGATTGTATTTATTGACGTATTCTATCGACTCTTTCGCAAGAGCACGAATGGCAGTCGGTGCAGTATAAAATTGATTCACTTCATATTTATCAACGACCTCCCAAAATCTCCCTGGATTTGGATATGAAGGAACGCCCTCAAACATAAGTGTAGTGGCTCCATTCAATAAGGGACCATATACAATGTACGAATGCCCTGTGATCCATCCAATATCAGCGGTACACCAATACACGTCATTGGGTTCATAGGCAAAAACATTGTTAAAAGTATATGCTGTGTAAACCATATAGCCACCAGTTGTATGTACCATACCTTTTGGTTTGCCTGTTGATCCAGAAGTATAGAGAATAAAAAGTGGATCTTCAGCATCCATGTGAACAGCTTCATGCTTTTCACTTGCACCTACCAGTAATGGTTTTAAGAAATAGTCTCTATTTTTTTTCATTTTGATTTGTGTCATGGTTCTCTCCGCAACTAGAACTTTTTCGACGCAGGGACATTGCATTAATGCCTCATCAACAATTCCTTTTAAATCTATTGTCTTATTTCCTCTAAACCCTCCGTCAGCTGTGATGACCATTTTGCAATTCGCATCATTGACTCTTGCCGCTAAAGCTCCTGATGAAAACCCTGCAAATATTACAGAGTGAACCGCACCTATTCGAGCGCAAGCCAAAACTGAAATCGCCAATTCAGGAATCATTGGCAAATAAATTGCTACACGGTCTCCTTTTTCAATACCCATTTCACAGAGTAGGTTTGCCATTTTACATACCTTTTTATGAAGATCACCATATGAAATATGTGTCGAATCCTCATTCGGCATATTTGGTTCAAATATTATTGCTGTTTGCTTTTCTTTGGTTTTTAAGTGCCTGTCAATACAATTAAAAGTAATATTCGTCATACCTCCTTCAAACCATTTGAATCTTGCCTCTTTCATGTCGCAATTCATGATGTTTTTCCAAGGTTTAAACCAGGTAAATTCTTCTGCTATTTCCCCCCAAAACTCGGTCTTTTTTTCAACCGAATTTTGATAACTAATTGCGTAGTCTTCTTTAGTTCGAATCTTATAACTCATTGGAATCTTATTTTGATCATACTATAAAAGTAAAGAGTTTCATTAAAATTCTCTAAATTTACTTTATAATGAATTGGAAAAACATCATTTTGAAGTATTTCCCTGATTTTTGGCAGTATGTTTTTATCATTATCATGTTTGTCTTTGCTTCAATTTTTTTCTTATAATTTAAATAACTCTCCATGTATAATTTCTATTCAACATCTTTCATTAAAATCATAACATTTATATTTTTTACTGGCCTCTTTCAATTTGGGTATAGTCAGGCAGAATTGGATTTTGTATCAAATATTGATTATCAACAACTGCATGATGCTGAATTAAATGATGTTTGGGGTTATGTTGATGAAGTTGGTAATGAATACGCGGTTATTGGAACAACAAAAGGAACGTCAATTGTTGATGTAACTGACCCGGTTAACCCACAAGAAATATTTTGGTTAGATGGAGCTCAAAGCATTTGGAGGGACCCAAAGGTATTTGGAGACTATGCCTATGTATCTACAGAGGCAGAAGAAGGAATGACCATAATTGATTTAAGTCCATTGCCTGCTAGCACAAATTTGACAAGTACTTTTTTTATGGGCGAAGACACAATTACATGGGAATCTGCTCACAATTGCTTTGTTGATGATATGGGGTTCTTATATGTATTTGGAGCTAATTTTGGTGAAGGAGGTGCCATTATATACGATGTCAATACAACACCAATGGTGCCCGAGGAAGTTGGTATTTTCGATAATTGGTATGTGCATGATGGATATGCCAGAAATGACACACTTTATTTAGCTCACGTTAATGATGGTTTTTTGAGTATAGTTGACATTAGTGATAAGTCCAATCCTGTTCTTCTTGGAACTAAAATCACATCAAACTCATTTACACATAATATATGGCCTTCAGATGATGGACAAGTTGTATTCACTACGGATGAACTACCCAATTCTTTTGTTACATCTTATGACATTACGGATCCGACTAATATTGTTGAATTGGATAGGGTTCAAAGTTCACCGGGAGCAGATGTGATTCCGCACAATACTTTTGTGGTTAATGATTATTTAGTCACAAGTTACTATGTGGATGGCATTACAATACATGATGCTACTTATCCTTATAACCTAATCGAAGTTGCTGCATATGACACTTATCCGGGTCAAACACCTACTTATGATGGGTGTTGGGGTGTATATCCGTATTTGCCTTCCGGAAATATTTTAGCGGCAGATATGACTGAAGGTTTTTTTGTGCTAAGTCCAAATTATGAAAAAGCGGCCTATCTAGAAGGTATTGTAACCGATTTCTCAAATGCATCGCCGTTAAATAATGTTTCCATTGAGATTGTGTCAAGTAATCAATATGAAAATACAAATAGCAGTGGTTTTTATGCCTCTGGAATGGCTGACGCAGGATCTTATGATGTTAATTATTCAAAGGTTGGATACTTTCCACAAACAGTGACTGTATCATTATCACAGGGTGTTGTGACCAACCAAGACATTCAACTGGTTCCAATAGAGCAATTTAATGTCACGGTCAATGTAATGGACGAGGATGGAAACCCTATACCTGATGCTCAAATTTCCCTTATCCATCCCTTAATCGGTTACGACGGAATTTCGAATGGAATTGGTGAAGAGAATTTTAGTTTATTTTATCAGGAGAGCTATGAATTGATTGTTGGAAAATGGGGCTATTACACTGAATGCAGCAATCCAGTGATAAATGTCTCTACAGGGGTTATTAACATTACATTATGGGAGGGATACTATGATGATTTTTCATTTGATTTTGGCTGGACTGTTACTGGAAATGCTGAAACTGGAGAGTGGGAAAGGGGTATTCCTAATCCGACTACAAATACAGTAATGGGTAATGATGTAGATGGAGATTGTGGCTCTATATGTTATGTTACTGGTAATAAGATCAATGTTGATCCAGATTATGACGATGTGGACAATGGTATTACGATATTAACTTCGCCTCAAATGGATTTGACACAATATATAAATCCCGCATTTAGGTTTAGTTATGCATTTTTTTGTAATCATGGCCCTGAACTTATTGATGATACTTTGAGTTTTATGATTAGCAATGGTTCAGAAAATGAAATATTTTATCAAGTTCTTCCCCCACAAGGAGACCCTATGGTTTTTCAAGAATATTTCTTGATAATCCCTCAACAAACCTCAATAACAATCACAAATTCAATGACATTAAAAGTCTTTGTTTCTGACATTGAACCTCATGTTAATATTACAGAGGCAGCATTTGATTTCTTTAGAGTTGAAGATGCGTGGGGAATAGAGGAGACCAACATAGGTACATTTACTATTTTTCCAAATCCAACATCGGAGACTGCAGTCATAAAAGGTGCTACAGTCGGTTCACGGTATGAGCTTGTTTCACCAAATGGTATTTTGTTGAGAAGCGGGGTGATTCAGAGTGAAAGCCATTCTTTAGAACTAAAAAACATGTCTAATGGCTTTTACTTTGTGCTAATTGATGGAGTACAGAAAAAAATAATTAAACAATAGCCATATAGCAAGGCCTTAATACTTTAAAGAATTCCTTAAATTTGAGCGATATGTCAAAGCAAATCTCGATAGTTGTCCCTCTTTTTAACGAAGAGGAATCTTTACCTGAGCTTTTCTCGTGGATACAAAAAGTTTTGTCCGAAAATTACTCTTATGAAGTGATTTTTGTGGATGATGGGAGTAAAGACAGCTCTTGGAATGTGATTGAAGGATTACAGCAAAAACATTCCGAAGTTAGAGGAATAAAATTTCAACGAAATTATGGCAAGTCTGCCGCTCTTCAGAAGGGTTTTGAAATGTGTGAGGGAGACGTTGTCGTTACAATGGATGCCGATTTACAAGATTCTCCCGAGGAAATTCCCGAGTTATTTGAGATGATTGAAGAAAAGGATTTTGATCTCGTTTCAGGTTGGAAAAAGAAACGTCACGACCCCCTTTCTAAAACGATTCCCACCAAACTATACAATTGGGCAGCACGAAGAATTACAGGAATTTATCTTCATGATTTTAATTGCGGACTAAAAGCATACAAGAACACAGTGGTTAAGAGTATTGAGCTTTATGGAGATATGCACAGATATGTTCCTGCTCTTGCTAAATATGCAGGATTCACAAAAATTGGTGAGAAGGTTGTAAAGCATCAAGCACGTAAGTTCGGAGTTACAAAATTTGGCTTAAATCGATTTCTGAATGGTCCTCTGGATCTTATAACCGTTGCCTTTATGGGTAAATTTGGTAAAAAGCCAATGCATTTTTTTGGTGCACTTGGTACTTTAATGTTTATTATTGGATTTAGTTTAACCTTATATTTAGGCATAGATAAAATATTTATTCACAAGACTGCGCGACTTTTGGCAGATCGAACTGAATTTTATGTTGCGTTGGTCGCTATGATTGTGGGTGTTCAATTTTTCATGACGGGTTTCATAGCAGAGTTGATAGGCAGAAATTCATCCCATAGAAACGTATATCTAATAGAGAAAGAAATTTGAGATGAAGCTCAATTGGAATGTGGATTCATCTTGGACACTCTTCATCGATCGAGACGGTGTCATTAATGAAAGGAATTTTGAAGGATATATTTTAAATAAAAAGGACTTCATTTTTAAAGAAGGAGTACTAGAATCTTCCGGAGCTTTATTTTCTAAATTTAATCATGTGGTTATAGTTACCAACCAACAATGCGTTGGTAAAGGCTTGATTTCGATTGATGAAGTAAGAGAAATTCATAATTCTATGGAATCTTCGCTAATTCAAAACGGAGCAAAGATTGATTTAATATTGGTTGCTCCTGAGATTAGAGGATCTGAAAACTCAACAAGAAAACCTGACCGACATATGGGACTAATGGCTCAAAATAAATTCAAAAATATTGATTTTAAAAAATCAATTATGGTTGGAGACACGGACTCGGATATCGAGTTTGGCAAGAATCTTGAGATGAAAACAGTACTCATTGAATCAACGGAAAAATGCATATTAAAACCAGATGTTAAGGTGAGATCATTGCTTGAATTAAATAATTTACTTGAATGAGGTTTTTACTTTTATTATTTCTTTGTGTTTTTCATTTTTCTTTTGGTCAAAACATTATTGATGACGAGGGACGTAAGCAGGGTGAATGGAAAAAGTATTGGAACGAATCGAATACAGCGCTTCAGTACCAAGGTGCTTTTGTCAATGATAAACCGGTTGGGCAATTTTGGTATTATTATCCTACCTCTGAGGTGAGAGCAATAATTGAGCATATTAGCGAGAACCAATCTTTTGTTACCTATTATTTTAAAAATAGGGAGGTCATGTCTGAAGGCATGTATCTGAATCAAAAAAGAGATTCAATATGGATTAATTACAATAATGCAGGACTGACATTATCAATGGAGAATTTCAAGAATGGTAAATTGGAAGGAAAAAAAGTCACCTTTTACGTTCAAAACCAAATTGAAAATGGCGCATTAAAAGTACTATCCGAATGTTTTTACGAAGACAGTTTAAAATCCGGCACATATATAGAACGATTTTCATCAGGAAGAATCAAGCTAAGTGGTCAATACAAATTGGATCAACCATTTGGTTCGTGGCGTAAGTACAATACAAAAGGTGAATTGTTACAATTATTTCGATTCAAAAAGGGGGTTCGAAACGGTTGGGTACTTAATTATGATGAGAATCAAAAAGTCATTCAAAGAGATTTGTATAAAAATGGTGAGTTACTGAGCGGTGAGGTAAAAGATAAATATCTTGAGTATTGTAAATCAAAAGGAATTGACCCAAATGATTAGATTTTGTAAATTTGGATGTAAGAGATGTTGAAGTGGACGTATATATTTATTTTATTCATTAGTTTTTTTTCATGTGGGAAAGAGGATGACACTAAACCTTTGTTTTTTTTTGAAACCTATTACCCTCTTGATTCAGGAGCTTACATTGATTATTATGTACAGGAAGTCAATCATGATGATCTTTCATCCATTCCTCACGACACGCTCAATTATTATTTGAGAACTTTAATTGGGGATACGCTTATTGATAACGAGGGAAGGGTGGCATACAAATACATACGTAAAACACGAATTGATACCTCGGACGCATGGCAAATTTCTGATATATGGACTGTATTAAAGAATGGAAATAAAATTGAGCTAACGGAAGAAAATAGGAGGAAAGTAAAACTTATTTTACCACCAAATAATTTCACCATTTGGGATGCCAATATCCATAATTCCTTGAGTGCGATGAATTGTTTTTATGAGGATATTCACCAACCTTTCACGTTAAATTCTTTGGCATTTGACAGTACCATTCGTGTTGAGCAAGAGAACGTTTTAAATTTGGTTGCTTACAGGAAAAAATATGAAGTATATGCAAATCATGTAGGTTTGGTTAAAAAATATTACAAGGATTTAGTCATATCCAATTTTGATACTTTGAATATAACCTCGGGAACCGAGCTCATTTATAATTGTATTGATTTTGGAATCGAGTAATCAAAATAAAAAACTAAAAATCACTTTTTTTTCCGTTTTACCTCCCTTTCGTGGCGGTATTTCCAGTTTCAGTCAGATGTTATTGAACAATCTAAGTGTCTTATCAAAGATAGAACCATTTACTTTTTCGAAGTTATACCCAAAAATTTTATTTCCAGGAAAAACCCAAGAAGACGAGTTACTCAAAGGAAATGCACCAAGAATTGTTTCAACTTTTAATCCTTTGAGCTATTTCAAAGCACGAAGAATATTAAAGAGGACCAATCCTGATGTAGTAATTGTAAATTATTGGATGACTATTTTTTCGCCAATGTATGTTTTTTTTTCTCGAGGTTTTAAGAAAAACGTACTAAAAGTAGCCCTGATTCATAATCTTGTCCCTCACGAAAATCGTTTTTTTGATCGCTATTTTAATCGAATATTTTTAAATCGATATGATGTGTTTGTCGTATTGTCTCAACAAGTAAAAAATGATTTGCTAGTTCACAAACCGGATGCAGTATGCTTACAATTATCTCATCCAAGTTACACACAGTTTGGTTCTGCCTGTGACAAATCAAATGCAAGAGAATCGCTAAGTATTCCTGAAAAGGCTAATGTGATTTTATTTTTTGGTTTGATACGGGACTATAAAGGTTTGGATATTTTGATTCATACAATGAATCATTTGGACGACTCATATTTCTTGGTGATTGCTGGTGAAATTTATGGTGATGATGAAATCTACCACAGGCTGATTACTGATTGTAAAAACGCCAATATTATTATAAATGATGCTTATATTCCGGATGATAAGGTAAAAAATTATTTTAGTGCTGCTGATTTATGCGTTTTGCCGTATAAGAAAGGTACGCAGAGCGGGGTGCAGGCCATTGCGGAATCTTTCTGTACTCCTGTCTTGGTTTCCAAAAACGGTGGTTTACATGAAAACATAACCGATGGTACAAATGGATTTATTATTGAAAGTCTTGAAAGTCAACAGTTGGCTAAAAAGATCAAAGATGTATTTGCAGGTGGGAAATTGAATATTGTATCAGAAAAGCTCAAAACACTTCTTGTTCAAAAAGCCAATGAATGGCAGAATTTTGCCGACGAGCTTTATGATTTTTTAAAAAAGGAAAAGAAGAAAAAGAAACTTTAGATTTGTTACTTTCTTTTATTTGTGATTTTAGTGTGGATATATTTGAATATAAATATTGTAAACTCTATATTTGCAGGCTTATTTAAACATAAATCTGAAATTAGATGCGTATTAAAGGATTCTTTTGGTTTTTAACCATTTTACTAACTGTAGTTTGCCTATATCAATTATCATTCACTTGGGTGGCAAATAATGTTGAAGCTGATGCTGAAAAACAAGCCATTAGTATTGTATCAAAAAAGAAAAAGGAAGCAATGGCCAACAACAATGGCATTGCAGTTATTGGTACAAATAATGATACCATAGATTTTAACGACCCTGAATCTGAAGAAATCGCCAAAGGAATTTTAATCAATCAAATATTAAGATCAAAGGCAGATACGGAAGTATATCCTGTATTGGGTTCAACCTTTTCTGAGGTTAAGAAAAGATCTCTTGCTTTTGGATTGGATTTAGTTGGAGGAATGAGTGTGACTTTGGAAGTATCTGAACCAGAATTTGTAAAATCTCAAGTAAAAAATCAAAATGATATTTCTTTCACAAGTCCCTATGAGAAAGCCTTAGTGAAATACGAGAATGATGGGACCCAGGATTTTATTGATCTATTTGTTGCTGAGTTTCGTAAAGAAAACGGTGGTTTAAAGCTAAATACGATTTTTAATGGGGACAACATAATGATTCAAACGAGTGATGATGAGGTTATTAAACAGCTCAGAGATTTGATTGCCAAATCCATGGATGGTATTGAAAACGTGATGAGTAAAAGGATCAATCAGTTTGGTGTTGCTCAACCGAATATTCAAAAAGATGCTGAAAATAACCGTTTATATATTGAATTACCGGGTGTTCAAGATGAAAAAACGGTTGCTGAAAAATTGCAGTCTACAGCGAACTTAGAGTTTTTTGAAACTTATGATTTTAGTCAGATTCAGTCATCTTGGGCTGAAGCCGATGCACTTTCCATAAAGGAAGAAGGTGAAGTTGAAGATTCTTCCGAGATTTCATTTGACGAGACGGTTAAAATTCAGACTGGATTGGCTTCTTTGATTCAGTCAAATGGTGGGTCTTCTGTTGGTTATGCCAAAAATGATAACGATAAAGCGCGCGTTGATGCTCTTTTGAATAGATCGGATATTAAAGCCCAATTCGATTCACAGCTAAGATTTATGTGGGGAGCCGAGAAAGATTACGTAGATCAAAACAAAAAGACAAAAGGTTGGTTTTTGTATGCTTGTAAGGTTCCTGAAAATGGTAAAGCAAAAGTAAATGGCAGTCACATTTCAAAAGCAAGTCAGGGTTATGATCAAATGAGTGGAGATATTACAGTTGACCTAACTATGAATGATGAGGGGGTTGATCAATGGGGTCGAATGACATCAGAAAACATTGGTCGATTGGTTGCCATTTCAATGGATAATGTGGTTTATAGTGCACCTGTTGTCAGAAGTGCGATTAACAACGGGAACACACAAATATCAGGTGACTTTACTTTTGATGAAGCCAATGATCTTGCCGGTCTTCTAAATGGCGGAGCGTTACCTGCTCCTTGCGTGATTAAAGAGCAGACCAAAGTCGGACCAACAATTGGAAAAGAGAATACACGAGCAGGTTTATTGTCTTTTGCGATAGCCTTTTTGGTGGTATTTATCTACATGTATTTCTATTATGGAAAAGCTGGTATTGTTGCTGACATTGCATTATTAGCGAATGTCATTTTTATTTTTGGATCTTTAGCATCATTTGGTGCAGTTCTTACTTTGGCAGGTATCGCAGGTATTGTTTTAACCATAGGTATGGCGGTTGATGCCAACGTGCTTATTTTTGAGCGTATTCGTGAGGAGCAGACAAAGGGTAAAGATTTGGCTGCGGCTGTTAAGACAGGGTTTCAGAAGGCTTTGTCTTCAATTATAGATGCCAATGTTACGACTTTATTAACAGCAATTGTCCTTAAGGTATTCGGAACAGGTCCTATTGAATCATTTGCAACAACATTAATCATTGGTATATTCTCTTCTGTTTTTGCGGCCTTAATTATCTCAAGATTAATCTTTGAGTGGTGGTTGAGCAAAGGAAACACAATTTCATTCGACACAAAGTTTACAAAAAACGCATTTAAAGGATTGAATATAAACTTCCTTGATAAGCGTAAAATGACTTATGCATTTTCTGCGATCATGGTTGTAGGGTCATTGGCCTTACTATTAACACAAGGGATTTCTCAATCTGTTGAATTTACCGGAGGTAGAACTTATGGTGTGAAATTTGAAAAATCAGCCGAAAATGAAACTGAATTTATCAAAAAACAGCTTGCCAATTCAATGAAAGGAGCTTCAGTTGATGTGAAAACAAAGTCAAGTTCTTTTAACGTTGAAATTACAACAAACTATCTTTTGAATAAGCAAAATTCTACTGCTGAGTCTGAAGTAAAAGCAAAATTGGATGAGGCGTTAAAAAATTGTGAGTCCAAACTTGGTAAAGGAGTAATCCAACCAGATTCTAGATTTGTTTCATCTAAGGTTTCAGAAGAGTTAGAGACTTCATCCAAGATTTCGATTGCATTGAGTTTATTAATCATATTCGCATACATATTCATACGATTTGGTAAATGGCAATTCTCTATAAGTGCAATTGTTGCTTTATTCCATGACGTGATTATCGTTCTAGGATTGTTTTCTTTACTTGGAGGCATACTACCTTTTAATATGGATATCGATCAAGCATTTGTAGCTGCGATCCTGACGGTAATTGGATATTCTATAAACGATACTGTGGTTGTCTTTGACCGTATACGTGAAGATCTTTCATGGAAGAAAGAGTCTGACTTCAAATCTGAGATAAACGGAGCATTAAATTCAACCTTATCTAGAACGATCAATACCTCGATGACAACCTTTGTAGTACTTCTTATCATCTTTGTTTTTGGTGGTGCAGCGATTAAAGGGTTTATATTTGCCCTGATCATTGGGATATTAGTTGGAACTTATTCGTCTATGTTTGTGGCGACACCACTTCTTGTTGATTTGACGAAAAAGATTCAGTTAAAAAAATAGGGGTAAGACACTTTCTTAGCTCTTCCATTTTAATGGAGGAGCTTTTTTTTTGCTAAAAAATGCAATTAATCTTCTACAACCATCAAACAACTACACACTTGTTGTGTCATGGTCATTTGAATCGAATCATTTAGTAAAATGGAACAACTTTTATCAAATGGTTCGATTGTGATTATTTGGACAGTGTCGCCTAGCTTAATTTTTTTATTGTTCAAATAGTCAAGAAGCTCAAAAGAACTGTTCTTTAAGGCAACTATATTGACCTCTGTATTGGGTTGAATTTGTGAAAGCGTCCGAAAGTGTTGTTCCATGATTTGGCCCTTTTTATCTGGGATAGGTGAGCCATGAGGATCTGTTTTTGGGAAGCCCAGCAATTCATCCATTCGGTCAAAAAAGCTTTCAGATTTAATATGCTCAATTTGTTCTGCAATGTCATGAACTTCTTCCCAACCAAAACCCATTATTTTTACAAGGAATATTTCAGTGAGTCGATGCTTTCTAATAATAGCAGCCGCTTGAACTGCTCCTTCGTTGGTTAGCTTGATTGGTTTGTATTTCTGATATTCTACCCAACCTTTATCTTGTAATTTTTTTATCATGTTGTTTACCGTGGGAGCGCTCACATTCATTTCTTTACTCAGATCGGTTAGAGAAATCGTACTGCTTTCCTGATTCAAGTTAAACAATGCTTTAAGATAATTTTCGATAGTAATTGTTGCCATGGTATCTTATTTATACTTTAAATATACATAGATTTTTATTGCCCTAAAAAAAATGTTAGATTTGTCTAACTTTTTAAAAAATATCATTTTAATGATTCGGATTATTCAGATTTATTTACTCAGTATATTCTTTGTTTTATTCTTTGTTTTGGAAAGTAGAACTCAAGTGAATATTCAAGGATCGGTCTCTTATAAAGAGAAACCTGTAGAGTTTACGCGAGTATCTGTTTATCCGTTATCAAAGCATGTTTTGACCAATTTAAATGGCAATTTTAGTTTTAGTAATGTGCCGTTGGGCAATTACTCCATTGAGTGTTCCGCTATAGGTTTTAAATCTATCATAGATACGGTAAGTATTACAAATCCTAATGATACCGTTCAATTGGTTTTGAATTTTACTGAAAAAATAATGGAACTCGACGCTGTTGTGGTTACCGGCACAAAAACATATAAGAGAAAGACCAATTCAAATGTTATAGTAAATGTGATTAATAGTGAAAGTTTGGATTTAGTTCAAGCTTGTAGTCTTTCTGAAGGTTTAAAGTTTCAACCAGGTTTGCGGATTGAAACAGACTGCCAAACTTGTAATTACACTCAATTGCGTATGAATGGTTTAGCCGGTGGGTATTCTCAGATTTTAATTAATGGAAGACCAGTCTTCAGTCCATTAACAGGATTGTACGGTATGGAGCAGCTCCCGGTAAATATGATTGATCGAATTGAAGTGGTAAGAGGTGGAGGATCCTCTTTATATGGTTCTAGTGCAATAGGTGGGACTGTAAATGTAATTACTAAAATTCCGAAGAAAAACAATTTTGAATTGAACTACACCTTTCAAAACATCAATTTTCAGACAAGCGACCAGGTATTAAGTGGTAACGGTACTTTTTTGTCAAAAAACAGAAAGATTGGAGCTTCTCTTTTTATCAATAATAGATCAAGAGGCTTTTATGACCATAATGGAGATAACTTTTCTGAGTTGCCTATGTTACAAAACACCTCTTTTGGGTTGAAATCATTTTTTATTCCTAAATACAATCATAAAATAGAATTCAGCTTGAGTAATATTAACGAATACAGATTTGGCGGAGAAATGAATCGTGAAGAACCAGTTCATTTGACAGATCAATCTGAAGAGCGTCAGCATCATGTTTGGATGGGTGGATTGGATTATCAGATTGATTTCAAGAATGAGCAAACTTCGTTTATATCATATTTGGCCTTTCAAAAAACGGATCGTGATCATTATACAGGTATTTTTCCTGATGATTCTTTAGAGATTGTTTCACATATTGAAAACCCTCCATATGGCATCTCTAATGTGTCAACATTGAACACAGGAATACAACTAAATCATGAGTTATTGAATTTTATTTCAACCGGAAGTAATGTATTAACATTTGGTTCAGAAGTCTTATTTGATGAAGTCTATGATGTCATACCAAGCTATCAATACATCATAGATCAAAAGACACTAAATACAGGTGCATTTATTCAAAGTGATTGGTCAATTTTACCAAACCTATCTATTTTGTCAGGGGTAAGAATGGATAAACATAATTTTGTAGAAAAGTTGGTACTTAGTCCAAGAGCATCTTTGTTATACAAGTGGAAAAAGAATACTCAGCTGAGAGTCAGTTATGGCTCTGGATTCAGGGCTCCACAGGCCTTCGATACGGACCTTCATATCGCTTTTGCTGGTGGAGGAGTATCAAGAGTCACACTTTCTCCTTCATTGATTCCTGAGAGATCTAAATCTTACAGCACCTCTGTGAATTACGACAAGCCTTACGAGAAATTCATTGCTGGATTTACTTTAGAAGGTTTTTATACGCGACTCAATCATGCCTTTTACCTGCAACCAGTAGGGGAGGATGATTTCGGTTACTTGTTCGAAAAACAGAATGGACAGGGCGCAAATGTACAAGGTGCAACTATAGAGTTAAGATTTAATTATGACCGCAAAGTTCAATTTGAAGGTGGATTTACGATTCAGACCAATACTTTTGATGAGGAAATCACATATATAGAGGGTTTACCTGGATTACGTGAATTTGTCCGTACACCTAATGACTATGGGTTTGCCATGCTGTCATTTACCCCAAATAAGAAAATAAGTGGAAGTATTAATTATGTATACACAGGCAAGATGCTGGTTCCTCACTTCGCGGGAGCACCAAATCAATTCATTGATGAAATAACAATAACTGATCCGTTTTCTGAACTGAATTTCAAGTTCTCTTATTCGCTTGATATAAAAAAGCCAGGTTTAGGTATAGAGTTATACCTGGGTGTAAAAAATATATTTAACGCTTACCAAGATCAGTTTGATATTGGTAAGAACCGAGACAGTAATTTTATATACGGCCCTGCACAACCTAGAACAGTTTTTGGAGGAATAAAACTTATCAGTTTATAAGCTACTGCTTAATAAAAGGAATAAGATGGTGGGTATTTGAGTTATATATTCCTAGAAAGTAATTTCCATTTGCAAATTTCGTACTCATGAAATACTCTTTCTCAAATGTTCCGCCATTACAAATCACATCAAATTCAGAGATAAA
>CALKHF010000015.1 GCA_938092255.1 uncultured Flavobacteriales bacterium | reverse complement strand
ATTTTTCTTTAAATCTTTAAAATAATTGATTGCATATTCAACGAGGTTTGCCAAATGATGCTTCACCTCCTTAATCTGTTCATCTATCTTAAGTAGATTGTCATCTGCTTTGGTTGCGTCAAATCGCGTGATTCTTATCATCGGAATTTGAGTTAATTTTTGCAGATCTTCGTCCGTAATCTCTCTAATCAGTTGTTTTTTGAAAGGTTTAAAAGATTTGTACAAATATTCATAAAGGGATTCTTTATCAGAATACTTCTTGAAATCAATGTACATTTCATTATTGATGAAAATTTTCTCGAGTGTGGCAAAATGCCATTGTTTCTCAAGCTCCTCCAACCTTATTTCGAGCTCTCTTTTTAACAAGGCTAAGGTATTATCTGTTGACGTTTTTAATATGTCAGAAACACCAATAAAAACAGGCTTTTCTCCATCAATAATTGAGGAGTTTGGCGAAATCGACACCTCACAATCTGTGAAAGCATATAAGGCGTCAATGGTTTTGTCGGGTGAAACGCCAGAGGTCAGGTGTATTATAATCTCTGCTGTAGAAGAAGTATTGTCTTCAATTTTTTTGATCTTAATTTTGCCTTTATCATTCGCCTTTAATATGGAATCAATTAATGAGCTTGTTGTCGTTCCATATGGAATCTCATTGATGACTAAAGTCTTGGCATCTTGCTTTTTAATCTTTCCTCGTACCCTAATTCTCCCTCCTCGTTTCCCATCATTATAATTGGAAAAATCGGCCATTCCGCCATTTGGGAAATCTGGGTAAAACTGTACCTTTTTACCTCTTAAATGACTTATAGAATTGTCAATGAGTTCTATGAAATTATGAGGTAAAAACTTACATGCCATACCCACCGCTATTCCCTCCGCACCCTGCGCAAGAAGCAACGGAAACTTCATTGGAAGTTGTTCAGGCTCTTTGTTTCTACCGTCATAACTTGACAACCAGTTGGTTGTTTTCCCATTAAATGCAACGTGCAAAGCAAATTTAGATAAACGTGCCTCTATGTATCTTGGTGCTGCAGCGCCATCTCCAGTCAAAGTATTGCCCCAGTTTCCTTGACAATCAATCATAAGGTCTTTTTGCCCAATTTGAACCAATGCGTCTCCAATGGAAGCATCTCCATGAGGATGATACTTCATCGTGTTTCCAATAATATTGGCCACCTTATTGTATCGCCCATCTTCCATTTCTTTCATGGAATGTAAAATTCTTCTTTGAACTGGTTTTAAGCCATCAAACAAACTTGGCACCGCCCTTTCAAGAATCACATAGCTTGCATAATCAAGAAACCAACTTTTGTACAGACCGCTTACTGGAACAACACTGTCATCAAGCTGTTTATTTTCGAATGGATTGTGCTCTTCTTCTGGTAATTGGTTTTCTTCTAAATCCTTTGACATATTTACGACGCTATATCTATTTGTACATTCTCATCTGCCTCTGCATCTTTCTTTTCTTTATCCTCTGCTTGATCTTTTTCTACTCTTAAGTTATTAATGATAAACTCTTGTCTTTGTTGCGTATTCTTTCCCATAAAATAGGACAATATGGAATCAATTGAAGCGTCATGAGATAAGAGGACGGGCTCAAGTCTCATTTCCTCGCCTATAAAATGAACAAATTCATCTGGTGAAATTTCACCTAAACCTTTAAATCGAGTTATTTCGGCTCCCTTACCAATTTCATCAATTGCAGCAACACGCTCTTCATCAGAATAGCAATAAATGGTTTTCTTTTTGTTACGGACTCTAAATAAAGGAGTTTGGAGCACATATACATGATTTTTCTTTACCAAATCAGGGAAAAACTGAAGAAAGAATGTCAACAACAGCATTCTTATATGCATACCATCCACATCTGCATCGGTTGCAATAACCACTTTGTTATACCGAAGATTTTCGAGATCATCTTCAATGTCTAAAGCTGCTTGAACCAAGTTAAACTCCTCATTTTCATAAACTACTTTTTTAGTTAAGCCATAACAATTCAAAGGTTTACCCCTTAGAGAAAAAACAGCTTGAGTAGCTACATCTCGTGACTTTGTAATTGAACCACTTGCAGAATCTCCCTCAGTAATAAATAAGGTGCTCTCCTCTCTCCTGTCATTTTTTAGATCCGTCAAATGCACACGGCAATCTCTCAGTTTTTTATTGTGAAGATTTGCTTTTTTTGATCTCTCTCTTGCAATCTTACGAATGCCTGCCAAATCTTTCCGTTCTTTCTCAGACTGTTTGATTTTATTTTCAATGGTTTGAGCTATTTCAGGATTCTTGTGGAGAAAATTATCTAGCTTGTCTTTAAGGAAATCGTTGATAAAAGCACGCATTGATTTTCCTCCAGGCTCAATCTCAAGAGAACCCAGCTTTGTTTTGGTTTGAGACTCGAAAATAGGTTCCATGACCTTAACAGAAACGGCTGCGACTATCGATTGTCGGATATCTGAAGATTCATAGTTCTTACTGTAAAAATCTTTAATCACCTTAGCGACAGATTCTCGAAAAGCACTTTGGTGAGTACCTCCTTGAGTCGTATGTTGACCATTAACAAATGAATAATAGTCCTCACCATACGTTCTTCCATGCGTAAATGCAACCTCAATATCTTCTCCTTCCAAGTGAATAATCGGATACAATGGATCTCCATCCATGTTATCCTCTAACAAGTCTTTTAAACCGTTTTTAGATTGATATTTTTTGCCATTAAAAGAGATTGAAAGCCCTCTATTTAAATAACAATAATTCCAAATCATCTTTTCCAAATAATGCGTCTTGTACGCATATTTTTTGAAGACTGTATTATCAGGGTTAAACTCCACATAAGTCCCATTGTCCTCATCAGAATTAAGAAGTGCAGATTCTTCTAAAAGTTCTCCTCGAACAAAAGATGCTCTTTTCAGCTTGCCATCACGCACAGAATACACAGAGAAATGAGAAGATAAAGCATTTACCGCTTTTGTTCCCACCCCATTTAAACCTACTGATTTTTTAAATGCTTTTGAGTCATACTTTCCTCCGGTGTTCATTTTGGAAACGACATCCACAACTTTACCTAATGGTATTCCTCTACCATAATCTCTAATCGAAACCAAACCGTCTTTGATATTGATATCGATTCTCTTTCCATTGCCCATTACAAATTCATCGATGCAATTGTCTAAAACCTCCTTTACCAAAACATAAATACCATCGTCAGCAGCAGAGCCATCTCCTAATTTCCCAATATACATTCCTGGCCTTAAACGAATATGTTCTTTCCAATCTAAAGAACGAATATTGTCTTCTGTATATTGATTATCAGCCATCTATGAATTTCAGATTAATGATTCCTAACAAATATAGCATTATACTTTACCTACATGACGCGTCAACGCTGGATTTATGAACGATAAGTCGTTGAAAATCAGAAAAAATTACTTTTCGAGTTTATTTCTCCAATATTCGTTTAACGAAATAATGAGTTTTCTGGCAACATTATTTGAAAATTTCTTAGTCCGATAAGTCCCTATCCAATTTACTCCTTTAATTGCATTGGTAATAAAGACCTCATCTGCCGCCAATAAATTTTGAGGCAATATAGAACATTCGTAAACCTTTATGCCACTGTTTAGAGCAAGATTAATGACTTGCATTCGCATTGTTCCTGCCAAGCAACCTTCATCAAGACCTGGAGTATATAAAACCCCATTACTTACTACAAACACATTACTTGAAGATGTTTCTAAGATATTCCCCTTAACGTCACTTAAAAATAGATCATCTAGGTTTTTCTCTTTAGCAGAAAGTGCGGCCATAACATAACCCAAACAAGATTTTGTTTTATAATTTGAAAGGAAGTTCTTGTGCAACTTAATATCTGAGTATATGTCAACTTCAAGCCCTTTGGC
Source organism: uncultured Flavobacteriales bacterium (assembly GCA_938092255.1). Classification (GTDB taxonomy): domain Bacteria; phylum Bacteroidota; class Bacteroidia; order Flavobacteriales_D; family Crocinitomicaceae; genus UBA952. The sequence goes on along the minus strand of CALKHF010000015.1, from coordinate 23,803 downwards.
ATTGAGCTCAAAATAATTTGAATTATGAGCTTCTACTTCAATGTAAAAATTACTTTCGTTTGAATCCGGAAGATAGGTGCCTCCTACCTCTCTATCAATAGACAAACGACATCTCCCTCCTTTTGAAATCGCTGATTTCTCAAGCAACTCATTAATGCGCTCTTCGAAAAATTCACCGTTATAAAAAGCGGGGGTTGTTATACCCAAAACATTTGCACCCTTTATCAGTCTCGAAACATGATTCTCAACATTAATGGGTTTGCCATTCATTACTCTTATGGATTCAAAAACCCCATCACCATATAAATAAGCCCTATTTTTGGGCATAATAGTTGGAGACGAATCCGGTAAAATAACACCATTGTTGTTAATGTAACATACTCCCATAATCATTCAAAAATACTAAGAAACTCTGCTCCTTTGTTCGGGTCTATCAATAATACAAATAAAATTCCAAATAATGCACCTCCAATATGAGCATCATGGGCTATTCCAGAGCCTCCTCTCCGCATAGAATAATATTCAACTGCGAGATAAATAGGTCCGAGAATATATGCTTTAATAGGGATTGGTATAAAGAGTAACATAAGCTCAAGTTGAGGATTCCACATTATTGTGGCAAAAACAACAGCTGATACCGCTCCAGACGCACCCAATGATCGATACATGCTATTATCCGAATTGCGGAAATATGGAAGAATAGTCGCCGCCAAACCTCCAAGCAAATAGAGAATAACAAAATAATATAAACCAAGATTACCGTACTCATATAACAATTCCATTTCGAGATACTTTCCCAAGTAGAACATAGAAATCATATTAAAAGCCAAGTGGGCAAAATCGGCATGAACAAGCACATGGGACAAAAGCCGATAGTATTCATTAGAATGCTTCACGTTGTATGGAACAAACATGCATTGACTTTGAAAACTCTCATTATTTAAGGCCTGCCAAGATATCAGACACGTAAGAGCTACAATAATTTCGGTAATACCCATTCCCATATGGAAAACAAAAATAGGTTAATATTGACTGCAAAATAAATCTTCTCGAGCATTTGTAGCTTAAAAGTCTTAATTTTGGTAAAAAAAATCAATGATTGTATCCCCATCCGTTCTATCCTGTGACTTTGGAAACATTGAAAGAGAAACAAAAATGCTTGACGATTCGATGGCTGACTGGCTGCATATTGACGTTATGGACGGTAACTTTGTGCCAAACATTTCTTTTGGATTTCCTGTACTAAAGGCTATTTCGAAGCACACCAATAAAGTTTTAGATGTGCATCTAATGATATGTAATCCAGATAATTATATTGACGAATTTGCAAACTGTGGAGCCAATATACTTACCGTTCACTATGAGGCTTGTACCCATTTAAACAGAACCATTCAACATATTAAAAGCAAAGGGATGAAAGCGGGGGTCGCCTTAAATCCGCATACACCTATATCTGTATTGGAGGAAATTATTGTTGATTTGGATCTCGTACTAATCATGTCTGTAAATCCTGGATTTGGAGGTCAAAAATTCATTAAATCAAGCGTGGATAAAGTGACTCGTCTGAAGAAACTCATCGAACAAAAAAAGGCAAATGCAATCATTGAAATAGATGGGGGTGTAAACCTTGAAACTGGAAAAAAACTGTCCGATGCGGGCGCAAATGCCCTTGTAGCAGGAAGCTTTGTTTTCAAATCAGACTCCCCAGCCAAAACGATAGAAAAGTTAAAACAGTTGTAAACGCGTAACTCTTTACACCTAAATACGTTAAATTTACTAATGCAAATTAAACTCAACGTTCTTGCACTCTTCACTCTCCTTGCTGTAATTGCAAGCGGTCAGACCGACCTACAAAAAGAGGAGCTAAAATTGAATGAAGAATTACTTAATTTCCGAGCTGAGTTTACTGCCGAAGGGATGGACAAAGCAAACATTTCATTTGCCTCCAAAATGAAAGATTTTTTGTTATTAGATGGTGCGTTCAATTACAAATTCAAACTTCTGGAAACGGTTGCCGTTCTTGACAGTCCAGATGGAAAAATACGCATTGTAAATTGGAACATTGAATACCCAGACTTTTCTTATTCTTTTGGTGGATTTGTCATGCATAAAAACAATAAAAACGTCTCAGTCTTTGAACTCAAGGATGTATTTGACCCTTACCAATCAAAACCGAAGGGCATCGTGAATGAGGATAATTGGTATGGGGCCCTATATTACAAAATTATCCCTTTTCTAAATGGGAGAAATACTGAATATCTTCTTCTTGGGTGGGATGGTGGAACAACAGGAAGTAATTACAAAGTTTTAGACGTTCTCTCCGTATCAAAAAAGCATATATATTTTGGAAGCCCTGTCTTTAACTCTAACGGAGAATTTTCTAAGCGGGTTGTTTTTGAATATTCTGATCGGGCGAACATGACGATGCGATATGAAGTCAAGTATGGAAGAATTGTAATGGACCACTTATCCCCTGAAGCACCATCTATGGAGGGAGTTTACTCTTATTATGTTCCAGATTTCTCTTACGACGCTTATGTTTTTGATGGAAAGTATTGGAAATTAAAAGAGGATATTATTGCGGTTAACAATCCACAAGAATCAAATAATGAATTTATTCAACTCAATCCCCGTACTGGAAGATTAGAAAAGAAACGATTTAAAAAAGACTGGATCAATCCTACAAACAGTGGTGTTAAAGGAGAAATTGAGCACGTTGCAAGGATTCCTGAAACCCCATTAGCAAATCCTCCATCAGAAAAGGAAGAGAAAAGAAAAAAGAAACGAACAAAGAAATATGATCCGTCTGGACTATCAGTTACAACAGGAAAATATAAAAAGCGAAGGAAAAATCATTAATGAAACTCGGAGAAATAAACACACTGGTTATCGACCGATTCACCCCACCGGGTGCGTTTTTAAAGGACTCTATTGGGAACGAAGTACTACTACCTAGAAAATACCTTCTCGATGAATATCAACTAGATCAGGAAATCGATGTGTTTGTATTTAAAGATAGTGAGCAAAGAATTGTTTCTACGACGGAAACTCCACTACTCCTACTCCACGAGTTTAAATATCTAAAAGTCACCCAAATACAACCCATTGGTGCATTTGTTGATTGGGGACTAGACAAAAATCTGCTTGTCCCTTACAGCGAACAATTATATAAACTCGAAGAAGATGAATCCTATCTTGTCGCTCTAAAACACGATAAAAAGACAGACAGATTATACGGGAGTATGAAAATAAAAAACCTTCTTGAGCCTTGTACAGAAGACCTTTTGGGAGAAAAGGTACAGCTTCTTGTTTGTGAATATAACGACCTAGGTATTAGCGTCATTGTAAATAAAAAGTTTGAGGGACTCATATTCAACTCTAACATTATTTCTGATATCAATCACGGAGATGAAATAGATGGATACATAGAAAAAGTAAGAGAAGACGGTAAGCTTGATGTGCGATTGGAACCGATTACGGTTGAAAAATATGATTTAGCGATTGAAAAGGTTTTGGCAAAATTGAAAAAAGACGGAAAAATGTTTCTAACTGATAAATCTTCCCCAGATGATATCAATTCTGCCCTTGGGATGAGCAAAAAAACATTTAAGCAATCTATAGGAAAACTGTATAAATGGAGAAAAATCATACTACACAAAGATCACGTAGAGCTTATAGATAAATCTATTTCGGGTGATAAGTCCTAACGGCCTCTTTGATCGCATCTTCCAAGCTCAAACTCATTTTCTTGCGTTTCTGCATAGCATACAACTGCATTTGATTCGTGTAATGCGGACTGTCAATGTTTCTTGAATTCCCATAAGGCAATACGGTTTCAATTTCAACCCCATTGTCGTCATACTGAATAATCATGATATAGGATTCACCATGAACAGGCTTGGCAGTACCTTTCTTATATGGTGAAGATGTCATTGCCGCAATCATATCTGTTAGCCCTGGAACTGCCAGCTCCTTTCCTACTCGACTATGTCTTTGATAATCTCTAAGCTCAATATCCAGTCGGCCGAAATATTTCTGTAAGTGTTTTTGTGTTTTTTTCAAAACTTTAGAAACAAGAACTTGTTGATTTGACTCCTTGCTTTTTAGATCTAAATAATTCGAGTAGTAAATAGCCCATTGAGCGGCACCCACACTCAATGTGTCTGCCCTCCTATCCCAATCTTGGATCAAGCCAATAAGCTCTTTATACTTGGGGTATTCAGACGATTCTATCTCAAATACAATAGCCGCACCTGAAGGTGTCCATAATTTATCTGGATATTGGATATCGTACTTGATCCGATAAAAATCATCCATATCCCATTCCCATTTGTCGTTTTCTCCAATCAGCGTTTCAAATCGCGCACTCCGATTATTAAAGTCCTCCATGTAATCCAATTGATGAACTTCGAAATCATCAGGATACAAATTCTCTAACGGATGAGTACAGTTGTAAGGAGAATTATTGGTGTTAAACAAATAACCGTGAGAAGGATTTGAAAGTTTTGGCAGGTCATCATAAGAGAGAAACCCCTTTGACAATACTGCACTCGTATCACCATACATGATATCATTCTTACGAAGGCCGTCCTTTGGTCGGTACGGAACTTTACCAAGACTCATATAAAAAATAGAATCTTCACGATCAGCATACATAATATTAAACCGGGGAATAGACATCATCTTTAATGCCGATTCAAATTCGCTCCAATTGGATGCTTTATTCATTTGATACCACTCATCAATTGAAGAAATATTTTCAAACGCATTAGAATAAAAGGAAAAATACCCCTTTTTATTTTTCAATACTGGACCAAATTTACTCCAAATCAATTTCTTCTTGACACCTAGCTTTAGTCCCATTTTTGTTTTCAACTTTAGTTTGATTTTACTAGTTTCAAACTTCGTCCATTCACCATCAAACCAATATTCATTCTTATCTTTAGGATTGACCTTTAGCTCATAAACATCGACCAAATCAGGATAATTATAAGTGTGCGTCCATCCCAAATTTTCATTGGTACCAATCATAGGAAATGGAGCGCCAGGAAAAAGTCCTCCCAACATATTCCAACCTTCATCAGAAATGACATGGGCTTCATACCATGAAAACGGACCCTCGAGAGGTTGGTGCGTATTTACATTCAGTACTGTTTTTCCATGATCCATAACTTTGCGACTGAATGCAAAGGCATTAGAACCTATTGTTTTTTGTTCCATTGCAGAGGAGTTCGTGGTTATAATTACTGAGTCATCAAATACAGCTTCATTCGATTCATTTACGGTCTGAATCGTATTGCCCAAAATTTCTCCTAAAATAGTTCCTGTATCCGAAAAAAAATGAATTACCAAATTGTAACCGGTTAAATAATCCATAACGGAAAATGGAAAACTATTCTTCACCAATACTTTTTCGGGATGGGCCTTAGCATAAGCATTGACACCTTCAACATATCCTTCCACCACCTGTAAAATTTCCGGAGATAGGTCGCTGTAGTGCCGTTCTGCTGTTTCTCGACAACGCAATAGCGCCACTAAATAATCCATTATAACACCCTCCTTACCCGAATACATTCCCATTAAACCCTTAGAAGGAAGAAAGGTGTTTTGCATGGTTCCAAAATCATCCTCAGCATGAGCCCAAGCCATTCCATAAGCAACTTCTCGATCTGTTTTTCCATGAATATGAGGTACTCCATAGGAGTCCCTGTAAATCGTAATGTTGTTCGGGTTCGTTTGTGCATTCCATTGAAAAGCAGAAAGAATAAAGAAGAAGATTATTGATTTTTTCATATGCAAATTTAACGAACTAACTGTGATTTTATGAATTTGTTGTGTAAACCCTTCATAATCATAATTAACAGGCTAAAATTATTAAAGAATCGAATATTGATGCAATCAATCTAAAAACATATATTTGCCCATAACTTTTAAGCAATGGCAAATACTTCAGATATCAGAAATGGATTGTGCATTAAGCACAATGGTAAATTATTTCAAATTAAAGAGTTTCAACATGTAAAACCAGGTAAAGGACCTGCTTTTGTTAGAACAAAAATCAGACAAATTGAGTCAGGAAGAGTTTTAGACCACACTTTCTCCGCTGGACATAAAATTGAAATTGTACGAATTGAAAATAGAGATTACCAATACCTATATCAAGATGGTGATCAATTTGTTTTTATGAATAATGAAAATTACGAGCAAGTAAATATTGAGGAAGCAATGATTGAAAAACCTTTGTTCTTACAAGAAGGAATGATTGTTAACATCTTGTTTCATGCAGACGAAGAAACCCCATTAGTGTTGGAACTTCCAATGTATATTACCTCTGAAATAACATATACAGAGCCGGGGGTGAAAGGTGATACAGCTACAAACTCAATGAAACCAGCAAAAATTGCAACAGGTGCTGAAATCAGAGTGCCCCTATTTATTGAAAATGGAGAAACTGTTAAAGTTGACACAAGAACTGGCGTTTATGTTGAAAGGGTAAAAAACTAAACAATGAAAAATACTGCATTAACACACAAGCATATTGAGCTAAGAGCTAAAATGGTTCCATTTGCCGGGTATTCAATGCCCGTTCAATATGAAGGTGTGACTATTGAACACGAAACGGTTAGAAATGGAGTTGGTGTTTTTGACGTTTCTCACATGGGAGAATTCATATTAAGCGGACCAAACGCTCTTGAGTTTATACAAAAGTTCTCATCAAATGATGCCTCTAAACTTTTTGACGGAAAAGCACAATATTCATGCATGCCAAACGGCAAGGGAGGAATTGTTGATGATTTAATTATTTACCGCCTTTCAGAAAACGAATACTTTTTAGTTGTGAATGCCTCGAATATAGAGAAAGACTGGAATTGGATTTCATCACTAAACGAAATGAACGTAGAGATGACTGATGTTTCAGATGATTATACATTACTTGCGATACAAGGACCGAAAGCGGCAGCATCTATGCAAGCATTAACGAAAGTAAATCTTTCAGAAATGAACTATTACACCTTTGAATATGCTGAATTTGCCGGTATTAAAGATGTAATGATTTCTGCAACTGGGTATACTGGTTCTGGAGGTTTTGAGATTTATGTAAAAAATAAAGATGCGGAAGAATTGTGGAATGCAGTTTTTGAAGCAGGAAAAGAATTTAACATCAAACCTATCGGTCTGGCGGCAAGAGACACCTTAAGGCTAGAGATGGGATTTTGTTTATATGGTAATGACATCAATGATGAAACTTCTCCCCTAGAAGCTGGATTGGGATGGATTACCAAATTCACGAAAGAATTTGTTGATTGCGAGTATTTGGCTAAACAAAAAGAAGAAGGTATTGAAAAAAAATTGGTTGCATTTGGAATGATTGACCGAGGGATTCCCAGAAAAGACTACGAGATTGTAGACTCAAATGGCATAAAAATCGGACATGTTACTTCTGGAACCATGTCTCCTAGTATGAAAATAGGTATTGGACTAGGATATGTTCTAAAAGGACATTCAGGAATTGATACTGATATTTATATTGCGGTTAGAAATAAATCTTTAAAAGCAAAAGTTGTAAAATTGCCCTTTTATAAAAAATAAATTCATCGCGACTCAATAAGCGCTCTTCGAATGTCATCTGGAATGATGCCATTCGGATTTTTATTCAAAGCCATTCGAATTCCCTTGGGAGATCTCATTTCGTACAAGAAAACGTTATAACCTTGTGCTTTATAATCTTGAATCTCAATTTTTGATAGCAATTCATAACGCACAACTAGCCCGGCCAATTCGGGATATGAATTTAAATATGTGTCAATAGATGACTTAGAATCAGTATCAAGATACGTTTGATAATCCGAGCTAAAATAAGGTACCCATGCATTATTTAAGAGAATCACATTGGCCTGACAATTGGAACCCACCAACACCGCGTCTAAAGCTTCCTTAAAAAGTGAAGGATCCATGATTATACCAGAAGACGGATCGTAGGATTTAATATCTACAAACAATTGCATTGAGTTTTCAAATAAATGAATAACATCTCTAAGCTTACAGAGTTTTTCATTGTAAATGGTCTGATAAGCCAAACCCTCTAAAAACTGAGTGTTACATTTAGGAATTGAAGTATCCACTCCCAACGCATCAGAAAGATTTATGTCATGACAAAGCCATAATTCACCATCAAGATCCATTTGAACATCTACCTCAGCACCATTGACTCCAGGAAACTGTAGTGCTAAATCAATTGCTTCATATGAATTGTCATGATAAATTGACATGATTTGTTCTAAGCCCATACCGCCATGACCAATAACCAATATATGTTGATAATCACTTTTTTTCTTGCAAGACGTAATAAATAAAAACGCAAATAAAAAAACTTTAAATCTCATATGACACTCCTATTGAAATGTGAAAATTAGGATAAAGCAAAATAACGGGCTTAGTAATGCCCTGAAATGATTCTCTTAATAGTCCTAATGCTGTTTTTTGAAACACCTTTATCTTTTTACCATATTGAAACAAATATCCGACGGAAATCTCGTTAAAATAGGTATTCACAGGATTCTTGTAAAATGAAAAACAATACCCTAGACCAATTCCTAGAGAAATTAGTTGAGAATTTCTTAATTTATTATCCATAGCGTTGTAAAAAAAATCACACCCAAATCGACCAAACGTGTTTGCCTGAAAAAAAGAATGAACAATGCCCATTCCAAAAGAAGGGTTAATTAGAAATGAATCAAATCTTCTGGAATAAGTTAAGGTGGAATAGATGTCATTTCGTTCAACACCAAAGGAAAGTGAAATGGCTTGAATGTTTGTATCCGATAAGTTTAATTTAGATTGACTGAATCCAAATTTTAATAACAACACAAAAACAAAAACAAGAAATCGAAAAAGCATTAGAATTTGGGACATTTCTTGCAAGCAAAGCCTTTCTTCTTATACTTTTTGCAACACTTTTTCTTTTTTTTAATTGTATCGCAATTGCTATGGACCAACTCAGAGTCAAAAATAAAAATACTTGTGTCTTTTTTCACTATTTAGAATAATTCTAAACAAAGGTAATAACTTTATTTATTTTAATCCAGCTAAATCAAAAATCTGTAACAAATCCTAAATTTTAAATTAAGTTGATATGAAACATTTCATCCTAAGTCTTTCTCTTATCATTCCATTTGCGTTTTTAAGTCAACAAGAATTTGTGGTATACTTCCCCACCGATCAAGCCTACATGCTACATTCAAGTAAGCTCGATTTAAACAAATTAATAGAATCAAAAGAAATTAAATTGGTTACTGGATTAAAAGGTTATGCAGACACCACCTCCACAAATACTTACAACAAAAAATTAGCGCAAAATAGAATATTGGATATCAAACATTATCTGCATCTGCAGCATGTTTCTATTTCTAAAAACATCAGCTGTCAGCCTTTTGGAGAGGACTTTGAGCAAGATGATGAACTTTCAAAAAACAGAAAAGTTGTAATTCAATATGAGAGAACTTCGGAACCATCTTCCACTAAACGACAAATTCAAAAACTTGAAATAGGAGAATCATTGATTTTAAAACATCTCAATTTTGAACCAGGACTCGACAAGTTCAGAGACATTGCATATCCTGTCCTAAAAGAACTTTTGGACATTATGATTGACCGTAAAGACCTACATATAAAAATTCATGGCCATATCTGTTGTACTCTTGACGATACCCAAAACTTATCAACCCAAAGAGCATTAAAAGTAAAAAACTACCTCATTCATAACGGTGTAAGTCCCGATAGATTGAGTCATTTGGGCCACGGCAGCTCAAAACCAATACATGCCCTACCTGAACAAAACGACGCTCAAAGGAAAGAAAATCGGCGAGTGGAAATTGAAATCACCTCAATAAACACCAATTAAATTAAACCAACCCTTGATCAATCATAGCATCTGCAACCTTTACGAATCCAGCAACATTGGCTCCTTTAACATAATCAATAGTTCCATCATCCAGACGTCCATATTTCGCACATGACTCATGAATAGACACCATAATAGAATGAAGCTTTTCATCCACTTCCTTAGAAGTCCAGGACATTCGTAATGAATTTTGTGACATTTCAAGACCAGAAGTAGCAACTCCTCCGGCGTTAGATGCTTTTCCTGGGGAGAACAACACTTTTCCTTTATGAAATTCTTCTATTGCCTCGGGTGTACAAGGCATATTTGCTCCTTCAGCAATACACATGACACCATTAGATAAAAGAACTTTGGCTTCTTCTCCATCAAGTTCATTCTGCGTAGCGCATGGCAAAGCAATATCTACCTCAACTCCCCATGGTCTTTTTCCTTCTACAAAGATAGCCGAAGTATATGTTTTTACATATTCAGAAATTCTTCCTCTTTTAACGTTCTTAAGCTCCATTACAAACGCAAGTTTTTGGGCGTCAATGCCCTCTGCATCATAGATGTATCCCTTTGAATCAGACAAAGTTACTACCGTTCCTCCAAGCTCTGTAGCTTTTTCACAAGCATACTGAGCAACATTTCCTGAACCAGAAATGGCAACCACTTTACCATTAAAGGTTTCATTTTTAGTAGCCAACATTTCTTTTGCAAAATATACGGTACCATAACCAGTAGCTTCAGGACGAATTAGAGATCCTCCCCAGTTTCTAGCTTTCCCCGTTAGAACACCGGTAAACTCGTTACGAATTCGCTTGTATTGACCAAACATGTATCCTATTTCTCTACCTCCAACACCGATATCTCCTGCAGGAACATCTGTATTCGCACCAATGTGTCTAGATAACTCTGTCATAAACGATTGACAAAACTTCATTACTTCATTGTCGGACTTCCCTTTTGGATCAAAATCAGAACCCCCTTTACCTCCTCCTAACGGAAGGGTAGTCAACGAGTTTTTAAATATTTGTTCAAATCCAAGGAATTTCAATATCGATAAATTCACTGATGGATGGAATCTCAAACCTCCCTTATAAGGTCCAATAGCTGAATTAAATTCAACACGATAACCTCTATTCACCTGGACATTACCTTCGTCATCCAACCAAGGTACTCTAAACATTATCGTTCTCTCTGGTTCAACAATTCGATCTAATATTCTAGCAACTTTATACTTTGGATTAGATTCAATAAAAGGAATAACTGCCTCTGCAACCTCCTGAACAGCTTGTAAAAATTCTGGCTCATGATTGTTTTTGGCGCTTACACGCTCCATAAAAGTATCGATTTCCGACTGAAATTTATCTGACATAATTGATATCGTTAAAATGGTTAATTCTTGGCAAAAGTAATCAAGATTTGGTAATGTTAAATTATAATTAAAAAAAACTTAAAAAGAAATTAATATGAACTAAAAATCAGCACTTTAAGTAAAAAATGATTGAGCATTAAACTAATTGAATTATTTTTGTGTAAATGAAAGCAACCCAGTAGCTTCTAGTTACGTTTTACTTTCAAACTTTAACTATTTTTTTATGCGACTTTTTATCGCCCTTTTTTGTTCGATTTTTTCCACATGGATTTATTCTCAACAGACGATATGTTTAGGAGATGATGCAACTGTGTGTGGTGGTTCGGTTGTGATTGAAAATTGTTCACCTGCTGGACCGAATGTAACAACCGGAATAAATTTAAATGCGCCCACCATAATACCGACCCTAACAGACGATTCTTTCAGCGGTCCAGTTCCAATCGGTTTTAACTTTACGTTTTATGGAAATGTTTTTACGCAATGTACTATTGGCTCAAACGGCATCATTTCATTCAACATGGGGAATGCAAACGGTTATTGTCCATGGGCTCTTGGCGGGGTTGGAAATTTACCTTCCCCTGGAACGGCAGCGACATTAAATTCAATTATGCCATCTTACCAAGACATGAACCCATCCGCTGCTGTCAGTCCAAATGGAAACATACAATATCAAACCATTGGTTCTGCACCAAATCGCAAACTGGTTATTCTCTATCGAGAGATTGGAGCGTTTTCTTGCGGTATTTCTGAATGTAATTATACCGGTATAATACTCTATGAAACTTCAAACAATATTGAGGTGCATATTGGTAAGAAGACTGTATGTGGAACTTGGAATGGAGGACTCGCTATTCAAGGTATACAAAATGCTACTGGTTCTGTAGCCCACATTACACCCGGTCGTAACAATACGGTCTGGCTTGCAAATAATGATGCACACCGTTGGGAATATCAAGGTGGTAACAATTATAACTTAACAGCCATTCCCTACGTTCAAATAACAGGAACAGGTAGTAGTCTTGTTTGGAATAACACACTAGGCAATTCATCTCCATATAATAATGGAATACTTAACATTACAAATGTCCCTCCCGGAACGACAGGTTATTTTCTCACAAGTTCGGCTTGCGGTACTGCTTTGGGAAGCGTTTCCGATACCTCGTGGATTACCACGGCTTCACCCGAAGTTCTTACCAGTTCAACACCCGACGTATGTAGTCAAAGTGTTGGTAGTGTTACTGCTTCGCCTGGTCCTGGTTCTCCCCCTCCTTACACATATTCTTGGCCTGCATTAGGTCAAGTGACTCAAACAGTAAATAATGTTGGCGCAGGAACATATACTGTATTCATGACTGATGGAAATGGTTGCACAGCAAATGCCTCAGTTACTGTGGGAGATAGTCCCGCAACTTTTACAGGATCATATACACCTGTATTGTGCTCTTTAGGTTCAGATGGGACCGCAACGGCAGTAATGACACCTTCTGATGGAACTGAAGCATTTTTGTGGAGTGATGGACAGATAACAGCTACTGCAGTTGGACTAACAGCAGGAACATATACCTGCAACATTAGCGCAGGTTCTGGGTGTAACGGAACAGTGACAGTAGTAGTAGAAGAAATACCTCCGATGATATTGACAATTGAAGATCAACATGATGCACTGTGTAATAGTTTAAATGATGGAATGATTATGGTAGATGTCGTTCAAGGTACTTCTCCCTACAGTTATTCTTGGGACCAAAGTAGCTCAATTGACACCGTGGCAAGTGATCTATATGCAGGCACACATACTGTGACTGTGACTGACGATAATGGTTGTAGTGACCAAATATCATTGACAATAGGTGAACCAGAACCTTTAAGCATTACCAATTTGACTCCAGATTCTGTTGTTTGTGCTGAGTCTTTTATTGATATTGAAGCAACAGGTAATGGGGGGTCGTCTCCTTACATTTACACTTGGACCGAAAATGGAAACTCATTGGATATAGGTCAATCCATTACGGTCAATCCTATTGATAACAATACTGTTTACTGCTTAACGCTTTCCGAAGAGTGTGGCTCTCCAACAGTAATGGAATGCCTAACAGTAACTTTTCCTGATCCAATTGTACCACAAATAAATCCTGATACTCCTATACAATGTTTACCGGGAGACTTTACTTTTTATAACACATCTACCAATTCGGGGGAAATTTTTACAACGGAATACATTTTTTCGAGCGGTGATGTGATTATAGCAAATGGTGATGACGAGATTCAACTCAACCTTCCAAATCCTGGAGTTTATGATTTAAATGTTAACATCATATCGAATTACGGTTGTTTATACTTCGGGGAATTCAACAACATCGTTGAAGTTACTCCTTTACCAACCGCAAATTTCAATATCTCACAAAACCCTGTTACTTGGTTTGAAACAGAAATACAAACGAGTGAAACCTCTATTGGGAACGTGGTTGATTATGATTGGATTAGTCCAGGTGCTACAACTCTTATAAATAACGGAGGTGGTGCTCTAATATCTTATCCAGAAGGATTAACTGGGACATACCCGATAACATTAATCGTTACCACCAACGAAGGCTGCTCCGATTCAATCACTTTAGAGATAGAAGTTGTACCGGATGTGATTTTTTACGCCCCCAACTCATTTACTCCAGATGATGATGAACACAATCAAACATGGGCTATTGTAATTGAGGGAATCGACGAATTGAATTTCAACCTTGAAATTTATAATCGTTGGGGTGAAGTAGTTTGGAAGTCAAGAGATATAAGAGCCGAATGGGATGGTACATTTGGAGGCAAGATTGTTCCTGAAGGAACCTATATTTGGAAAGCTTCTTATAAAGAGAAAAACAATGATGGTAAAAAGCTTTACTCTGGATATATTAATGTAATCCGATAATAATTAAATCAATGAAAAAAACATTTACAATTGTATTTGCAAGTTTCCTAATATTTTCATCGTGCGACGTCGTTAATAACGCTGCAAATCATGCAAATGACATTATTAATTCAGGTAGTGGCGAAACTGAAAGCGCCAATCCTTTAACCAATACAGAGGTAATTTCAGGTTTGCGTGAGGCCCTCAGTATTGGGATCGAAAACTCTGTTAAAAACACGTCAATTCAAGATGGTTTTCTTAAAAACACAGAGATTAGACTCCCCTTCCCTCCTGATGCTGTAAAGGTAAAAGAGAAAGCATTAGATCTTGGTCTTGATGGGCAAGTCGAAAAATTTGAGACTACACTTAATAGAGCAGCGGAAGAAGCTTCAAAAGAAGCGCTATCCATATTTATAAACGCCATAAAAAACATGACTTTGGAGGATGGCTTTGCCATTCTTAATGGTGGCAAGGGTGCGGCTACAGATTTTTTAAAGCAACAAACGAAAGATCAGCTAAAAGAAGCATTTCTTCCAAAAGTAAAGGTTGCTATTTCCAACGTGAAACTTACAGATTATTGGAACCCTCTAATTACCAAGTACAATACTGCAATGACTCTAACTGGCGGTCAAAAGTTAAACCCTGATCTTGATCAATTTGTTACAGAAAAAGCCATCGAGGGATTATTCCACATGGTTGAAAAAGAGGAAGACAAAATTCGATTGGATCCACTTGCTCGGGTTACTGATTTATTAACACGTGTTTTTGGTAGCCTAAATAATTAATCATTTTGAGAAAATTTGCGGCCACTGAGCTTGTTCTTAATTCGAATAATCAAGTTTACCATCTTGGATTGAGTCCGATAAATATTGCCGAAAAAATCATTTTAGTCGGTGATCAAGAAAGGGTTTCTTTGGTTTCTTCTCAATTCGACAACATCGAATTCAAATCAAGTCACCGAGAATTCTTTTGTCACACAGGATCATATAACGGTAAACGAATTTCAGTAATTTCCACGGGAATAGGAACCGATAATATTGACATAGTTATCAATGAAATTGACGCATTGTTCAATATTGATTTAGACAGCAAATGTGAAAAAGAAAAGAGCACACAAGTCGAATTGCTTAGAATTGGTACTTGTGGAATATTACAATCGGATATTCCAGTTCATTCATATGTTCTATCTGAATATGCTCTTGGCTTAGATAATGTTGGACATTTTTATGATTTGCCTAAAAGCGACGACGAAGAGTTGCTGTTAAATGATATCTTTTCTGAAAATATTTTTCCTAAAAACATTATCCCTTACATCAAAAAGGCAAGCCCTGCTTTTATGAATAAATTTAATGGCTCCGAATGTTTCAAAGGCATAACCGTCACAAGCTCTGGATTTTATGGCCCACAAGGTCGAGAATTACGTCTACCAACTCACACAAGAGGACTACACGAAAAACTTGAAGAGTTTTCATGCTCAAATAAGAATAGATTCGTGAATTTTGAAATGGAAAGCTCGGCACTGTTTACCTTAGGTCAAGGACTTGGACATTCATGCGCAACCATATGTTTAGGTATTGCCAACCGCCCAAACCTTAAATTCTCAAGTGATTATTCGCAAGATATGATTAAGCTCATAAGATATGCTTTAGAGCGCATTTAATCTTTCAAAAAACGATCTAGAGTTAAATGTAAATTAATCCCCCGAAGCTCTTTCCCCTGGGCTATAACCTTACCTTTTCCATCAATTAAAACAGCGTAAGGAATTGAACTCACTTCGTATATTTTACTGATTTTCTTCCTTTTGTCCCAGCCGTGGTTTTTCCATACCAAACCGTCCTTTTTTATGGCCGCTATCCAAGCAGATTCAGTTTTGTCCAGTGATACACTAAATATTTCTAGACCTCTGCCGTTTTTAAACTTGCGTTTATTGTATTTGTTGTAGGCCTCAACAAGGTTTGGACTTTCTCTTCTGCACGGACCACACCAAGATGCCCAAAAGTCAATCAATACGAGCTTACCTCTTAATTTTGAAAGTTTTATTTTTTTTCCTTTCGGATTGGTTAATTCAATGTCAGGAGCAAGTTCATCCTTCTCAAACAGCCGTCCTGCACTTTGTTGGTAATTGTTATTCATAATTAGAAATAACAACACACAGGCCGAGATAATTCCAAAAGAGTAAGTAACCTTTTTCATTTTATCCTATTCTGCGAATATCCGCACCAATATTGTTTAATCGATATTCAATATCTTGATACCCCCTATCAATTTGTTCGATATTATGTATCGTACTTTTCCCTTTTGCCGAAAGTGCTGCAATCAAAAGAGAAACTCCTGCACGTATATCCGGAGAAGTCATACTTATTCCACGAAGATCATGCTCCCTATCCAGCCCTATAACTGTTGCTCTATGGGGATCACATAATATTATTTGCGCACCCATGTCGATGAGTTTATCAACAAAAAACAAACGAGACTCAAACATTTTTTGATGAATTAAAACCGATCCTTTCGCCTGAGTAGCAACAACCAGTATAATCGAAAGCAAGTCGGGAGTAAAGCCAGGCCATGGCGCATCATAAATGGTCAAAATTGACCCATCAATAAAGTTTTCAATTTCATAATGATCTTGAGCAGGTATATAAATATCATCCCCTCTCCTTTCAAGCTTTATTCCCATTCTTCTAAAGACATTAGGAATAATTCCGAGACTATCGTAGCTGACATCTTTTATCGTGATTTCTGATTTAGTCATTGCCGCTAGACCAATAAAACTTCCGATTTCAATCATGTCTGGGTTTACCCTATGGTAGCATCCACCTAGACTCTTAACACCATCGATAATCAACATATTAGAACCTACTCCACTTATTTTGGCTCCCATTGAATTCAACATTTTACATAATTGCTGTATGTAGGGTTCACAAGCCGCGTTATAAAAAGTCGTTTTTCCAGACGCCAGAACAGCAGCCATAACAACATTGGCGGTACCTGTAACAGAAGCTTCTTCAAGATGAATATACGCTCCTTTCAATTTTTTACACTCTACAGAATAAAAATGCTCACCACCATCATAATTAAATGTAGCACCTAGCTTAGCAAAGCCTTCAAAATGCGTATCCAATCTTCTTCTGCCTATTTTATCTCCTCCCGGTTTTGGAATAAAACCACGACCGAACCGTGCAAGCAAAGGACCAACAATCATAATCGAGCCTCTCAAAGAAGAAGCCCTCTTCTTAAAGTCTTCTGTTTCAAGGTATTTTAAATCGATTTCCTTGGCCTGAAAAATATAAGTGCCTTTTTCAACTTTTTCAACCTTTACACCCATAGCTTGTAAAAGAGCAATTAGCTTATTTACATCAACAATATCCGGAATATTGGAAATGGTTACCTTTTCAGAAGTTAACAGCGGTGCACATAAAACCTGTAAGGCTTCGTTTTTTGCTCCCTGAGGAGTCAATTCTCCTTTTAAAGGTTTTCCCCCATGAATTTCAAATGAAGCCATATATTATTTTTTATATTTCTTTTTCTTAGACTTGTAATTGGTCTTATTCGATTTATTGGATTTAGTATGCTTTTTATTTAAACCCATTGTCCTCAATAAAATATTTGTGCTCACAAGTTCATCCGGATTGTCAATAGATAAATCTCCATTTGAAAGCTCATTTAAGTTTTCTGCTATCACATGGTTTTCAACCGCACCATTATTATGAACCAAATATTGTTTTTTCATAAAATTTGCCATAGCCATCTTAAATGAATCTTTCGCCTCTGGCTCATTAATTTCAGTTGCTCTTTTCAGCAACTGCTCAGTATATTTCCCATAATGTCCAAATCTAATTTTACCTGAAGGGTAGCTCATTTGCTCAGGCTTCTCATTGAGAACCTCTGGCTTTGGCGTTTCATACGGAGAATCAACATCCAATTTAAAGTCAGACATTAAGAATAAATGTGTCCATAATTTATGTCGATAATCATCAACATCCCTAAGATGCGGATTTAGCTGACCCATCACTTCAATAATCGCTTGAGTTGCCCTATTCCTCTCCTCCCTATCCTTAATTTCCATAGCATGTGAAATCATATTTTGAACATTACGTCCATATTCTGGAAGGATTAATTTTTCTCTTGTTGTATTGTATTCCATAAATTATTTTTCTAATAAATTACCCAAGGCATTTTCGAAAATGTCTTTCGCCTCGTTAACGAAGCTATAATGCTCATCATCCACTACCATTTTTCCTTTTGTCACATGACCGAGTAATGTAAGATTGACTTTTGTTGATATCATGTACTCTAAAAACTCATTCTCTTCGTCCTCAGAAACAGCAACAACAACTCTACCTTGTCCCTCTCCAAAAAGAAAGGCATCTTCTCTAATTTCTGAATCTGTAACGATATCGAAGCCTAAATTACGATTTAAACACATCTCTACCAAAGTTACATAGAGTCCTCCGTCCGCAACATCATGAGAGGCATTTACCAAATTGTTGTTAATTAACACTTTAATCACTTCTTGCATCTTAAATTCCTCTTCTATATCAAAATAGGGCGCCGGAGACGACTTAACTCCATGATAACTGGCAAGATATTCAGACGATCCAATATCCTCTCTATATTCACCAATTAAAAATATCAAATCTCCTTTAGATTTAAAATCCATTGACATCAACTTATTTTTATCTTCTAGAATCCCAATCATACCTATAGTCGGTGTTGGATATACTGGTATCTCGACTCCATCAGTGACGGATTGATTGTAAAATGATACATTTCCCCCAGTAACTGGTGTATTGAATTTAAGACAAGCCGCTGACATTCCTTTAATCGCTCCAACGAACTGCCAATACGATTCTGGATTGTACGGATTACCAAAATTCAAACAATTCGTAACCGCACTTGGGATTCCTCCTGAACACACAATGTTTCGCGCTGCTTCTGATACGGCAATCATTGTTCCCACCTCAGGATCAGCATTTACGTATCTCGAATTGCAATCAACAGTCATTGCCAATCCTTTATTTGTACCTTTTATGTTCACTACTCCGGCGTCCGAAGGAACATTAGTGGTCATTGTCCGAGTTCCTACCATAGAATCATATTGTTCGTAAACCCATTTTTTTGAGGCAATATTAGGCATGGCAAGCAAGGCATTTGCTACTTCTTTTAATGACTCTGGTTGATTCACAGAATCTATATTGAATTTCTTGAATTCTTGATAATAAGCAGGCTCCTTAAATTCTCGTTCATATTGAGGAGCTCCTCCACCCAATACAAGAGATTCTGCAGGAACATCACCTACTAGTTCTCCACCCATGTAATATCTAATTCTTTTGGTATCCGTTACCACTCCAATTTCTTCAGCATGTAAATCCCATTTGGTAAATATATCTTTAACTATCTCTTCTTTTCCTTTTTGTACAACCACAAGCATTCTTTCTTGGGATTCAGATAGAAGGATTTCATAGGGTAGCATATTGTCCTGTCTTGTTGGAACCTGGTCCAAATTGATTTCCATACCAACATCTCCTGCAGCACTCATCTCACAGGTGGAACATGTTATTCCGGCTGCCCCCATGTCCTGCATTCCAACAATCGCATCTGTTTTCGATAACTCCATTGTGGCTTCTAAAAGAAGTTTTTCCATAAATGGGTCACCTACCTGAACAGAAGGCAAATCTGAAGCAGAATCTTCTGTAATATCTTTTGATGCAAAAGCAGCTCCAGCGATTCCATCCTTTCCTGTTGATGAACCAACAATAAAAACAGGATTCCCAGGTCCTTTCGCTGTAGCAGAAATCATATTGTTAATATCGATCACTCCAGCAGAAAAAGCATTCACTAATGGGTTTGTATTGTATGAATCATCAAAAGCAACCTCTCCACCAACGATGGGGATTCCGAATGCATTTCCGTAATCACCTATACCTTTCACTACGCCTTTAACCAACCATTTTGTTCGATCTTTTTCAATATTCCCAAACCTAAGCGAGTTTAACTGTGCAATGGGTCTCGCTCCCATTGTAAAAATATCTCTATTAATACCCCCCACACCAGTAGCAGCCCCTTGATAAGGCTCTAGGGCACTTGGGTGATTGTGTGATTCGATTTTAAAAACACATCCCATACCATCTCCAATATCAACCAGTCCTGCATTTTCTTCGCCTGCCTTAACAAGCATGTGTGGACCATCTTTAGGCAATTTCTTTAACCATAAAATAGAGTTTTTATATGAGCAGTGTTCTGACCACATCACTGAGTAGATCGCCGTTTCGGTAAAATTCGGTATTCGTCCCAGAATGTCCTTAATCATAACAAACTCATCTTCTCTCAAACCTAAATCAACGGCTTGTTCTACCGTAGCTTCTATTTGGATTGTATCATTCATGTGTAATCATTTTATCGAACAAAAATAATGATAATAAGGCTACAACTATCGAATAAAATCGAATAAAATCAAACCATATGATTTATACAATTGTGCCTCTTATAATTGAATAGAAATAATAATATTTTGAGTACTTTTGTAACCTAAAATTTTTGTTATGAGTTATGATATTATTGTAGTGGGTAGTGGTCCTGGTGGATATGTAACAGCAATTCGAGCCTCACAACTTGGCCTAAAAACTGCCGTTGTTGAACGAGAATCTCTTGGAGGTATATGCTTAAATTGGGGATGTATTCCTACAAAGGCCTTGTTAAAATCAGCAAATGTTTTTGAATATTTAAATCATGCGTCAGATTATGGTATTTCGGTTAAAGAAGCCAAAGCGGATTTCAGTGCAATGGTAAAAAGAAGTCGGGACGTTGCAGACGGTATGAGCAATGGGATCAAGTTCTTAATGAAGAAAAACAAAATCGATGTTTTGAGTGGAACAGGAATCCTAAAACCTTCCAAAACTGTATCAGTCACTGACGAATCAGGAAAATCAACGGACTATGTTGCGAGCAAAGGTATTATTATTGCCACAGGAGCCCGGTCGAGAGCCTTACCCAATTTGCCTCAAGACGGTGAAAAAATTATAGGTTACAGACAAGCCATGACACTAAAAAAACAACCTAAAAAAATGGTTGTTGTTGGGTCTGGTGCAATTGGTGTTGAATTTGCTTATTTCTATAACGCAATAGGAACTGAAGTGACCGTTGTCGAATATATGCCAAATATTGTACCCGTTGAAGATACAGACGTATCGAAACAGCTTGAAAAATCATTCAAAAAAACGGGACTAAAAATAATGACAAATTCTTCAGTTGAAAGTGTTGACACAAAGGGCAAAGGATGTATAGTAAATATAAAAACTGAAAAGGGAGAAGAGAAAATAGAATGTGATGTTGTTCTTTCCGCTGTTGGAATTCAATCCAACATAGAAAATATTGGACTTGAGGATGTTGGTATTGTTGTGGATAATGGAAAAATATTGGTAAACGATTTCTATCAAACAAACATTCCCGGATATTATGCAATTGGAGACGTTGTTCCTGGTCCTGCACTAGCACATGTTGCTTCAGCCGAAGGTATTGTATGCGTCGAGAAAATAGCAGGACAAAACCCTGATGCAATTGATTACGGAAACATACCGGGCTGCACCTATTGTTCTCCAGAAATTGCCTCAGTTGGCTTGACTGAAAAGGCAGCCAAAGAGCAAGGATTAGATATTAAAATCGGAAAGTTTCCTTTCTCGGCATCTGGTAAAGCGAGTGCCGCCGGCGCAAAAGACGGCTTCGTTAAATTGATATTCGATGCCAAATACGGAGAACTTCTTGGAGGTCATATGATTGGTGCTAATGTAACAGAAATGATTGCTGAAATTGTTGCTGTTAGAAAACTTGAAACGACTGGACATGATTTAATCAAAACCATTCATCCTCACCCGACAATGTCAGAGGCCGTAATGGAAGCGGCCGCCGCTGCTTACAACGAAGTGATTCACCTTTAGGATGAAACTTTATTTATTGGGTCCTTTTATTTTTTGTTATTTACTTGTAAATGCGCAAAACTCAGTTTGTCTTGCGATAGAAAACAATCCAAACACCAATGTTCCAGGTTTAGGCTTATTTACAAAATATGTAAACGTGCTAGATTGTTTTAGCGTATATGCTGAAAGTAATATTTCTGATACTAAAGTATTGCATGCAGCAGCAGTTGCAGCAGAATTATTAGATAATGATGAAAATGGTTTTGTTGATGACGAAGTTTTAAAAACATCACTTCAATCAAGTGGTGCTTTAATTCCCATTTTCTATCAAGAAAATAACAGCGCAGAAAATCAGTTTTTCACACAATACATTGGAGAAGGTGCCGCAGCAGTGCTTTACAACAATGAAATGAACCCCGCTCAGACAGGACATTGGGGAAGCGATGCTACTGTTGAAGAAGTGATTCATGTGATTAATGCCATAGGTCATAGCTCGATTTATACTAACGCCTTTTCAATTGAACCTGGATCATCATTAATGACCGCAGCTATGGATGTTGCGAGAGGGGGTCAATTCATAACCGTACCCAATCCATACCCAAATAGTGCATGGTATCATTATGATGACCAAACTTGTGATTATGGTTGTATGGCCATTGAATATATGTACTGGTCTATTGTTTCCTGGATGGGGATTTTAAATGACCCAAGCACATGCAACGGAATTGCAAATGAATGGGAACCCTGCTCTCCTGCACTTTTTCAAAACACGGATGTATTGATGCATGCGCTTATTACAGATCCTCAATATAAATTACCTCAATTGGCACCTGATGGAAATTACTGCCCTCAAAACTCAGGAATAGAATTTCCTGATGGGTTTGAAAAAATAAGAGTTTTTCCAAATTACAGCGACCACGTTATTCATATAGAAAATATGGAAGGAAACAATACCATTTCACTCAAAGACGCGACCGGTAGATTAATTTACGATCAGAAAACTACAAATCAGGATTTAACTTTGGATGTTTCCAATTATCATTCAGGTCAATATATTTTATTGATTGAAAGAGGTTCTAAACACAGTAAACATAAAATTATTATCCGCTAAAACAGCTACATTAAATAATGCTAAAGGCCATTTGATTTAAGGAAAAGATGTGAGCCATATCTAAAATGGTTTCCAATCAAGTGAATAACAACATGGTCACCGTAAACAAATCAAAAACTCCCTGGAGAACCCATAAGTAAAGGAACCGATTGTCATTATCTGCCTTCCAAAAAACAAAAAACAAAAGAAAGGGAGCAAAAGGGGTGAGCCAAAATAACGGTCCAATCAGCCCCAGTACAGAAATAACTATAAATAAGAAAATGTAAAGTATTGAGAAGTCGAGTCTTCTCTGATATTTCCATAAAAATACAGCTGAAATAAGTAGTAGCTTAGCTATTAACTTAGCCACATCAACCCACAAAGTTTCATCCAGCTTTTGCAACTGAAAATCGCTACCAAATGTGCCTAAAACTAGAGGATTATACATCACCTGAACCATTGAAAAGGCAAAAAACAATAACACATAGCCCTGAATAGACTTTCGATTCCAGATTAGAAATTGAATAAAAACAATGAAAAAAATGAGGTCAAAAAGAGGAAAAGGAAGAAGAAAAAAGTCAGCGTCAAAAAACAAACCTAAAGCATACATGAGAACTGTAAGAATTGCTATTGAGACAATTTTCTCCTC
>CALKHF010000014.1 GCA_938092255.1 uncultured Flavobacteriales bacterium | reverse complement strand
TCGATGATTTTCAATGTGGTTTCAACACCGACATCCGAAGTGATCAGAATTTCCTCGAGATTATCAAGCACCTCTTCATCTACCTTAGATTTACCTACAACGGCTCGGGCAATTTTGCCCAAAAAAGAATCTTTGGTTTTTTTCAGACCTTGATCAAGGTTCTCTTTTTTTTGTTTGGAGAAAAAATTAAAAATACCCATTGTTACAAAAAATAAAAGCTTCCGAGGGAAGCTTTAAATAATTAAAAATGTTGTGAGATTAGGCTTTATTGAACCAATCTTTAACTTTCGTATTGTGAACGATTTCTTCTTTAAAAGAGTATGCTCCACTTTTATCGGATTTAATCATTTTAATCACTTTTGTGTGGGCTTTTCCTCCACCTTTCTGTAACGATGCTACAACTTTCTTTGCCATAATTTAGATTATTTAATTTCTTTATGAACAGTATACTTTTTAAGAATAGGATTGAATTTTTTAATCTCCATTCTATCTGGTGTGTTCTTTCTATTTTTAGTAGTAATATAACGAGAAGTTCCAGGTTGACCTGAATCTTTGTGCTCAGTACACTCTAAAATTACTTGAACTCTATTTCCTTTACTCTTTGCCATTTGTGCTCGGTTTAACTTTCTACAATTACTTTAAATATCCTTTTAATCTAGCTTCTTTAACGCAAGCTGATATCCCTTTTTTATTAATCGTTCTTAGGGCAGAAGTAGAAATCTTTAGTGTAATCAATTTGTCCTCTTCAGGGAGATAAAATTTCTTAGTTACTAAATTTGGGTAGAATCTACGCTTAGTCCTTCTCTTGGAATGAGAAACATTGTTCCCAACCATAACTGATTTTCCTGTAAGTTGACAAATCCTTGACATGTGCTATATTTATTTCCTTAATTAATGTAAAAAGCGGGTGCAAAGAAACACTTTTATTGTGAATAAAACAAATTTCTTCTTTAAATTTAACATAGTTTTTTCTGAATTGTTTAAATGCTTACTTACCTAGCATTTCTAGGGTGGTACGTGAGGATGGCATCCTTTAAAAATCGTTGATCGAGATGTGTGTATATTTCCGTAGTGATGATTGATTCATGTCCTAACATTTCTTGAATCGCTCTTAGGTTGGCTCCTCCCTCAATTAAATGTGTGGCGAAACTGTGTCGAAAGGTATGCGGAGATATTTTTTTCTTCAGATCAATTTTTAATGCGAGTTCCTTGATAATAAGAAAAATCATCACACGGGTCAGTTTACTTCCTCGGCGATTTAAAAAAATAAAGTTTTCATGGCCTTTTTTGATTTTTAACTTGGAACGTGTTTTCTCAGAATATTTCTGAATTTCTAATTCTACACTTTTACTTAAGGGAACCAACCTTTCTTTATTCCCTTTCCCAATCACGCGAACAAACCCTTCATCATAAAATAAATCTGAAAATTTGAGTTCAACAAGTTCACTTACTCGAAGCCCACAGCTGTAAAGGACTTCAAGCATTGCTCTATTTCTGTAACCTTCTGGTTTTTCAAGATTATTTGCGTCGATTAAGTCATCGATTTCTTCGATGGTCATGACTTCAGGAAGTTTTCTTCCAATTTTTGGTTGCTCCAACAATTCACTTGGATCATTTATAACAAGATTCTCTAAAAGCAAGTAGGCATAGAATTGCTTGATGCCAGAAATAATTCTTGCCTGACTTCGCGCACTCAGTCCTAGATCATATAGTTCGGCCACAAAATTTTTGAGATGTGCATATTGAACCTCTTTTACAGATAAGTTGTTATCCTCACAATAGTTTTTAAGCTTATTTGAGTCATTTTCATATGCGACAATAGAATTATTGGATAATCCTTTTTCGATTTTCAAGTATGAAACAAATTCTGTAATATAGCGACTCCAAGCAGACACAATATGAAATTAGCAATAATTAATGGTCCAAATCTAAATTTACTGGGTACTCGAGAAAAAGAAATTTATGGTGAAACGTCTTTTAAGGATTATTTTAATCTTCTTAATAAACGTTATGAAATTGAACTTGATTATTTTCAGTCGAATATTGAGGGAGTGTTGATCGATTACCTACAAAAAATAAATTGTGATGGTATTATTTTAAATGGAGGAGGATATACTCATACAAGTGTTTCATTGAGGGATTGTATTTCTGCAATTGACATTCCTGTTGTTGAGGTTCATGTAAGTAATATTTCTGATCGTGAATCTTTCCGCCATAATTCATTATTATCCCCCGTATGCGAAGGTTGTATATATGGGTTTGGATTAAAATCTTATGATTTGGCAATAGAATTTTTTATTCAAAATGAACCTATTTGATTTACCGTTGTACAGGGTAAAAAAAATAGCATTATGAAATTATTATTCTTTCCCTTTTTGGTCTCCATCTTTCTATTGGGACCAAGCTTTGCAAATCAAAAAACAATTGAAACAGATTCCCCAAAATCAAAAGACACCAAACGAAAAATTCAATTGGTCATTTTATTTGACACCTCAAATAGCATGGATGGTCTTTTAGAACAAGCCAAATCACGCCTGTGGGAAATTGTTAATGAAACAAGTGAATTAAGACACAGCGGAGAAATCCCGACATTAGAAATTGCCATGTATGATTATGGAAACGATGGTATTCGTGGGAATAATTTTGTTCGAAAGCAGTTAGGGTTCACTACAGATTTGGATATGGTTTCTAAAAAACTGTTCGGACTTAGAACAAATGGGGGGAGCGAATTTTGTGGTGCTGTAATTCAAGATGCACTTCTTGAATTGGAGTGGTCAAATAATTCAAGTGATTTGAAAATGGTTTATATCGCAGGAAATGAGCCGTTTAATCAAGGTCCAATAAATTATAAAGAGGTTTGTAAAATGGCTAAGGATAAAGACGTATTTATAAACACCATTTTTTGTGGAGATCGAAATCAAGGGATTAAGCAGTTCTGGTTGGATGGGGCTACATGTTCAAATGGAGATTATTTTAATATTAATTCTAATGACAGGGTCGTATTTATACCTACCCCATACGATGATCAAATTAACAAGCTAAGCATGGAGGTAAATGACACGTATGTATCATATGGAAGTATGGGAGGGGAAAGAAAAGCATTACAAATGGAACAAGATGCTGAAGCAATGGATCAAGCTCCCGCGGTTGCATCAATGAGAGCAAAGGCAAAAACATCCTCGAATTACAACAATGCACGTTGGGATTTAGTTGATGCGTTTATTGCTGATTCAACAATTATTCAAAACATAGATGAGAAAGATCTTCCCAAAGAGCTGCAAGGGAAGTCTGAAGAGGAGCTAAATACATATGTCGCTTTGAAAATCAAGGAGCGAAAAGAAATTCAAAATAAAATTTCAGCGTTAAGTGCTAAGCGTGATGCTTTTATTAAAGAGGAAAGAGCAAAGGATACATCAGATAAAAAAGATGATTTCGGATCGGCAATTACTAAAAGTATTAAAGAGCGCGCTGTCAATAAAGGATTTGAAGGAAACGAGTAGTTAAAGTTCAGCGAATAATGGTAATTTCGCACTCATGGAAGCCATTATTCGCTTTTTTTCCGAAATAGATGCGGTATATGCTGCCTTGATTGCGACAACTTTCACTTGGCTGGTAACTGCAATGGGCGCTTCATTGGTTTTCTTTTTCAAAACAATGCATCGTGGTGTTTTAGACGGTATGCTTGGTTTTACAGGAGGAGTCATGGTTGCCGCTAGTTTTTGGTCGTTACTTAATCCAGCAATTGATTTATCTGAAAAAATGTATCCCGATATGATGTGGATGCCTGCCGCAGTTGGTTTTTTTACCGGGGCAATGTTCTTGTTTTTTTTAGATAAAAGTCTTCCGCATTTACATATCAACTTTAAAGAATCTGAAAAGGAAGGGGTTAAAACACAGTTTCATAAAACCACATTGCTTGTACTGGCTATTACTTTGCATAATATTCCAGAAGGACTTGCCGTAGGAGTACTTTTTGGAGCTTCCGCTCATGGTATTGAGGGAGCCAGCGTTGCAGGAGCGGTAGCTCTTGCCATTGGAATTGGGATTCAAAATTTCCCGGAAGGTTTCGCGGTAGCAATGCCTTTGAGAAGGGCAGGAGCAAGTCGTTTTAAAAGCTTTTGGTACGGTCAGCTTTCAGCAATAGTTGAACCCATTGCTGGAGTTGTGGGGGCATTAGCCGTTATTTACATGGAACCCATCTTACCTTTCGCTTTGGCTTTTGCAGCAGGTGCAATGATTTTTGTGGTTGTAGAAGAGGTAATACCCGAAACCCAAAGGGACAAGTATACAGATATTGCTGTGCTTGGTTTTATTGGTGGTTTTTTGGTTATGATGATATTGGATGTAGCTCTCGGCTAAAAGATCATTATTAATTATATTTTAACCTCTTTATTGTTTAGAGAACTTAATATTTTTCGGATTTTTACCTGATATATCTATAAAATAGACCCCGCTTTTAAGTTGAGAAACATTAATAGATCCGTCTGTTTTTCCAGTGGACATAAGCTTTCCATTTCCTGCATAAATTGAATATTTCGCATTCGCATCTATGTTTTTAATACGAATGATATCGCTAGCCGGATTTGGATGGAATTCTAACTGTCCATTATCGAGCTCATTTATATAGTTTGTACCACATGATTCTACCCAGCTCATTCCGTCAAATTCAAATGGAGAAGGAATTTCTACGCATAAATGAGTTAATGCAGTTACGGCAATATCTGTAATTTTTGGAGTAGCATCATAATTGTATGTGTAGCTTGAGTCTGAATCATTCCATGTTGCATTTAGAATGTCTCCATTATTACCATTTCCTGAAGCATCAATCACTTGATTACCGTTACCTTCATTCATTTTCCAATATCCAATTAAGTTCCCAGAGTTGAGGTGAGTATTTTCAATGGTATTGCAATGCCATTCTGCAATTGTATTTGGGTCTATAATTGTATTCCATACGCGGAGCTCGGCAATAGACCCTTGGAAGTCATAGGATGAGGTGACGTCCGTTCCTGCAAATAATCCTTGTCCTGTATTAATATTTCCTATTCCAGAAATATCTGTTTCGCTTAAAAATTGACCATCCTCATACATTTTCATCATTCCGTCTCTATCAAAAGAAACGCTTAATGTGTGCCACTCATTATCTGCTATTAATCCTCCCGATTCTATGTCTTCTCTTGACGAACCATCTCCAATATTTACTTTCCATTCAGGTCCTGAAGGGTATTTAAATGAAAATACAAAGCCAGGATTTACTCCTGAGTTCCAGTCTTTGTTACCGATAATAGCAACATCTCCAGCAGATGAGGTTCTAACTCTGCACTCAATGGTAAAATCCTGATTGTCTCCAAAATCAAAAATAGGATTTGCAGGAACCTCCATGTAATCATTAATCCCGTCAAAAATTAATTCTGGTGTACTACCTAGACAATTGAATGCAGTATTTGATACGAGGGTCGAATCTTTAAGAATTACCTGAGTTGGAACATTATTCCCACTGACAATAAAAGGAACTTCGCGTTCCTCAATGGTAGTTCCACCGTGAGAATTTCCAATACCCCCATGATCAGAAGTAACAAGAATTAGCCAATCCTCATTGGAATAATTGGGTCTTTGCTCAATGGCATTTATAATTGGGTTAATGAGGTCATCTGTCGTTTCAATAGCACTCATGTATTGAGAAACAGTTGGGGAAAATCCATAGCTATGCCCTGCATGGTCTACGTCATCAAAATGAAGGAATATAAGGTCTGGATCGTTTGAGCTGATATAGCTTGCTGCTTGACTACTTACCGCAGCATCAGTAGATACATTTAATTTGAAGTCTACGTCATTTTGGACAATATAGTCATTAATAGGGTCCCAATGACAGATCGAAAGTGTATTGATATTGGAGTCGAATTCTTCAGCATGCCTGAATAGAGAGGGATAGTTCTCATAATCATTAATGGTAAAATCATTGCCCATTACCAAGTGTTTTTCAGACCAAACTCCACACAAGATAGCAGACCATCCAGGACCACTTATCGTAATGTCGTCATTTAACGCATTAGGACTGTAGATGCCATTTGTAATGAGCGCATCAAGATTTGGCGTTTGTGCTTGGATAAAGGCATCCGATCGAACACCATCAATTCCAATGATGAGCACTTTTTTTTGTAATTGACCATAAGAGAATGTCATGAAAAAAAAGCTAGCTAGGGCGAAGAATAAGTTTTTCATTTTCAAGCGATTTTTTTTTATTTAAAGAGTTCAATCATTACATTACCATTACTGTTCGGTATATCGAAATGGAGAAGTTCAGCAATAGTGGCAGGGATATCAATGAGTTCTCTCTCGTTCGATAAAATGACATCCTTTTTAAAGTCTGGTCCAAACGCAAACAAATTGATGTGCTTACAACCATCACAAGGGTCTCCATGAGAGCAAAATCCATCTGCTACGCCATCTGAATGTCTGCCGTGGTCGTTAGTAACAAAAACGGTTGTTTTTCCTTGGTACAAAGAATCTGTTTCTATATAATTAATCAACTGATAAATGTAATCATCAACATCTTGGATCCCTTGTTGGTATGCTTCTAAATCACAAGTATGACCAGAAAAGTCAGGCTCTCGAAAATTAATTATGGCAAGATTAGGGTGATGCGTTGATAAAATATCTAAGGTGTTTTGAAATGTTATGCTGTCATGTCGATAACCACTCATTGCACCTCCACTTTCAATCCCGCAGTCCGTCATGGGTGAAAATTGATCTTTCCAGCTCAGATTTGAGCAATTTGCTAAAACTTCGATTTTGCCTTTACTAGCGATAACCCAGCTTTTGTCTTGTGGTGCATTATGGCGTGATCTCCATAATTGAAAAATGGATGGGCGTTGTGGAAGCTCTAGACCACCATTATCAATGTATTGATAAAACCCTGTTGAAATTGCTGTATGGCCTGGAATAGTAAACGTCTCGCCCTGGCTATAAAAATCGGTATAAATACACCCTATCGGTGCAAGATCATTGGCCATTCTTGGAATAAATTGATGGCTTGAATCTCCCCAAGTTTCAGAGTATCTTGGTCCATCCATAACAATTATGATTACATTTTCTGTTTCATATTCTTTCGGTTGTACTTTATCCTTTGTACAAGATACAACAATAGAAAACATGAATAAGCAGGCTATTTTGAATATCATGTATGAAAAAAAGATTTCTCTAAGTTAATAACATTATCAATAAAACTGTAAATCGCTTATTTATCAATACCTTAAGGGTTTAAAATTAAAGACTATGAAAAAATCATTTTACATCTTTATGTTGCTTCTGCTTCCCTTTGGGGCGAAGTCAACCATTCACGAAATATTAGTGTGGGATGGCTACATGCAATTCTTACCATCCTCACTTGAAGTAGAATTGGGAGACACGATTCAATGGTTGCCATTGGATAATCCATCTATGGTTCATACGGTAACTTCAAGCAACATACCCGCAGGGGCTGTTGAATTTGATGTGATGTGGCAATCACCTACTGATACTTTTTTTCAATACATACCTGCTGTGATTGGTTTATACGAATATGTTTGTACGCCTCATATTCAATACGATATGATTGGGTCTTTCAATGTAGTTGAAGCAGCTGCAGGAATGGTTGTATCCGAACAAAATGATTTCACCATTTATCCGAATCCGGCCAGTGATATTTTATTCATTAAAACGAGTGAGCAGAAGGTAAACTATAAAATATGGACACAGGCAGGAGCTCAGATTGGCGAGGGAATGGGTTCAGATAAAATTGACATTTCCAAGCTCTCAAAGGGCAGCTACTTTATTGAAATTATTGGTATACGTCCTAGAGTCTTTTCTTTCTCGAAAGAGTAGTTCAATTATTTCTTTATTACTTTCTCATATGCTCTTCTTGGGCTATCTCTAAAATAAACCTGACCGCAATAGACATATCCAAGCTTTTTGAATATGTTTTTCATGGGCTCATTATCATGATTGGT
>CALKHF010000013.1 GCA_938092255.1 uncultured Flavobacteriales bacterium | reverse complement strand
CGTTTTATTTCTTGAAGTAATTTATTTCCGTTAAACTCGTTTTCTCCGTTTCCATCAAAGAAAATCCTTTCTTTTCCTTCGTACAAATACATTACTCCTGGAAAGTCTTTTTCTCCCCAAAACAAGGGTACGAAATCTTCAATTGACAAGACTTTATAATTGTATTCCTTTCCAATAAAATTGAAGTAATCTTTTATCTCTTTTTTAGAACCATTATCTGACTCATCCATAAATAAGATTCTCACTTCGGGCATTAACCCTGGATATTTTTTAGAAAGTGCCGTTATTTGTTTTCCTGTTTCCATGCAATGCTCACATGTTGGTGAAAAAAAGCACAACAATTTATTTCCTTGAGCAATATCGTCAAAATACTTTGTGTAAACCGATGCTTTCGACTTGGTATTTGAACCAGAAATAATTGAAGAACCTGGTGGTGGCATTGTATCAGCCTCTTCAACATTGAGTAATTCAATATCAAAAACCAAATCCGAATATGCCGGTATTGGACCTCTCCCCTTCTTACCATA
The DNA here is from genome assembly GCA_938092255.1 of uncultured Flavobacteriales bacterium. GTDB lineage: Bacteria > Bacteroidota > Bacteroidia > Flavobacteriales_D > Crocinitomicaceae > UBA952. The sequence continues at coordinate 24,076 of CALKHF010000013.1, read as the reverse complement.
TGCTTGATAATAAGGAATAAAGACTTTTATTTTCCCTCCCTTTCCTATCATTGAAATCCCTTCCTCAAAACCTGGAATCATTTTCTGAACCTTATAAGTAAAGTTAAACGGCTCATTTCGATCTAATGAAGAATCAAACTTTTCACCATCTTTTCTAAATGTACCCGTATAATGAAGTGAAACAGGACAACCTGGCACCGGTATCATCCCCTCACCCTTCTTTTCAACAACAAAGACCAATCCTGATTCTGAAATTTCAGCGTTGGGATAATTCTTTAGAACCTCTTGAAACATATACTGACTGTATTGCCCTTTTGACATGGCATCAATTTTGTCAAATTCTGCATTAGCATTGGCATTTTCCTCTTCGATTTTTCGAGAAATTCTATTGAAGGATTCAGCAGCATTCCACTTCTTAGCCTTTTTACCTTTTCTAATAATTTTAAGTTTTTTGATGACGTCATCTTTCTGGATCGAATCAACCACATCCTGCCCTTGAATCACACGACCAAAAACAGTATGCTTTCCATCCAACCAAGGCGTCGCCTTATGCGTGATAAAAAATTGACTTCCATTTGTAGCAGGACCCGAATTTGCCATGGACAATATTCCAGGACCACTATGCGTTAACGAGTTATCAATTTCATCCGGAAATTTATAACCAGGATCACCCGTTCCATTTCCAAGTGGACACCCTCCTTGAATCATGAAATCAGCAATAACACGATGAAATTTCAATCCATTGTAGTAAGGTTTGGAAATTTTAATTGAATCTTTTACAAACTTTCCCTGAGCTAAGGCAACAAAGTTACCAACAGTCATTGGTGCTTTTTTGTATTCGAGCTTGCAGTATATCTTCCCTTTATTGGTTATAAAAAGCGCGTAAACCCCATCTTCCATTTTTGGTTTTTGACCAAAAACCAAAAAAGAAGACAAAATAAATGCTAGGGTTAAATATGAATTTTTCATTGATATAGATTTAGATTTAATTTTTATTCTGTTACAATTTCCAAGAGTTCAACCTCAAACACCAATGGCATATATGGCTTTATAGCACTACCAGGTTGTGGATTGGCACCGTATGCCAATTCTTGAGGAATGAAAAACTTAAATTTAGAACCAACCGGCATAAGCTGAACACCTTCAGTCCAACCTTTAATTACTTGATTTAAACCAAAAGTAATGGGCTCACCACGATCCACTGAACTATCAAAAACAACATCATAAGGAGTAGTTCCATGATAGTGAACTTTAACTTTAGAGGTGGCATTTGGCTTCGGACCATTTCCTTTCTCTATAATGATGTATTGTAATCCCGATTCTGTAACTTGAACCTCTTCATTTTTTTTATTTTGCTCTAGCCATTTTTCACCAGCGATTTTTGTGAGCTGATTTTCAGTTTCGGCTTGCTCTGCTTTCAATCTATTCTTTTCTTGAAAATAAGTAGTCAATATTACATTATTAGGATCTGAACATAGCAATGGATTATTATATAATCCATCGCCCATACCCTTCATAATCATATCCTTATTCGCATCACTCATTTGACCTAAAACATTTTTCGCAATGCTTTGACCAATTAAATAGGAGATACTATCAATCTCATTTTTAAGGGGAGACTGCGCATTAATACTTACATAAAGTATACTAAACAAGAAGAGGGTTACTGTTTTTTTCATTTTCTATATTTTAATTTCGTTTATCACTTCCCCACAACATTTTATTTCTAATGGTATCGAGAAAATTATTGTTTTCAAATTTAATCACATTTATCATGAAATCCGCTTTCATTATTTTGATTTCTTGTCCTTGTTTAATACTTATTGATTTTCCATCAATACTCATGAGGTATGAACGATTCCTTCCTTCAACACTCAGTTTTATTGGCATATGATCTGGAACAACAACAGGACGGACATTTAAATTGTGTGCCGCTATAGGTGTAATAATATGGACCTGACATCCTGGAGTAATTATTGGCCCTCCACAGCTTAAATTATACGCTGTCGATCCGGTTGGTGTTGAAACGATTAATCCATCTGACCAATATGTATTTAGAAAATTATCATCTAAGGACACATTAACGGCAACCATTGAGGTTGTATCTTTTTTGTGGATTGTCAATTCATTCATGGCAAAATATTCTCCATTCAAAGTTCCCTCCACCACGACTTTTAATAAAGATCTTTTTTGAAAAACATATTTTTTTGCCTTAATGTCATGTAAAGCCGATGAAATTTGATCCAACGATACATTCGCTAAAAACCCTAAACGTCCAAGATTAATTCCCATTATAGGAACGTCTGAATTTTTTATGTAGCTGACACACTTCAGAAAAGTCCCATCGCCTCCCATGCTGATGACCAAGTCTATGCCACTTTTTAAATCCTTATCTGAGTTAAAGGTTTTATATGGAAAATCAATTGCTTTTTTTTGATTAATAGAATTTGCCAAATCTTCTTCAATAATCAAATTCCAACCAAAAGATTGAATCATCTCAAAAACATTATAAAAGTTTTTTAAATTTTGTTTAGAGATTTTCCTACCGTAAATAGCAATCTGCATGTTTAAAAATTCAAATAGTTCATAAGTACATCATAGCGCCATTTGAGATCCTCTGCTCCTCCACCTTTCTGAAAAGCGGCTTTCACTACATAATCATATCGTTCAAAGGTACGTATGATACTTGTTAAATCATCTTGATTGATTTTAAGGGTAATGTCAAGCTTTGTAGATGATGCAGCCGAAAGAATTGTTGAGCTCAATATCTTTGCATCATTGCTCTCAACAATTTGACCTATCTGTGCCATGGAATAATCAAGTTGATTTACTTCCAAAACTAAAATCCCACCCTTCTCTTTTATGCTAGACGTATCTGCAATCGAGGTCATTAGCTGAAAAATACTAGTACATCCCAAGTATTGTTCATTTTCATCCAAAATAGGTATGACACTGATTTTATATTCAGATATTTTAGAGAGAATTTCAAATAAATGAGCATTTGCAAAAACAAAAGGTCTTGGAAGATGCTGAAACAATACATCAAGATTTTCTGAGAAGCTCATCTTATCTAAAATATGTGTCTCAGAAACCAAACCCACAAAATTACCATTCTTTAAAACTGGAAGATGAGAAACCTTAAATTCATCCATCCATGACATGGCTTTTTCACCTGTATCCGTATGTACAAGAGGAGGTATTTCATATGTAATTAAATCAATCGCAATCATAAGGGTTCCAAAGTAGTAAAATCATTTCAGAGTTTGTAATTTTATCACTCCAAAATTTGTACCATGATTCATCTAAGTGTAAATATTAATAAAATTGCTACAATAAGAAATGCCAGAGGTGGCAACTTGCCTGATGTTACTCAATTTGCGATAGACTGCCAGCGATATGGGGCAGACGGTATAACCGTGCATCCTCGACCTGATGAAAGACATATTACTTTAAAAGATGTATACAGCATTTCTGAACATATTAATACAGAATTTAATATAGAAGGATATCCAGATGAACGGTATATGAAAATCATTAAAGAAATCAAACCTCATCAAGCCACCTTGGTTCCGGATCCTCCAAATGTACTTACATCAGACAATGGGTGGAACGTAGAAAAAGAGATGGATAGACTTAAAGCCATTATAGAAAAATTACATAACGTTGGAACGCGGGTTTCAATATTTGTCAATGCAGATGAAAAAAGTATTGTTGATGCGGTGAAAACTGGAACAGATCGAATTGAACTATACACTGGACCCTTTGCTTCTGAGTTCACTAAAAATCCTAAATCAGCAGTTCATAATTATTCTAAAGCCGCCTTACTTGCTGGTCAGTCCGGTTTATTGGTAAATGCAGGCCATGATTTGAATCTGGATAATTTAGAATATTTCAAGAAAAATGTAAAACCACTTGCCGAGGTATCTATTGGGCATGCACTTATATCTGATGCCTTATATTATGGCATTGAGGATACCATAAAAAGATATAAAACCTGCCTTTAATCACTTGTCTTTTGGTAGGTGAACTGTTCGTTGCGGAAAGGGTATTCGAATATTATTCGCTCTAAATAATCGATCTATTTCAAAACGAATCTCAGATTTATAAGTTTGTATATCCCAATGCTGATCGGCCCAGAATATAAGTTCCAGGTTCAAACCATTTTCTCCAAAGTCCGATAAACGAACCAATATTTGTTGTGTTCTTTTGACTTTTGGATGAGACAATGCAGCGGTTTCAAGCAGTTTCTTTACGAGGTCAGTATCCACACCATAGGCAACACTAACGACAATTTTAAACCTAGTCAAACGAGAACTATGACTCCAGTTTTCAACCTGATCTCTTGTTAAAATGGAATTTGGCATCACAAGGACATTTCCCTCCCAAGTTTGGATTTGTGTCGTCCGTATATTTATCTTCTTGATCTTGGCGACTAGATCGATGTCTTTTTCAGAAGAAGAAATCTTGATGATATCTCCTACCTTTAGATTTCCCTCCAATAAAAGAATAAAGCCAGCGATCAAATCTTTAAATGCATCTTGTAAACCAAGACCAATACCAACTAGAACCGCAGCTGAACCAAATAAAAGATTAGATAATGGGATATCTAGTGCTTGAAAACAAAATAAAATGGAAAATATATATATCACATATTTCGCCAGTTGCGTATAAATATATTGATTTCCTTCGCTGTACTTTGGATTGTCTTTTAATTTTCTCGCAATATATAATCTACTAAAAAACACAGCCAATCTTGCCAAAAAAAGAACTGTAATAATAACAATGATATGATAAAATGCAATTTTAATTTTTGACAATTTGATGATTGGATAATTCAATAAATCATCAAAATCAACACTTGGGTTATTTACACGTAGACTTAATATTGCAATATAAAACGCCAATAAATATATACTTTGGCTTAGTAGCTTTATCCATGCCAGCTTCTTTCCTTGTATTCGTATTTCTGTCTTACGAACATATTTATTAAGGATTCCTAAAGCGATTCTTCTTCCCCTATATGCGCAATAGTAGAGAACAATCAGAAACAATATATTCCAAATATTCAAATCAAATGGTCCTAAACTAAACAGAGATTCACTCATTATTTTAATATTATTCTACCCAGTTTATCGGATAACATTTTCTTTATACGTTCATAACTCATTTGCTCCCCAAGCAAACTTAATAATTCCTCATTACCACTTGATGACTCTTGAATTTCTTTTTTAATCTTTAACAAAAGTTCATCTACCTTGTGGTATTTAAAATTATAAATCGAATTCATTACTGATTTATAAATATTATCCCCTTCTGACTTTGTATAAATATTGTATTTCTGTATCCAATTATGGCTGAGCTCTATTTCATTACTTTCTATATTAGATACAAAAGATACTATTTTTTGATTCTCTAATTTCTTAAAATAAGAAGCCGTGAGCAAAACATTTTCTTCCAAGCCTTTTTCGAAGAGATTATAAATTAATCGATACTGATCATTGTCAAAGGATAAATCATCTTTAGAAAGCTCTTCACAAATGAGTTCGATGACACAGCAAGATCGATCCTCTTCATCATCTTGACCGGAAATTAATATCTCTTTAGTACCAAATAGAACCATATAACGAATCAGATCTAATTCATATTGGTCATTTTTACCTGAATGAACATGGTCATCAGAACTCTTATGAATAGGGTCTAACTTTATAGGCTGTTCGACATAAGGTGCATGATTATTCGATTTAGAAGCCTTTGAACGTAACAATTTCAATAACTCATTCGCAATAGTTCGTTCTTCAATATCAAATTTTTTCGCAATTTCCTGGACATAGACACTGCGCGTGATTTGATCAGGAATAAGCGATACGGATGCCAAGACATCTCTGATTAACTTCGACTTCTTTATGGGGTCATTGTCAATACCATCCATTAAAACTGAAGCCTTGAAGGTTATAAAGTCTTGTTTATTTTCCTCAATCATATGAGTCAATTCATCAAGTGAGCTCTTTTTAGCAAAAGAATCGGGATCTTCACCATCAGGAAACATTACAACCTTAACATTTAACCCTTCCTCTAAAATAATATCAATGCCTCGGAAAGATGCTTTAATTCCAGCGGCATCGCCATCATACAAAATGGTTAAGTTTTGAGTATATCTTTTGACAAGTCTAACCTGCTCCTTGGTTAAGGATGTACCTGATGAGGACACGACATTTTGTATGCCTGACTGATATAAAGAAATAACATCCGTATATCCCTCACATAAAAAACACTCATCCCTTTTTATAATCTCTCCCTTTGAGAAATAAAGACCGTATAAAATTTCGCTTTTATTGTAGATGGGACTCTCTGGCGAATTGTAATATTTGGCAACCTTTTTATCACTTTTCAATGTTCTACCACCAAAACCCAATACCCTGCCAGATATGCTATGAATTGGAAAAATAACACGGCCTCTGTAAAAATCAAAGATACGGTCATCCTTTGCTTTAATTAAACCGACTTTAGAAAGGTATTCGCGCTTATACCCCTTTTTTATGGCAGAATTGGAAAAATCATCACTTTTATCAATACAATACCCCAGCTGAAATTTTTCTATGGTTTCCGCACTGTAACCACGCTCCACAAAATAACTCAAGCCAATTGACTTTCCCTCATCCCGTAAATGCATGTTATTCTGGAAATATTGATTTGCAAAGTCATTGATCACAAAAAGACTCTCTTTCTCAGAGATACTCTCCAACTCTTCTTTCGTCTGTTTTCTGGCTTCTGGTATATCTATACCATATTTATCAGCCAACCAACGCAGCGCCTCAGGATAAGAAAAGTGTTCTTTTTCCATTAAAAAGGTAACCACTGTACCTCCAGTCCCTGTAGAAAAGCACTTGAAAATTTGTTTTGCAGGAGAAACAACAAAAGATGGCGTTTTTTCGTCTGTAAATGGACTTAATCCTTTCAAGTTTGAACCCGCTCTTTTAAGCTGAACAAATTCACCAATAACCTCCTCAATGATTGCGGTTTGCATAATCTGATCAACAATATGTGGAGGAATTTTACTCATTCATTATTAATAGTTAACCTCATTTACCATTTCCCCTTTTTCATTGTAAAATTTCCAAAGCCCCACTTTCTCATCATTATTATATTCTCCGCTGTAATGTATTGTACCATTAGGGTGCTTTACAATTGAAAACCCTTGTTTACGACCATTCGTATAGGTTGTCATAGACATCTCGCGACCTTTCTCATTATAGAAATACCAAGTACCATGTCTTCTATTTTCCCTGTCTAATCCACCTTCAATCTTTATCTGCTTTCTTCCTGGATACCATTCTTGGCATTTGAAGTCTACAGTATCTTTTAGATTCCTCCCTTTAAAAATATCATTTTTCGTATTTGCATTTAGGTCAATTGGCAAACTCTTTTTATCATCTGGTTCATTAGACACATCATCATCTTCAACATTTATGGATCCATCGTCTCCGCAGCCGAAAAGCACTGATATGAAGATAATATAAATCAAAGGATTTTTCATTTATTTCTCTCTATTTATTGTATAATCAACCAATTCAATTAGAGCGCTTTTGGCATCACTCTCAGGATAATATTTCAACAGTTGCTTCGCCTCTTCTGCCAATTCATTCATTCGTTTAAAAGCGTAATCGATTCCACCATGCTCTATAACTATATCAGTAGCACGTTTGATCATTTTCGATTCTTCATTACGATTCTTAACTATTCTTTTTAATTCTTTTTGAATCTTTGGAGTTGAATTACGAAGCACATAAATAAGAGGCAAGGTCAATTTTTGCTCTCTAATATCAATCCCTGTTGGCTTACCAATATTATTTGGAGCACCATAATCAAAAATATCATCTTTTATCTGAAAGGCAAGTCCTACTTTTTCTCCAAATTTTTTCATGTTCACCCTTTCTTTATCCGCATTAACACTAATCGCAGCAGCCTCACAACAAGTAGAAATCAATGATGCTGTTTTTTTTCGAATGACGTCGAAGTACTCCTTTTCCGTGATATCAAGAGTTCTTGATTTCTCTATCTGTAGCAATTCTCCTTCACTCATTTCCTTTACGGAACGTGCAACAACGCCTAAAAGATCTGTGTTGTCTCTTTCTAATGACAGCAATAATATCTTGGAAAGCATGTAATCACCAACAAGTACGGCGATTTTGTTTTTCCATAAAGCATTAACGGAAAAGAAACCTCTTCGTTCATTTGCGTCATCAACGACGTCATCATGAACAAGAGTAGCCGTATGTAAAAGTTCTACCAATGAAGCTGCGCTGTATGTTTTTTCGTTTATTTCACCAAGCATTTTAGCACTGAGGAAAACGAAAAGAGGCCTCATCTGTTTTCCTTTTCTTTTAACAATATAATGAGTAACCTTATCTAAAAGAGGAACATTTGACTTTAAAGCATCTTCGAAATGAGATTCAAATTGATTCAATTCGATCTTAACTGGTTTCATTATCTCTTGAACACTACGCATTATACAAATATAGAAAAACGACTCATGCTATATTCGATAAGTCAAATTAGCGAGATAAATGCATATTTCTTTCAGAATAAACCTTTGTAAAAAAAGGATCTTTAAGATTATCAATAAATCGAATGGCTTCTCCAGTAGACTTCATTTCTGGACCTAATTCCTTTTTGACATCAGGGAATTTCTCATAAGAAAAAACTGGGATTTTAATGGCATACCCTTTTTTTCTTGGAGCAAAATTAAAATCTTTCACTTTTTTCTCACCCAACATTACTTTAGCTGCGTAATTGACATAAGGTTCATCATAGGCCTTGGCAATAAAAGGCACTGTTCGTGAGGCACGTGGATTTGCCTCAATCACGTATACCTTATCATCTTTAATAGCAAACTGAATATTAATTAGACCTACAGTCTTTAATTCGACCGCTATCTTTTTAGTAATGTCCTCTATTTGAGTCATCACAAAGTCGCCTAAATTATATGGTGGAAGCACGGCATATGAATCACCTGAATGAATTCCAGCTGGCTCAATATGCTGCATGATTCCAATAATATAAACATCTTCTCCATCACATATGGCATCAGCCTCTGCCTCAATCGCCCCTCCCAGAAAATGATCCAATAGAATTTGATTGTTGCCCATTTCATTAATGATATCAACTACATGATGCTCAAGCTCCTCATTATTGATCACAATTTTCATTTTTTGACCTCCTAGAACATAGGATGGACGAACTAATAAGGGGAATCCTAAGTCATCAGCAAGTTCCAAAGCTTGCTCTGCACTCTCAACTACACCATATTTCGGGAATGGAATATCATTAGACTCCAAAAGTTTAGAAAAACGCCCCCTGTCCTCTGCCAAATCAAGTGCATCAAAGCTTGTACCTAAAATTTTCACACCATATCTTTCCAACTTCTCAGCCAGCTTAAGAGCCGTCTGACCGCCAAGCTGAACAATAACACCTTCTGGCTTTTCATGTTGAATAATATCAAAAATATGTTCCCAAAACACCGGTTCAAAATAAAGCTTATCAGCAGTATCAAAGTCTGTTGAAACCGTTTCTGGATTACAATTTATCATAACGGTTTCATAACCACATTCCTTCGCGGCAAGTACCCCGTGAACACAAGAATAATCAAATTCAATTCCCTGTCCAATCCTATTTGGGCCCGATCCCAAAACAACAACTTTCTTCCTGTCACTTACAACACTCTCATTTTCAAACTCAAAAGTCGAGTAATAATATGGTGTTTGCGCTTCGAATTCAGCAGCACAAGTATCTACCAACTTGTATACACGGTTAATTCCTAAGTCATTTCTTTTCTTATACACCTCGGATTCAAGACACCTCAACAGATGTGCAATCTGACGATCAGCATATCCTTTTTGCTTCGCCTCAAACAATAAGTCCTTTGAAATATTACCAATATGTAGTTTCTCAATTTGCTTTTCTAAATTGAGTAAATCCTCTATTTGTTTTAAAAACCAAATGTCAATTTTTGTTTTCTCAACAATGGTTTTGAATGGAATACCAAGTTTAATGGCATCATATATGTGGAATAATCTATTCCAACTAGGATTTTCTAAAGATTTCAAGATGGCATCCTGATTGGTTAGTTCTCTTCCATCAGCACCCAAGCCATTCCTGTTGATCTCTAGTGATTGACATGCTTTTTGCAAGGCTTCCTGAAATGAACGCCCAATCCCCATCACTTCACCAACAGATTTCATTTGAAGTCCCAATTTGCGATTGGTACCAGGAAACTTATTGAAATTCCAACGAGGAATCTTAACTATTACATAATCCAGCGTTGGTTCAAATAAAGCAGATGTTGTTTTTGTAATTTGATTCTCCAATTCATCAAGGTGATAACCTATAGCGAGTTTTGATGCGATTTTGGCAATTGGATATCCAGTAGCTTTTGAGGCCAAAGCCGAGGATCGACTTACTCTTGGATTAATTTCAATAGCAATAATATCCTCTTTTTCATCTGGTGAAACCGCAAATTGAACATTACACCCTCCGGCAAATTCACCAATAGAGCGCATCATGTGGATTGCCATGTCGCGCATCTTTTGAAATGTTGTATCCGAAAGAGTCATTGCCGGAGCAACAGTAATGGAATCGCCAGTATGGATTCCCATTGGGTCAAAATTTTCTATAGAACAAATAATAACAACGTTATCATTAGAATCTCTCAATAGCTCTAATTCATATTCTTTCCATCCAAGTAAAGCTTTATCAATCATCACCTCATGTATTGGCGACAACTGAAGCCCTCTCTCTAAAAGATTATCAAATTGTTCAGGATCATGAAGAATAGAAGCACCTGAACCTCCTAATGTGTATGATGGTCTTATGCATAATGGAAATCCAAATTCTTGCGCAATTTCTTTCCCTCCAAGAAATGATTTTGCTGTTTTTTGAGGAGCCATTGGGATGCCAATTTCAGTCATTAAGTCACGAAATGCTTCTCTATTTTCGGTGATCTCGATTGCATCGATATTCACTCCAATGATTTTGACATTATGGTCTTCCCATATCCCCATTTCATCACACTTGATACAAAGATTTAATGCGGTTTGCCCTCCCATTGTAGGCAATACTGCATCAATTTTATGTCTCTCCAATATTTCACGAATACATTCTGGTTCTAAAGGTTTTAGATACACATTATCTGCAACAACCTTATCGGTCATAATAGTGGCCGGGTTTGAATTGATCAGTGTTACCTCAATACCTTCTTCACGAAGGGATCTTGAAGCTTGTGAACCAGAATAATCAAACTCGCAGGCTTGACCAATTACAATAGGTCCACTTCCAATAATTAAAATAGATTTTAAAGAAGAATCTTTAGGCATAGGGTCTCAATTTAACAAACGTGTGTACACATAATAAATCGAATGCAAATTTAATCTAAATCAGATACCTTACATAGAAGAATCACAATAGTTTTTGAACAAAATGAAAATACACTGTTAATTAATGTATTTCAGATGACCATAAAATGACAATGAAGTCCTAATTTAGTATCTAATGGAATCATCAATCGTTAGGCTTAACGACCTCAAATTAGAATATCACACCTATGGTGCTGGAGCAGAAAAAATCATTTGTTTACACGGTCATGGCAGATCCGTTTCTGATTTTCATTTTCTTGGAAAGAGTGATAGGAAGCTTATTCTAATTGTACTGCCACATCACGGTCAGTCTTATTTTCCTAGCAATCGAATTGAAAAGAATCCATTGTCGATACTTGAATTTAATCAGTTGTTCGAAAAAATTATTGAAGCAGAAGCCATAAAGAAATTTCATTTTGTTGCATTTTCCCAAGGAGGACGATTCGTTTTGTCGTTGATACCAATCCAGGAACAAAAAATTCAATCGGTACATTTGATCTCGCCCGATGCCATGGACAACAACAGTTTTTATAACAGGGCTTCTCGAAACAGGTGGACGCGAAAGTTATTTAAATCGTGGGAAGAAGACCCTCAAAGATTTATTAAGGCCGCCGGTATTGCGAAGCGATTGGGACTCGTTCGACCAAAGGTATTTGCCTTTATACAGAAATTTGCTTCAAATAAGGAGTCTTTTCAACGGGCATCGATTACATGGCGGGGTTTTAGGAACATTAGACCCAATAATGATGAGCTTAAAAAGGTGATTGCAAGAAGTGACTGGAGGTTTGTTATTATTATGGGCAAATACGATCAGGTCATTCGAACCCGTCAAGCGGAATTATTTTTGAAAAAAATTAGCCAGCAAGATGCGCTCATTGTAATCGAATGTGGACACGATTTTTTTAAAGAAGAGAATATTGCTCTTTTAAGTCCTCACATCAAAATATGAATCGGTTGTTTAATTAACGAAAGATAAACCTTGAGATTAAGGTTGTTGAATTTATTAACTTGGTGGAAAATTAAGCTATGAAGTATTTATTAGTGTTTTTATTGATGGGAATGTTGGTTTCTTGTGGGAATGATGCATCAGTTGATGAAACAGAAGTCCCAAAGAAAGTTAGAAAAACAGAAACCGCTAAACAACCCAATTGTAATGACATTAAAGGGTTAAATTATAATGAAATCGCATTTAAGGGAGTTTCAAAAGATTATTTGGGATTTGTCTACAACTGTTACGATGGAAAGGTTATTGAAATAAGCCATTATAAAGACGGAAAGCGAAATGGTATGTATCGTCAGTGGTATAAAAATGGGCAGTTAAGATATGAAGTAAACTTCAAGGATGGTATTATTTCTACTGAAAAATCATGGGATGAGAAAGGTAGAGTATCAAATACAGAACCCTACAGCATAATGTCTTATTCACACATGATGGGCGCACACAACCTACGCGTATTTGATGATTACAATAAAGGTCTTGCATATGCAAAAATAAAACAGAAACCAGTTTTATTAGACTTTAATGGGCATGCCTGCGTAAATAGTCGTAAAATGGAATCTTTTGTTTGGGGAACAGAGGGAGTAATTGACATCCTAAAGGACGACCTTGTGATTATTTCACTTTTTGTAGATGACAGAACGGAATTGCCAATTGATGAACAAAAAATGATTTCAGATGACAAGGGAAGAATATCAAAACTTACCACTTATGGACAGAAATGGAGTAATCTTCAAGTATCTAGGTATAAGGCCAATTACCAGCCGTATTACCGTATGTTGAATCCAGACGGAGAAGATCTCTCTTCTGAATCCGCAGATTACGACCGGCATAAAACACCTCAAAAGTTTCAAAATTGGCTTGAAAAAGGACTTACTACTTACAGGTCAAGATTGAACACAAAGAGTCTAAAAGAATGATTTAAAAGTGTTCTTCGTCCAAGTTGCAGCCAAAAAGTAGAATGCCGGTATCATTTTCTCCTTCATAACCAACTTCTTCCATCACCGAAAGAACAATTACTCTGTTCTCAATAGGAGACTTAATCACTCCGTCTATAGAAAAACTGTACAAATTACCTTCTGATTGTATGGTGGTTATCTTCTTTCTTTTATTTGATGGATGAAGAACATTAGCGAATAGCTCTATTTTTCCGGAATTGTATTCCATATATTCAAACAACTGATCTTCTGCTTGGACATCAAAGCTGATTTTTTTGTCCAATATTCTACTATTTAATATTTTTCCTCTTGAATAATCAAAGTGCTTCGCAATATTATATTTTTTCAAAAAGTCATCTACCTTTTTATCTCCTGGATTGTAATATGTGGTCTCCTCATCGCCAGGTGTAGTTTCATACAAAGTTAACTCATCAACGTTTTTATCATTAATGGCATCAAATATAATAATCGAGTGTTTTGAGCTCATACTTCCGGACCAGTGATACTTATAAGCAAACAATTCACCATCTATTGACCATCCAATAGGATAAAATGAGCTAATGTTGGATCCAAATCCATCATTCTCATCGGCTGACTTATTATCTTTTTGATAATATTTATACTCTTTTAAGCCTCCTATATTGTAGTTATTCGGGATATTTATTTTTCTTCTTTCCCAGAGGTTATTGGGTATTCTGGAAGGGTCGGCCTCAATAGAACTGCTTGTATTGTTTGTAATTGAATCATATATTTCAATAATTCTATTCTCAATCCATTTTTTGTCTCGATCACTTAATCCATTATTTGTTTCGCCTTCACAACTTGCCAATAAACCTATTAGCATTATTCCTATTAAATATTTCATACCCCTAATATATAAAAACACGAATAAACCGATAACGGCAAAGGTTAAGATAAACACGAATTAAAAGTTCAATCAATTAAAGATTAATCCGAGAGTGCGATTTAAAGAATAAAAAAAAGGCGCCCAACTGGGCGCCTTGAATAAACTATTATATTAAGTGTACAAATTACTTCTTATCACTAACCTCTTCAAAGTCAACGTCTGTCACCTCATCTTGTGGGTTTTCAGAAGCGCCTCCCTCTTGAGCTCCGGCATCACCTGCTGGATTCGCACCTTCAGCATTCGCAGCATTGTACATCTCTTGAGATGCCGCTTGGAATACATTATTTAGTTTTTCCATTGCAGGTTCTAAGTTTTCGATGTTTTTTGCCTCAAATTCTTTTTTCAATTCGGCTAAAGCATCTTCAATAGGTTGTTTTTTGTCCGCAGGTATTTTATCTCCATATTCTTTCAACTGTCTTTCAGTTTGAAAAATCGTAGAATCCGCTTTATTGACAACCTCAACCTCTTCTTTCTTTTTCTTATCCGCTTCCGCATTTGCCTCGGCTTCTGCTTTCATCTTTTCGATTTCTGCATCAGATAACCCTGAAGAAGCCTCAACCTTAATCGACTGCTCTTTTCCTGTTCCTTTATCTTTTGCCGAAATATTGATGATTCCGTTTGCATCGATATCGAAAGTCACTTCAATTTGTGGCTCACCTCTTCGTGCTGCTGGAATATCAGTTAATTGAAAACGGCCTAAAGTTTTATTGTCACTTGCCATAGATCTTTCTCCTTGCAAGACATGAATATCAACTGAAGGCTGATTGTCGGCCGCAGTAGAAAATACTTCTGATTTTTTGGCAGGAATCGTTGTATTTGCATCGATAAGCTTCGTGAATACTCCGCCCATGGTCTCAATACCCAATGCAAGTGGTGTTACGTCTAATAAAAGAACATCTTTTACTTCGCCCGTTAAAACCCCACCTTGTATAGCTGCACCAATAGCCACAACCTCGTCAGGATTTACACCTTTTGATGGTGCTTTTCCAAAGAAATTTTTAACAGCATCCTGAATAACCGGTATTCTTGTCGAACCACCAACGATTATCACCTCATCAATATCACCCGCTGAAAGTCCTGCATTTTTTAATGCAGATCTACATGGTGCAATTGTTTTCTCAACGATATCTGAAATTAATTGCTCAAATTTAGCTCTCTGTAGTGTTCTTACCAAGTGCTTGGGAATACCATTCACTGGCATGATGTACGGAAGATTGATTTCGGTTGAAGTCGTTGAAGACAATTCAATTTTCGCTTTTTCAGCCGCTTCTTTTAAACGTTGTAAAGCCATCGGATCTTCTCTTAAATCTAAACCTTCATCGTTTTTAAACTCTTGCACCAACCATTCAATGATTGTCTCATCTACATCATCTCCACCCAAATGAGTATCTCCATCAGTAGACAACACCTCAAAAACGCCATCTCCTAGTTCTAAAATAGAAACATCATGTGTTCCTCCTCCAAAATCGAATACAACTATTTTTTGATCAACCCCTTTTTTGTCCAAACCATAAGCTAAAGCCGCGGCTGTTGGTTCGTTGATAATTCTTTTAATCGTCAATCCTGCAACTTCACCCGCTTCTTTTGTAGCTTGTCTTTGTGAATCGTTAAAATATGCTGGAACAGTTACTACTGCCTCACTCACTTCCTGACCTAAATAATCTTCCGCAGTTTTCTTCATTTTTTGAAGAATCATTGCTGAAATTTCTTGTGGAGAATATTTTCTGTCATCTATTTTTACTCGAGGAGTGTTGTTGTCTCCCTTTATTACTTCATAAGGCATTCTTTTGATTTCCTTTTTACAGTCATCAAAACTCGAACCCATAAATCGTTTGATAGAATATATCGTTTTGGTCGGGTTGGTAATGGCTTGTCTTTTCGCAGGGTCACCTACTTTTCGCTCGCCACCCTCAACAAAAGCTACTACTGAAGGTGTTGTTCTCTTTCCTTCTGAATTTGCTATAACGACTGGTTCGTTTCCTTCCATGACCGAAACGCATGAATTTGTCGTTCCTAAGTCAATTCCTATTATTTTTCCCATGATATTAATTTTTTCAAATCAATGTCAATTAATATGCCACAGCAAAATAGGACCTCTAATTATGACAAAAAAGCAAAAGAAGGACCTGAATTATGTCTATATGTCAGATTTTATGACAACCAAAGACAAGAAAACATCAAAAATAATATATGAGTTAATCTAATGATTATATACCTTTCTATATACCGATGAAGTTTCGCTATCAATCAATACATGGTATACTCCTTGAGGAAAATTAAAAGTCTTAATTTGTGTATTCAACTCCTGAATCTTTCCAGAATAAACTACATTCCCAGATAAGGAAATGACTTTAAATTCTTTTCCTAAATATTTTTCGGTGACCGAAATATGTAAACTTTCCGATAAACTCCATATTCTAACCTCATCATTTTCAAAGCTAGAAACGGCTCCTACCCCACCTACATCAATCATTTGCCCTGGTGTTTCATCGTATCCGTAAGAATGAACAGTTATGGTATCAGCTCCTGAACTGACAGATAATTCAATCCAGCCGTAATGGGTATCTGTACCCGAAGTGAAACGCACTCCTAAAATCTGATTATTCATACCCAAAAAGCTACCATATACGTAGGGGAAAATCCCGATACCTGCATCAATTAAAAGATTAATTCCAAGAGGGTAACTTGCATCTGTTCCAAATTCACTTGACGACGAAACGGTTCCTCCTCCGGAAAAATTCGATAACGTGAAAACACCATTGGCTGTTTCTCCCACGGGTTGTCCATTAAAACATTCGACAATTGAACTTGCGCCATCATAAGTTGAGGGCTGCCCACCCAATAGGGTATCACCACTCATTTCCTGAACACGAAAAACAAATTCAACCGATCCATCATCCGCGAAATCAATCGAATAGGGAGTCGAAGAAGAAACAATAACTTCATCTGGATTGACGTCTATGATTGTCTCTTGAGCATATGTTAAAATCGTAAAAAAACTAAATATGATAATAGGTATTAAGTTCATAGGCTTTACTTTGTAATTGGTGTAATTTATCATTTCGTGAAAGTTAGTAACTGTTCGTGTTTTTTGAAAAAGAGAATGAAATGACAAGATAATCATTTAGGGTTATTTTTATCAAAATGAATAAACATATTTGCCCAAATGATTTTAGACAATGCGTAAATGAAAGGGCCGAAAATAAATATCGATCCAGTAATTAATGAAATCTGTAATCCGGCGGAAACCTTTTCAAAAAACCAATTGGCACTGGCCCATATAGAAACAAATAGTGCAACTCCAAGTGCATATGATACATACATTGCACCGAAATAGAAACCGGGTTCTGGAACATAACTGGTTTTACATGAAGGACATTCTTCTAAAACATGACCAAGCTTTTTCAAATCATAAAAATGAGATTCGAAAAATTTACCCTCTTGACATTTCGGGCACCTAAATTTAAATATGCTATATAGCTTCGATCCCTTCATACTTTCAAAATTAAATTATTTTTTCCTTCGCGTTAGAATCTAACGATATAAAATTATGAAGACTGATTGGTTTTCCGTAATTTTAGGACAAACCTAAATTTACTATGAAATTTATTCTTACACTTTGTGCATCGCTTATTTTTAGCGGTCTCACCTATTCTCAATGCACAACAACTATAGCAACATCATGTGAATGTATTGATGGCACAAATAATTGTCTTTTATTGCCAGACATTACTGCATCCTGGCAAGGAATTGCCGATAATGGATGGACAGAATACCCCCAAACTGGTGCGGGACAGAACTATAATAACCAAGGGCCTGATGACGGCAGGCTTCGAGTCACAGGGTCTACGCCAAATATTGGACACGGTTCTTTTACGGTTAGAGGTCAAGATGCAAATGGAAACCGTGCCTTTATTTGTGGGAATGATACCATTTATGGAGCTTCCTCTAGTGGATCATTTACCTGCCCCAACGGTGTTGAAAACCCAAAACAAATGCTCCTTCAACGAATATATATTAAAGATGGAAACAATATGTCTTATCAAGATACTTGGACTGGAAGCATGACCTATCACGAGAGTCATGGGCATAATCATGTGGATGATTGGGCCGTAATGACCTTACGTATTCCTACGGCTGACCCTCATCCTTTAAATTGGCCTATTGTCGGAGATGGTGCTAAAATAGGGTTTTGTTTAATGGATTACGGACAATGCGG
Source organism: uncultured Flavobacteriales bacterium (assembly GCA_938092255.1). Lineage (GTDB taxonomy): Bacteria > Bacteroidota > Bacteroidia > Flavobacteriales_D > Crocinitomicaceae > UBA952. The sequence goes on along the minus strand of CALKHF010000013.1, from coordinate 5,607 downwards.
CAGCAGCACAGGAAGCACCTACTACGGACATTGTAGAGATGTTAATACAGTATACAATGGTGGTAGCGTAATGACCAATGCTGATTTTTCCAATTGGAATCTTGGAGGAGGGAACTATAACTGTTCTGTTGTCGAACAAGGAATTTCTTCAGGATGGACCGATGTGTATGGAAAATGGCTTGATGGCATGTGGATTAATATACCACCAAATACATGCAACGGAGATTATTATATCGTTATGGAGGTTGATAAAAATAATTATTTCCAAGAAGAATACGAAGACAATAACTACACGGCCGTGCCTGTAACCTTAACCATGCAGTTGCCTCTAAACTCTGGAGCCCTTCCCACAATAAGCTCAAATGAATCTAATAATTTGTGCTTAGGGCAATCGATTGAACTTACAGCATCTGCAGGAACCGATTATCTTTGGAGCACTGGAGAAACTACCCAAAGCATAACAGTAGGTCAAGCTGGGTCTTACGAATGTACAGTGACGAATTATTGTGGAACGGCAACTTCTCTGCCATATGAAGTGAATAGTGTAACTCCTTCTCCACCTGGAGTTACGGATGCTGAAATCTGTCCAGGAAATTCTGTAACATTAGAAGCCACGTCCTCAGGTGAAGTCGAATGGTTTGATGACAACGGAACCTTGATTTTTACTGGCAATAATTACACTACGGGCATTTTAAATAACAATACAACATATTATGCCAATAACACAGATTATTACACAAATACGCTTTATGCTGAACCCCATACAAATGGAATTGGTGGCGGTGGCTATTTAACATCTACTCAGGGTAATATATTTCATGCTTATGTGGGATTCACTCTTGAAAGCACACTGATTTACGCCCTCAACGGAGGAGATCTTACAGTTGAGCTACATGAAAGTGATGGTACTGTTTTAGAATCTACAACTGTAACTGTTCCCGCTGGTTCGAGTCGAATTCAACTGAACTTTCCTGTCCCTTCGGGCTATGACTATGAACTCGTAGCAACAAGTCTTCCCTCTGGAGGTTTGTATAGAAATAATTATTCTGCTACATTCCCATATATATTAGAAGATGTATTATCGATTGTAGGAGCAACATCTAGTTCCTCTTATTACTATTATTTCTATGATTGGGAGGTTTTAACAGAAAATGGAACTTGTACAAGTAGTCAAGTGCCAGTAGTCGTTAGTATGGCTCCGAATATTGATGACCCCGTTGTTTCAGGTGACATCGTTTGTAATTCAGGAAGTGCAAGTTTGTCTGCTACGGGAATCGGAAATCTAACATGGATGGATGCAAATGGAACTGTTTTAGGAAATGGCAGCACATTCTCTACACCTATTATTTCCCAAACAACGACATATTATGTGCAAGCATCAGAAAATGGATGCATAAGCGACATGGTTCCAGTTGAAGCCACTATTCAAAACATGTCAGACCCAGTTGCTTCCGGTGATTTGGTGTGTAATTCAGGAAGTGCAATTTTATCAGCTTCGGGAATAGGAAATCTAACATGGATGGATTCAAATGGGAATTTCTTAGGAACTGGTAGTACCTACGCTACACCTATTATTTCTCAAACAACGACATATTACGTGCAAGCATCAGAAAATGGATGTATAAGCGACATGGTTCCGGTTGATGCCACTATTCAAAACATGTCTGATCCTACTGTAATAGGTGATACTATATGTAATTCTGGAATTGCATCCTTAACCGCGTCAGGAATAGGTGACTTAACATGGCTAGATGGAAACAGCAATATTCTTGGTACAGGAAATTCATTTACGACGCCACCAATTTCAACAACTACAACCTTTTATGTCCAAGCTTCAGAAAATGGTTGCTCGAGTGATATCGTTGCTGTTGATGCAGTTGTAGAACCGTGTCTAGACATTGATGAGATTTCATTTCAAAATAGTCTGACGTTATCTCCAAACCCTAATAATGGTTCTTTTGAAGTTTCATATGAATTGCTTACCTCATCTCAGGTTCAATTGTCAGTTTATGATCAATTAGGCAATGAAATATTAAATACGACTTTTGACGATACCAAAGGAAGTAACAATCATCCAGTAAAAATTAAAAAACTTGCTTCAGGAATGTATTCTGTACGATTTACTTACAATGGAAAATCTCACACAAAGAGATTTATCAAAACCAATGAATAGTGCAAGATCGGTTTTAAAAATTATTTGTTGTTTTCTGATTTCAATAACTGATTTAGAATCTCAAGTTATAACCAACTATAATACGGGCAATTCAGGATTACCATTCAATACAGTAAGATGTATTGAGCTTCAAAATAATGGCCTATGGGTTGGTACTGATGCTGGACTGGCTCGATTCATAAACAATCAATGGGAAATATTTGATTCAAATAATTCTCCTCTATATAGCGATGATATCCGAGCACTAAAAGCGGATGGGGACTCAATCATTTGGATTGGAACAGTAAATGGAGGATTGTTTTCATACGACGGATCCAATTGGGAGAATTTTAATGTTTCAAATTCTGGACTACTGGATAATCTTATCAGGGATCTAAACATAGATCAATTGAGCAATATCTGGATTTCAACTACTGAAGGTTTATTTATGTATGATAGAACCAACTGGCAGCATTGGAACATGCAAAACAGTAATTTTCTCACCAACAATATCACCTCGGTTCAAATTGGCCTTCACAATGAAAAATATGTTGGAACAATAAACGGAGGGATAATCTATTTTGACTCTTTAAATCAATACAACGAATATACCATAATTAACTCAGGCCTTCCTGACAATTCTGTAGTTGCAATAGAAATTGATGAAAATGGACAGCCTTGGTTTCTTTCTCCTGCCGCCGGATTGGTAAATGATACTGGTCTCGGAGGACCCTGGGAAAATTTTAATAACCTAAATTCCGGATTGCCTTCTAATGCATTAAATTGTCTTCAATTTATGGGTAATGAAATTGTCATTGGTTCAGAAGTCGATGGTCTTATTTTTAAAGATGGAGATTCTTGGGATTATATAAACACAACAAATTCTGACCTGCCTGATGACCACATAATTTCTATTAAAATAGATGACTTTCAAAATATTTGGGTGGGTACTTTCAATTCAGGATTGTGCAAAATCAATCTACAGAATTCAATTGAAGAATCTTTAGTTGAAGCAATATTATGCTTTCCAAACCCAACTGAAAAGAATGGAAAGGTTCATTTTACCAAATCATTTTCTGGAGTCATTCGACTATATAATAACATTGGGAAACTTCTTTTTCTCAATCCTGTTTCAAATTGCAAAAGTTTGGTGTTACCTGAGAACATCAAACGAGGAAGCTATTTAATCTCTTTTTCGAACGACTTGAGTCAATCTATTCAATCCATTATTGTCAAGTAATCATTTTTTAACAGAATCAATATAGGCTTGATACAACAACTCGACGGCCAAGGTTATTGAAACCTTTCCTCCTTTTATGTCATTTTCAAGCTTCTCAAAATATATTTTAAGTTGAGAATCTCCTTCTATTTCTTGCATGATGACATCTGTCAAATTACTTTTTAAAAATCTCGAATCTTGTTTCATTCGATTCGAGTCATAAAAGCCATTAAGGTTTATCTGATTAAAATAACTTTCGATATTGTCCCAAGCCTCTTGAAGCCCTTTGCCATTGATACTACTTGTGGTAATTACATTGGTCACCCACTGACTTTCTTTTGCAGGGAACAAATGGACGGCATTGGCGTATTCTCTCCTGGCCATTTCTGACTTTTTTTCATTTCCAGAATCAGCTTTAGTAATTAATAAAGTGTCTGCAAGCTCCATTATTCCCCTTTTCATGCCTTGAAGCTCATCACCGGCACCAGAAAGCATAAGTAAAAGAAAATAATCAACCATATCGTGAACCATCGTTTCAGATTGCCCTACACCTACAGTTTCAACGAAAATAACATCAAATCCAGCTGCTTCGCATAAGACCAATGCATCTCGTGAATTTCGTGCGACACCTCCCAAATTTCCTGCAGCAGCAGTTGGTCGAATGAAAGCATTCTCTTGATTAGAAAGCCAATCCATCCTGGTTTTATCTCCTAGAATACTTCCACCAGAAACATTAGAAGATGGATCAATGGCTAATACAGCCAACTTATGTCCGGCTTTGATGACGATTCTACCAAAAGCTTCAATAAAAGTACTTTTTCCAACACCTGGGACTCCAGTGATTCCTATCCTCCAAGACTTAGGTCTCGAAGAAGAACATTTTTCAATAAGTGCTCTTCCTTCTATTTTATTTTGATTGTTTTGACTTTCAATTAAGGTTATGGCCGAACTCAAAGCCTGTTTATCTCCTTCAACAATTAGTGGATAGAGTTCATCCGCTTTAAGAGACTCCAGTCTTTTTTTTCTTGAAGAAATCCAATCGCTTATTTTATTTTTATCGGGCATTGTAAAAGGAAATGTTTGTTCTTTATTATGAAAGAAAAAAGGTCAATATTACTGAACTAATTTACTATAAATTTCCTCATATAAGGGTAGAACCTCTTCTAGACTGAACTTCTCTGCTTGTTTTTTAGCATTTTGTTTAAATGTGTTAAGGTTTTGATTATCCAATACATGAAGAGTGTTTTTCGCCATGTCTTCAATGTCACCAACATTTGATAAAAAGCCGGAAAACCCATGGGTATTAACCTCTGGAATCCCTCCTGTATTTGAGGAAATAACTGGCACACCAACGGCCATCGCCTCCAAAGCCGCCAAACCAAAACTTTCTGTTTCAGATGGAAGCATAAATGCATCAGAAATTTTCAAAACATGCGAAGTGTCTCTTACTTTACCCAAAAATAAAATATGCTCACAAAGTGATAATTCACGACACAACATTTCACAATGATATCTTTCAGGTCCATCCCCGACAAAAATCAATTTCGAAGCTCTGGATTTAATAACTTTCGAAAAAACCTTTATCACATCCTCAACACGCTTCACTTTTCTGAAATTTGAAACATGACAGAGAATCCGCTCATGTTCCTCTGCATATAGATTTCGTACTGAAGATAAATCCTCGCTGTTCTCATTGGTATGAAGTCTAATGAAATTTGGAATCACATGAATTTTGTTTTTAACATCAAAATGCTTCAGTGTATCATCCTTTAAACTTTGTGAAACGGCGGTAACAGCATCGGACTGATTGATGCAAAAAGTAATGACAGGTTCAAACGAAGGGTCTCTTCCAACAAGTGTTATATCAGTTCCATGCAGTGTGGTCACAAAAGGTATTGCAATGCCTTGGGTTGCCAATATCTGTTTCGCCATAAATGCTGCTGATGCATGAGGAATTGCATAATGAACATGAATAAGGTCTAGTTTTTCATACTTAACAACATCCACCATCTTACTGGCTAGCTCCGTTTCATATGGCTGAAAATCAAATAAAGGGTAATCAGAAACCGATACTTCATGATAAAACACATTCTCTTTAAACCCTCCAAGTCTTACTGGCTGGGAATAGGTAATAAAATGAATCATGTGTCCCTTTTTAGCCAAGGCCTTCCCCAACTCCGTTGCCACTACTCCACTACCTCCAAACGTAGGATATAATACAATTCCTATTCTCATT
>CALKHF010000012.1 GCA_938092255.1 uncultured Flavobacteriales bacterium | reverse complement strand
GGTACTGCCATACTCATACACACTGCGTCTATAACTTTCATATCTGGATGTGTATCTCGTGAGAAGTATTCAGTTTCATTTGTATTTAGACAGAATGCTGAAATATGAATTTTCATATCCAACTCCCCAAAGGTGGGATCACATCCACATACTTCAACTAACTTCTTACGAATTGGAGACATTGATACAAAACCAAATTTATTGAAAAATGAACCCAAACGTATCTTGACAAAATTCGGGATATCTAGATCAAGGGATATTTCCAAAATTTCATCTACAGACATCCCCAGTGCTAGGAACAAAGCCAAAATTGCACCTGCCGAAGACCCTGAAATCTCCTCCACATCAGCCAATTGAGATTCACGAGCTTTCAGGCATCCTATAAGAGAAAATATAGCCATAGACGCCGGTCCCAAGACTAGATACTTCATCTTCTTACTTAATAGAATTGAGGAAATTGCCGACGTAAAAGCGCGAAAATAACGGCAAAAACTATCGCATGAATCATTACTGATTCTACACTGGTCTCCCCCGACATGTAGACACCCTTGGATCCCGGTGGAAGGCTCAGAAGAAGACCTGGACTGAGAAGAAGAAATAGAGAAGTGGTTACGAGAAGATCTGTTTGTGTAAGTACCAAACCCATAACCTTGGCTACTGTGCTGTAAACGAGGAAGAACACGAGGGCATGAAAGAATACAGACATTTGATCTGTTTTTCGGTTCATGTAAGACAGTTTTGAGCCGTCGGTAGTAACCACCATACCGGGGCTCAGCGCGAGAAAAAGCGCCGCAGGTACCGCAACTTTCTGAGTAGTAATATCAGGTAACATTTACAATATACACATATAATTTTTAGCATAATCTAGGAAATCGTTAAAAGTTGCAGCCCTCATCATCTCTTCATGGAGACCATTATCATTCACTGTACGCCTGACATGTTTCCAAATATGAGCCAGACGTTCCTCGTACCACTCGGTCTGTTCCTGGTATTCCCAAGTAACTCTTTCCTGGAGGGGGTCATGTTCCATGAAACAGAATTCAACAAAGTCGCAAAACTTCCCTGAGTGTGTGATATGGGCGTCATACAAGAGAGTATCAATCTTGTTCCACATCATGTGCAATTCATCTGAGTATTGGACTTCCCAGTCTTCGATATTCAGAGGAGTGTTTTCGTGATTAAAATCATCGTCGTCACTGTCATGGGCATCAAACCCGATAGTAGCTTCGTCGACGTATTGGCTCCAAACCATTGTGTATGTTTACTTATCTTCTTTTACGGGCTTATCTTTTATACCTGTTAGTGAAAGAGAAGTTGATTCTTTTACTTTAAGGTTATCTTGAATTGCGTTTAAAGCTCCTTCAACTTTAGCTTCGTCACCACTGAAAAATTTGCTGAGTCCCTCCTTTACAGCGTCCTTGTTAATACCAGCCTTCCTCACAGATTTACGGATGCTGATCTTTCCCTTCCGAAGGTTAATTGTATCAATACCCTGATCTACCATATGTTTCTTAACACTCTCCTTTAGCCTTTTCTCTTCCTGGTTAAGGACTTTGATATCAGATTTTGCTTCAGATAATTGCTTAGTAAGTTCTACGAGCTTAGACACAGTCACACTCAATTCGTTTGGTACGGAGGTCATTTAAATGTTATTCTTTTCAAATCTTTAAGCGCACAAACCACGCTGCATGGTGTCGGGAGTAATAGTAGAATTGTTCCAGACGAAAGGCGACTTGGGGTTGGGGGGATCAGCCCTGATCTGCTGGTTAGCGTTTCTGAGAGCACCACCGATGGTTTCGGGGTAGCCAACCTGAGCACGGGGCTCGAGGAAGTTCTGACCCTTGAGGACATCTTCTGGGGCAAACTGACCAAAGTCCTCCTTGGAGGCCACCTCGCGGGGGAGAAGGGAGGACGCAAGACCAGTACCCTTCTGCATACCGGTAGTGGCGGTGGAAGGACCAGTGGTGGCGGTAGAGCCGAACACACTGTACTCCTTCTCGGTGATGGAATAGTTAGAGGACTTGTTCATGACACACAAGAGGTAGATCACAACAGCGATGGCAGCAAGCATCAAAATTTGCTGAGTGCGACCCTTCATCATAGTTTATATATAGTTAACAAATTTTTTTTATTTGGTCAGAATATCAATTCGTTCTTTGATTACCTTCTGAGGTTCCACTGGAATTTCGGGTTCCGAATCGGGGACGATTTCAGGCTCAGGCTCAGGCTCGGGCTCGGGCTCGGGTTCATCTACAAATGCGTACTCGTCTGGGTAAACATCTGTTACTGGTTCATCCTTGACTGGATCATCATGAAGGCGAACCTGGACAACATTCCAATGTCCACCGAAAGCCTTTTTGGCGAACCATAAACCTGCGAACTCAACGAGTACATCACAAGTCTTTTCGGGCTGGACATTCTCAAACTCGACCGGTTCCTTGTTGGCATTGAAAACACGAATGGGTGGTTCGGTTATGACGTCTACGGTCATCTGTCCACCATTCATAACGCTGCTGTGGGCACCGTTGATAACACGCTCAGAAAGTTGCTTACCAAACCATTCAACGCAGTTCTCGTGCGCGGCGGAAAGGTTCATATTTTCGATGTCGGTCACCTTTTTGGTATTTACGTCAGAATTGAGGTCAAAAATCATTTCGCCTGAGACTTCGGATACGGTCACACCATTCAGTTGAACGAGGCATTTACGCTTTTCATCGTTACAGGCCTTCACAAAGTAAAGGCCATCTTCGCCTTTGGCTGGAGCGTTGTAAAACATTATGGTATAATTATGTTTCACTTCTTTAACCCAATAAAAGGTATAGCGGCGGCGTTGTTCAGAAGATCTTTAGACACCCAGTTATTACGATTGGCTTTGTAACCATACAACGTCTTGGATGTGTTGATATTTTTCGGTAAGGTCTTGGCCTGGGTAGGTCTTAGGGGGAATTCATTTTTAACATAAGCGTTATTTTTGACATTCTTCCATTTTAGGTTATTCAAATTGAAACGCTTATTTCCATGGGTCTTCTCAAAACCTTCCACATTCATCTTATTGTTTACCGGTTTTAGACCATGAACAAGTTGTTTAGATAAGCGCTCCTTTGAAGGTT
>CALKHF010000011.1 GCA_938092255.1 uncultured Flavobacteriales bacterium | reverse complement strand
TCTAAGGATGATGAAGGGATCACATAGGGCTGAAGAAAATACGTATGAACAATGGTTGCAGCAACCACTGCAAATAGAATGGAGCTAACCCATTCTCCCAAGCCAGATTTGGGTTTTAAACTTCGATCTTTAATGTGTTTTACATCTGTAAAGTAGTTTAAGTAATAATTGTAAAACCCTAATGTGAGGATTGATAAAACAGTATCTGTTGTGGTGTTTTTTCCAAAACTTCGGGCGGTATCCACCCATATAATTATCAACATAATTAAACTAATCACAGGTAAAAACAATAACGCTACCCACCAAGTTGGTCGGTTGAGTATTTTCATGAAAGTGATGCCATTATAAATTGGTATGAATGCTTCCCATGCCTTTCGATCTGCTTTAATGTATAGTTTCCAAGTACCCAATCCATGAATCAACTGAATTGCTAAGAAAAAAATAAACCATTGAGATAAAGTCATAATATATGTAAGTTATTTATTATTCAAATTTATAGGTTAATGCGAGTTTTTTTCAAGAGTTTAACCAATGTTTAACACGTCATTCATCGTGAAAACTCCTGTTTTTCCAACGATCCATTCTGCAGCAACAACGGCTCCCAATCCAAAACCTTCTCTATTGTGAGCTGTATGGATTAATGAAATACGGTCCACTTCAGAACTATAATTTACCGTATGAGTTCCTGGAACAGTGTCGATACGTTTGGCGGTAATTGGCAATTTATCAGTATCCTTTAAAGGAGTAAGTCCCCAAGAATCATGCATACTATGCTCAAGTATTCCTTCGGCGAGTGTGATGGCAGTACCAGAAGGTGCATCTTCTTTTTGAGTGTGATGAATTTCCTCAAGATCAATTTGGTAGTTTGTTAGGTTTTTCATCATCTTAGCTAAATGCTTATTAAGCTCAAAAAAAATATTCACCCCTAAACTAAAATTTGAAGCATATATAAATGCTCCATTGTGGTCCGCACATACTTTTTTTATACGCTCCATTTCGGACAACCAACCTGTTGTCCCTGAAATTACAGGAACTCTATTTTCGAGTGCCATACGAATGTTTTCTACTGCAGAATCTGGGGTGCTAAAATTAATTGCAACATCTACAGTAGAAATATCATAAGGCGCACTGTCTTTATCGATTTTTAAGACAACTTCATGTCCTCGATTCACAGCAATTTTTTCAATTACTTTCCCCATTTTTCCGTATCCTAAAAGTGCTATTTTCATTCTAAAAATTAAAGTTGATTGACAATCCAAGTTGAGCGGATATATCTGGTGTATCGAAGTCAATAAACGGATTGACTGCTAAGTTTTTATCTACATTATATTGCAATAAATGCGAATCCACATTTGCATCGATAATATTTAACGCATAAAGTCCTATAGTGATTAATAAAGATAATTCTTTATTTCGTCTCAATGTTTGTTGGGCTCGAATGAGGGCATCATTAGAAAGAAGTGGAATAGTACCTTCACCATAGAATTCATCATCGGTAAACCCTGATAAACGCCTCTTGTAGGCATTTCTGTAGCGATTATAGTTTTTATCATTCTCTAAATAAAAATAGATGCTTGTTCCTAGAGCAGCATACACAATAGGTATTTTCCAGTATTTTTTATTAACTGCCTGTCCGAGACCTGGAAGTATTGCAGAGTAAAAAGCGGCTTTTGATGGCGCCAAAGGATCCATCTCCAAAGAAGTATACGCTTTGGTTTCTTCCGCTTCTGAAGTATTTTCGGTCTCTTGAGCAAAATTTATGAATGAACATGCACAAAAAAATATAAAGAACCAATGCCTATTTATCACTTTTCAATAATTTTAAGATGCGATCATAGTCTTCCTTTGAATGGAATGGGATGAGTATTTTTCCAGAACCTTTTTTCTCCATTTTAACATCAATTTTGTGACCAAAATAAGCGGCTATTTTTTTTGCCCCATTTTTAATATAATCAGGCAATTCATTCGATTTGCTTGTTTTTACAGTTTTGGGAGTATTGTAATTTTTAACCAATGTTTCGGTGGCTCTAACCGATAATTTTTTGGAAATAATTTCTTTATAAATAGCGATTTGATCTGCATGAGAACTAATGTTTACAATCGCCCTTCCGTGTCCCATGCTAATAAATCCATCGCGCATTCCTGTTTGAACTAAAGGATCAAGTTTTAATAATCGTAAATAATTAGCAATAGTAGATCGTTTTTTTCCAACACGTTGGCTCATTTGTTCTTGAGTTAATTGGATGTCATCAATCAATCGTTGGTAACTTAAAGCAATTTCTATAGGGTCTAAATCTTGACGTTGAATATTTTCAACCAAGGCCATCTCCAAAGCTTCTTGATCATTTGCAACTCTTATGTATGCCGGAATTGTCTTTAAATTTAATAATTTGGAGGCTCTAAAACGACGTTCACCAGATACCAATTGAAATGTGTCATTTTTTGTTTTGCGTACAGTTATGGGTTGAATCACGCCTAACTCTTGAATAGAAGCTGCTAATTCACGAATGGCTTCTTCTTTAAATTGAGTTCTGGGCTGGAACGGATTTACTTCTATGAGCGCTAATTCTAATTCGATAATAGTCCCTAACTGATGGCTACTGCTTGTACTTTCAGCAGTCTGTGTGTCCTTTTTAGGGTCTTGTAATAGAGCAGAAAGTCCGCGTCCTAAGGCTTGTTTTTTAATAGCTTTGGCCATTATATTTACTGTTTACTTATGATTTCTTTAGCCAAACTTAAGTAATTTGTAGCACCTTTACTATTTACGTCATAATAAATTATACTTTCACCATGGCTTGGGGCCTCACTAAGTCGCACGTTACGTTGAATAATGGTTTTAAAAACCATGTTTGAAAAGTGGTTTTGAACTTCTTCTACAACTTGATTAGAAAGTCGCAATCGAGAATCATACATTGTAAGTAATAATCCTTCGATGTCTAAATGTTCATTATGAATTTTTTGCACACTTTTGATGGTGTTTAATAATTTCCCTAATCCCTCTAAAGCAAAATATTCACATTGAATCGGGATGATTACAGAATCTGCAGCAGTTAATGCATTAAGCGTCAGTAATCCTAATGATGGTGCACAATCAATCAGGATATAATCATATTTAGATTTTACGGATTCTATGGCTTGCTTGAGCATATACTCTCGTTGTTCCATATTAACCAGTTCAATCTCGATGGCAACCAAATCAATATGTGCAGGAATAATATCCACGTTGGTAGCAGTCGTCTTTTGAATGGCTTCTTCTGCTGAACAATTGTGTTCTAATAGTTGATAAGTTCCCATAGAAACCGTTTCTACATCAATTCCAAGACCCGAAGAAGCATTTGCTTGCGGATCTGCATCAATCAATAAAACTTTTTTCTC
>CALKHF010000010.1 GCA_938092255.1 uncultured Flavobacteriales bacterium | reverse complement strand
CAATATGTAAAAAACACAGTAAACGAAAGACCACACGTATCCATCGTTTGTAATTTCACAAAACCGACTGCGACAAAACCCTCTTTATTAACGTTTAACGAAGTGACCACACTTTTTCACGAGTTTGGACATGCCCTTCATGGAATGCTAGCAAACACCGTATATCCGAGTTTGTCGGGAACAAGTGTGGCATGGGACTTTGTAGAACTTCCAAGTCAAATTATGGAAAATTGGTGTTATGAGAAAGAAGCGTTAGCACTCTTTGCAAAGCATTACGAAACGGGTGAAATCATCCCTATGGATCTTATTGACAAAATAAAAGCAGCTTCTACTTTTCAACAAGGAATGCAAACACTTAGACAATTGAGTTTTGGATTATTGGACATGAGTTGGCACGGTATTAACCCAACTGAAATAACTGATGTAAAGCAGCATGAAACCGCTGCATTCCTAGAAACACAATTGTTTCCAGATGTCCCACAAAACTGTATGTCAACAGCATTTGCACACATATTTCAAGGGGGCTATTCATCAGGATATTACAGCTACAAATGGGCTGAGGTTTTGGATGCGGATGCGTTTGAGTATTTTAAAGAAAATAATCTTTTTGACCCACAAATTGCTACGGCTTTCAAAACACATATTTTAAGTAAAGGAGGCACACAAGACCCCTTAGAATTATATGTTAAATTTAGAGGGCAAAAACCAAAATCAGAAGCCTTATTAAAAAGATCCGGTCTTTTGAACTAGAGTCAAAATAACCACAAAAAGAAGAGCGAAAACAGGGATGGATTCTACCCAAAAAGAAGCGTAATATCGCCCCTGTTGTTTCTGGCTTTTAGCCAAAAGCACTGCCGATAGGACTCCAATAAAGCAGGCTGTTAAAAAGATATTATGACTGAATTTATGTTTAAAAAATTCTAACAAAATAGAATCCCCTAACAAAGCAAATCCTATAATCTTAGTGTTTTTAATTCCAATTTTTTGTGGAATGGTTGAAAGGTGAACTTGATCTTCGTCTAAATCGCGAATTTCAAAAGGAAGCATTAAAACAATAACGATAAATGTACGTTGTACCACTAAAATCCAATGATTCATATTGAGTGCTAGTTTAGATTCTAAAACAGGTAATACCACCGTTGTCATCGCCCAAACAACTGCAATAATATAAATTTTAACACCCCCTATTGACCTTAAGTTTTTCGGAGTCTTAACTCCCATAGGAATTGCATAGAAAAAAGTGATCAATCCTAAAAACACAAAGAGAATTTGACTGTTTTGCTGCAGTTGAAAAAATACAGACACAAACCCTATCAAACTCAAAACAGACACCAATTGAATGTATTTTAATCGAGTTGTAAGAGAGCGGTAATAAAACTTGGTAAAACCAAAATACTTGACAAAATTATAGCCAGCAACTGACGCACAAAAAGCAGCCGCATAAAAAATTATTGGAATATTTAATTCGAATTCATAAGCTGTTAAAACACAAAAAGAAAGCACTGCAAATGCAACATGCATACTACTATTTATATAAAAATCAAGGAAGCTCTTAAAACGAATCATAAAACAAAAATAAGTAAACTGTTAATAACCCTTTTATTTGTTTGATAACTTTAATTTTTAGAAAATTAAATCTTTATTAAATTCCTTAATTTTGCTATCTATTTATGAATCTTTCACGATGAAAACAGATGTATTTGCCGCAAGGCATATCGGACCAAAAGAAGCACACTGCAATGAGATGTTAAAGCTTGTTGGGTCAAATTCTATCGAAGAATTAATCAGTGAAACCGTTCCCGATAACATTCGACTCCAATCTCCCTTAAACTTAGAAGCGCCTTTAAGTGAGCAAGAATATATTGAACACATTCATCAGCTCGCCTCAAAAAACAAGGTCTATAAATCTTTTATTGGAATGGGCTACCACCCTTCCAATCTTCCAGCGGTTATTCAAAGAAATATTCTAGAAAATCCGGGATGGTACACGGCTTATACACCCTACCAAGCTGAGATTGCTCAAGGACGTTTAGAAGCATTGCTCAATTATCAAACCATGATTTCTGACTTGACAGGAATGGAGCTTGCCAATGCCTCATTATTAGACGAAAGTACGGCTGCTGCTGAAGCAATGGCACTCTTATTTGCAGTCCGTCCAAAAACGCAAGTAAAAGCGGGCACTGTAAAGTTTTTTGTTTCGGATGAAGTGCTGCCACAAACACTTTCTGTCTTAAAAACACGTGCAACTCCGATTGGGATTGAACTTGTAGTAGGAGCTGTTAACAATTTCGATTTTTCAACAGATTTTTTTGGCGCACTTCTTCAATACCCAGGAAAATCGGGGCTGATTATGGATTTGAATAACTTTATTTCTAAGTCGAACCAAAACGATATTAAAGTAGCGGTTGCTGCTGATATTCTTAGTTTAGTTCTTTTAGAAGCTCCAGGTAAAATGGGTGCAGATGTCGTAGTAGGCACCACGCAGCGTTTCGGAATTCCGATGGGTTATGGTGGGCCGCATGCTGCCTATTTTGCAACAAAAGAACTCTACAAACGATTTATTCCCGGTAGAATTATTGGAGTCACTAAGGACATGGATGGCAATCGTGCTTTGCGAATGGCACTCCAAACACGCGAACAACATATCAAAAGAGATCGGGCAACTTCCAATATTTGTACTGCACAAGT
>CALKHF010000009.1 GCA_938092255.1 uncultured Flavobacteriales bacterium | reverse complement strand
CTATATTTTCATCAATTAGAAACTTGTTGTTGTCGAAAACAGTGAGCTTAACGTTCGGGACGCCGGGGTATTTGTTTTTTGCGAATATGTAATGATACTCCCTTAATAACGCTTCTTTAACTCTTACAGAGGCATAGACATTCATATCTCTTTTCTCCAAATAATTAAACGGTCTAATGTCATCAAGACCTGCTATATGGTCCTTGTGTTCATGCGTAAAAATTACTGACTTTAATGATTTAATGTTTTCACGAAGCATTTGTACTCTAAAATCTGGACCAGAATCTACGACGTGATTTTCTCCATTGATATGAATTAAAACAGAAGTCCGAGTTCTTTTGTCTTTTTGATTTTTTGATTGACAGACCTCACAATCACATGCTATAACGGGAACTCCTTGAGAGGTTCCAGATCCAAGAATAGTTAGTGTTCCTTTCATGCTTCTTGATGAAATTCAAAAATTTTATGCTTTTTGTTTTTTCGGAGATATGAATTAATAATTGATTTCACATCTCTGTCTTCTTTTTTAAATAGGAGTATGTCATTGAGCTGATCAATACTCTTCGTGTAGAATTGATAAGGTGCGTATCCGTATCCTTGATATATTCCGTCTTTAATTAAAACAATGCTTTTTTCATTTCGTTCACGGCCCTTTGACATTATCATAAAGCTTCTTCCATCGTATTGCAGTGATTCAATATAAGATTCAATTCTAGAGTTGTAATCTTCGGTCTTTTCTTTTCCAATACAAGCACCATTGCATTCATCAATTTCATACTGAAAACACGAAGTTTTAGAATTATACAAGCTACAAAGCTTTTGACACAACATGTGTACATCAACCAAATGTCTCAAATATGAGACACCCTCCTTCTTTGTGCTAAAGTGTATCAATGGTATACTTTCGTTTTTGCCAATAGAATCGATACTCAATTCTATATATCCATCCTTGTTTGGTTGATCGAATAAGCCAAATGGAAACCTACTTTTCCTAAGTTTTCTATTGAATTTGGGTTGGTGTTCCTTAATCAACTCTGATTCAAGTAATAAGGCAATCAATTCCGAACCTGTTAATTCATACTCGATTCTTGATATTTCCTCAATCATTCGAGTGCCTTTTACTGATTTATTGTTTCTCAAATGCTGCTCAACCCGATTTTTAATATGAATGCTTTTTCCTATATAGATGATTTGATTGAACTCATTAAAGAACTTGTATACACCTGTTTTATTTGGGATGGAATCAACAGTGTTAATATCAAGGTTAGGGTGAACCGATTTTGGGTTAAGTTCTTCTTTTATAAAAGAGGATAACTGCGTTTTGTCTTTTTTATAAAGGATTTCGAATAGTTTGGTTGTAGCTAGTGCATCTCCGCCGGCTCTGTGACGGTTTTCGATTTTAATACCAATTTCTCTACTAAGTTTACCCAGGCTATACGATTCGTAACCAGGGATAATTTGTCTTGAGGCAATTACGGTGCACAAATGGGGCTTCCTAAAGTCATATCCGAGTGTCTTGAATTCAGATCGAAACATTCCGTAATCAAATGAGACATTATGTGCAACGAATATACAGTCTTCAAAAAACGCTATCACATCTTTAGCAACCTCATAAAATTTGGGTGCATTTTTTACATGATTATTGGTAATTCCTGTAAGTCGAACAATAAATTCAGGAATGTCTTGCTCAGGATTAACGAGGGTAGCGTATTCGTCGATGATTTCATTTCCATCGTATTTGTACATAGCAAGCTCAGTTATTTTCGAGCTTTTGGGACTTCCTCCTGTGGTTTCCACATCTACGATCACAAAATTCATTGATTTAAAGATATTCAAAAATTCAATCTTATCATAGTATCATTTTGATATAATATTGGATTCATAAATATTAATCCATTGCTCACAAGACATTTTATTCATCAGCTCTTTGATCAACTCAAAAGGGATTTCATCTGTTTTTTTGAATCGAATACATGATTTACCCATATCTAATTTTCTTTTGCAGTGTTTTGGATATTCCTTTACAAACCAATCGAGTATTGATGGATTTGCATAAATCCCCATATGGTATAATGCAATGAAGTTTTTTTGATTGGCAATACTAATAAACGGTAAGGGTGTTTTTGGGTTGACATGATATCCCTTGGGATATATGGAGTGTGGGACTACATATGAAATCATTCTATACTGAAACGACTCCTCAAACCCTTCTGGAATGTTTTCGTGGATTACTTTTACCAAAGTCTTAAAAGCAACCGCGCGTTCAGCGGGAATATTTTTTAGATAATTTTCTATTTCTTTTTTTGGCGTCATTTAATCCGTTTAGGATAAACCATGAGGGCCTCTTTTAAAACCTCTATGGATTTTATTAAACTTTCTTTATTTAAAACATAGGCAATTCTTGCTTCTTGAATGCCTAAATTTTTACTTGAGTAAAAGCCGTTAGCAGGCGCCATCATTACCGTCTGTCCGTCAAATGAATAATCTTCCAATAACCATTGACAGAATTCTTCTGCATTCTCTACGGGAAATCGT
Organism: uncultured Flavobacteriales bacterium; assembly: GCA_938092255.1. Lineage (GTDB taxonomy): Bacteria > Bacteroidota > Bacteroidia > Flavobacteriales_D > Crocinitomicaceae > UBA952. Next base: position 7,868 of record CALKHF010000009.1, on the reverse strand, counting down.
GCCACGCAATAAAAGGCACCTTTTGGTTTGGGGCAAAATACCCCTTGAATGGAATTAAGGCCATCTACCATAATATTTCTTCTTTCGACGTATTCTTTTTGGACTTCATCAAAATAAGATTGCGGGGCATTTAAAGCAGCTTCTGCAGCTATTTGATCAATGGTTGGAGGAGACAATCTTGCTTGTCCAAATTTTAGGGCAGCAGACATGACTTCTTTATTTTTTGAAACAAGAGCACCAATTCGAGAACCACACATTGAATAACGCTTAGAAACGGAGTCGATCATAATAACGTTCTTGTCAAGACCATCCAATTGCATCACCGAAATGGCTTTGGTTCCATCATAACAAAACTCTCTGTACACTTCATCTGCAAATAAGAACAAGTCGTGTTTTAGAACAATTTCTCTAAGTTTGAGTAGCTCCTCTTCAGAATATACATAACCTGTAGGGTTTCCTGGGTTACAGATTACAATTGCTTTTGTTTTAGCTGAAATTTTTCTTTCTATTTCTTCAATAGGAGGAAGGGCAAATCCATTTTCAATATTTGCAGAAACAGGCACAACATTGAGGCTGGCACTTGTAGCAAATCCATTGTAATTCGCATAAAATGGTTCTGGAATAATAATTTCATCATCGGGTTCACATGCAGTCATTAATCCAAAGAGCAATGCTTCAGATCCACCAGTGGTAATTAGGATGTCATCTGATGTAACCTTTATGCCTTGAACTGAATATTTTTCAGCCAATTTCTCTCTGTAAGACTCGAATCCCGCAGAATGGCTGTATTCTATAACTTTTAAGTCAATGTTTTTTATTGCTTCAATCGCCACTTTTGGAGACTCAATGTCTGGTTGCCCTATATTTAAATGATAAACATGTTTTCCTGCCTTTTTTGCTTTTTCCGCATAGGGAACGAGCTTTCTAATTGGAGATTCAGGCATGATAGTGGCTTTGAGGGAGATCTTCGGCATATCTTTTTTTCGACAAATTTAATTAATCTTCTTTTCATGAAGAAAGATTATCGAAGTGCTTTTTCTATTATTTCGACTCTTTCTTCAATCTCTTTATAGGTTTATCCCAATTTGATAATTTAGGATTTAAGAAGTCCCAAACAAATTGACTTACCAATACTCCTATAATTGATCCAGCGACTATATCCTGCAGAAAGTGCTGACTAAGGTATACTCGGGTATATGAGAAAAACAAAGCCCCCATTAAAAAGACTATTTGAAGAAAATATTTCTTTTGATAATGAAAGGCGAGTATCGTAAACAAAACAAAACATGTAGTAGCATGACCCGAAGGAAATGAATGCTCGGTGTGATAAGTAAAGTCCCTTATCACCCGAAACGAATCATCATTTTTTAGATAGAAATAAGGTCTTTTATATTCTGAAAAAATAGTGTGCTTTAAAAATTGAGTAATTCCGGAAGCTAATAGAAAAGAAACCATTAAGATGAACGCAGTTTTAATACGAATAAAAAGAAATGCGATGAAGGCAAACAGCATAAATAAACCATCTCCGATGTGAGTTGACAAAGACATGAAATAATCCATAAATGGACTTCGAATAGCGATTAGCTTCTTATGTAATTCTATTTTATCTTCTAAAAGGATAAGTCCAGCACAAATAACCCAGATAATCCTTAATGAATTGATATAGACTGTATTCAAATTTGTTCTTTTTTAATTGTTTCCAACACGTTTCCTTCTCTAATCATAAAGGTAAATAATACAGCATCATAGGCAAAGTGAGCAGAAATACAAAACCATATTCCAAAAGAATCAAGTCCATAAGAAATCAAAAGTATGAATGGCAATACGATTAAGCCGTAAACTGAAAACCTAAGATTAAAAGGATTGAGATACCCATGTAATGCCACAAAAAGAATGGATGTAAATATTACACCAGTAAATGATTGAATTCCTTGGCGAAACAAAAGCTCTTCACCAACTCCAGCACACAAAGAAAGAAACAAGCCATCAAATACTGAAAGCTTCATGTTATGAACAAGCTTGTTTACTTTTACAGGAACCTTATCAAAAAAAGGAGCTTTCATAAATAGGTATGCAATGAATGCATAAAAAACACCAAACTGAAGACCGTAAACAATGGGTACGGGTTTGAAATCTTTTAGGGAGATAAATTCAACGAAAGAGACATCATTGAAATAATATTGCAAGTAAAAACCGGGTAGAGGGAATAAAAGCAAGGTTATCCAACCAAACAATATTATTTGATTTCTCATAAAATGCTTAAAAACGATTAAATATTTGGTAGATACCTTTTTTCACTCTAAATTAGTAGCCACAACGCAAAAAATATACGCCTATAGACCAAATTTACTTTTAATAGTTGAAATAACAACGAAAACATAAGTAATGGTACTCTCTAATTTAGGTGATAGCGAATTAATCACATTTTATATCAATGGTAACGAAAAAGCATTTGAAACGCTTTTATTGCGTCATAAAGATCGCATTTACAGATACATATATTCAAAACTGAAAGATGGGCAGCTTTCGAATGATGTCTTTCAAGATACATTTGTAAAAGTGGTCAATACGATTAAGCTTGGTAATTACAATGAAGAAGGTAAGTTTTTACCTTGGTGTATGCGTATTGCTCACAACTTGGTTATCGACCATTTTCGTAGACAAAAAAAGATGCGAACTATTTCTGAAACAAGTCAATTTGATCCTTCTTATTCCATCTTTCAAAAGATAGATTCTGGAGAAAAGAATTATATAGAGACAAAGACCCAAGATGAACTCGAAACTCAAATGGTGTCACTTATTGATCATCTTCCAGAGGTTCAAAAAGAAATTATTCGGTTAAGAATTTTTCAGGATATGTCCTTTAAAGAAATAGCAGAACAAAAAGACATCAGTATAAATACTGCACTTGGAAGAATGCGCTATGCATTAATCAATATGCGGAAGCTTATTGATAAGCACAAGCTGGTAATTGATTTCTAAATTTTATTGACATATTTATTATAGCTTTCGTTAACAAGTTATATTGATTCTAATCAGTATCTTTGATGTTCAATTTTACAATATGTTTGATAATTTAACTGAGAAATTTGAGCGTGCGTTTAAGGTTTTAAAGGGTCACGGTCAAATTACGGAAATAAATATTGCTGAATCACTTAAAGAAGTTAGAAGAGCACTTCTTGATGCAGATGTCAATTTTAAGACGGCAAAGAACTTCACCAATACAATTAAGGAAAAAGCTCTAGGACGTGATGTTCTCAAGTCAGTTTCTCCAGGACAGTTGATGATTAAGATATGTCATGAGGAATTGATTAAGTTGATGGGAGGGAATGAGGTTTCTATAAATATAGATGCAAATCCTTCGGTTATTTTAATGTCGGGTTTACAGGGGTCAGGTAAAACAACTTTTACCGGTAAGCTTGGAAACTATCTGACAAAGAAAAAAAATAAAAAAGTTCTTCTCGTGGCTTGTGACGTATATCGCCCGGCTGCAATAGATCAGTTACATGTATTAGGTGAACAGCTCGATATAGAGGTTTTCTCCAATAAAGAGGAAAAGAATCCTATAAATATCGCTAGTGAGGCCATCAAAAAGGCAAAAGCAGATGCTTTCAATGTGGTTATTGTGGATACCGCTGGACGCTTAGCTGTAGATGATGTGATGATGGATGAAATTGAGAATTTGAAAAATTCAATCAATCCTTCAGAGACCTTATTTGTTGTAGATTCGATGACTGGTCAAGATGCTGTTAACACAGCTAAGACATTCAACGAACGAATTGATTTTGATGGTGTAGTACTGACAAAACTTGACGGTGATACAAGGGGAGGAGCTGCATTAACCATTAAGGAAGTTGTCAACAAGCCAATAAAATTTGTAGGAGTTGGTGAAAAGATGGATGCGCTGGATGTTTTCTATCCTTCGAGGATGGCCGACAGAATTCTTGGAATGGGTGATGTTGTTTCACTTGTAGAAAAGGCCCAAGAGCAATTTGATGAACAAGAAGCGAAAAAACTTCAGAGAAAGATTTTAAAGAATCAATTTGACTTTAATGATTTTCTTTCTCAACTGGAGCAAATCAAAAAAATGGGCAATGTCAAGGATTTAATGGGTATGATTCCTGGAGTAGGTAAAGCCATGAAAGGTGCAGACATTCCAGATGATGCATTTAAAGGAATTGAAGCAATTATTCATTCTATGACTCCAGAGGAAAGATCGAGTCCTGGTGTTTTAAATTCTTCCCGTAGAAGTCGTATTGCGAAAGGGAGTGGTACATCTGTTCAAGAGGTGAATAAGTTGATTAAGCAATTCGAGGAGATGCGTAAAATGATGAAGATGATGAGTAATCCTCGTGCGATGTCAGGAATGATGAGTCAAATGAAGAATCTGCGAGGTGGTATGCCAATGTTATAATTATGGAAGAACAATTTGATTTTTATCCGCAAAAACCAACTTTACCAAAAAAAGAAAACAAGTCGGGATGGAGTATGACTTTGTTGTCATTGGTTCTTTTTGTGGCCTCTTTTATGATTCTTTTTTCCGATCGTATTCAGTTCTTGGTTTTCTTAATAGTCGTTTTGTTCATTCATGAAATGGGACACTTCCTTTTTATGAAACTCTATAAATACAATAATGTGAAAATGATGTTTGTTCCTTTAATGGGGGCATTTGTTCAAGGAGTTAAAAAAATCTATTCTCAAAAAGAGAGCTTTTTTGTCATTTTGGGAGGACCTGTTCCAGGTGTTTTATTAGGAATCATTGGCAGTATTTTTGCTATTCAATATGAAATGGAATGGTTACTTGAGCTTAGTGGGATTTTTATGATTTTAAATATGATTAATTTATTGCCTCTTGACCCACTTGATGGGGGGCAGCTTTTCCGATTATTGGTAAAGTATGACCATGATTTGTTTCTTATGATTTTTTCATTGGTTTCTTCTTTGATATTAATCTCAGCAGGTTTTTTTGCAGATCAATGGCCATTGATGCTTTTTGGATTTTTGATGTCTTTTAGAGTCAGGTCTATTCAAAAAAAGTATATTATTCGAAAGGAATTTACACGTGGAAATATCAATTACAGGGTTACCTATGAAGATTTGAGTAACAAGGAATATTCTATGATTCGTAATATTGTTTTAGATTATAATCCTGCACTTAAAAAATACAATGAACTTTCTGGAAGCTCCAACGATTTGTTAGTAGCAGAAAATGTAAATTCAGTTTTGGAAACCCCACTTATAATGGATTCTTCGGTTTTGTTTAAAATTGGAGTTGTATTAACATGGATTATATGTTTATGCACTCCCATATTATTGTTTGTTTTCTTTGGAGAATCCCTGAAATGGTATTTTAATTGATTTAAATGAGATTTTTTCTTTCATTCTTTTTTTGCATCTTTTTTATTTCATTTAGTTTTCAGCAGTGTGAAAGGGTACTACTCAAAGGTAAACTTGTCGACAGTCTTAGGCCTCAATCTTTTTATAATCTAATGGTTGTAAATAGAACAACCGGAAAAGGTGTTTTTGGGCAACCCAATGGTAATTTTAGTGCCTATGTTTCCAATGGTGATCAAATTGTTTTATCCATTAAAGGTTATCCTAAGTTTAATTATACCATACTCGCAGATTCCAATTGTCAATTTTTGGTTTTTGAAAAAATCGAAAGGCTTCCTCAAGAGTTAGATGAGGTGGTGATTCGCCCCCTTAAAACATTAAATCAAATCAAAGAAGAAAGGGCTGAATTGGCGATGCGTGATACACGTATGGTTTCAGGAATTAGCGCATTTGAAAGCCCAATAACGGCTCTGTATCAAGCTTTTTCTAAAAAGGAGAAGAACAAGAGGTGGATTGCTGAGCAAGAATACAAAGATGATCAAGTCCGTATTGTAAAGGAACTTCTTGCTTTATATGTGGCATATGATATTATTGAGTTAGATACGGATGAGTTTGACTCTTTTATATCATTTTTGAATATCAATGAAAATTTTCTAAAAACAGCAAGTGAAATGGAGCTGGTTTTGTTTGTTCAAGATAAATACGAGCATTTTTTGATGCTGCGCTAATTAGGATTGCAATCTTTCAGTTCTATTCCAAACACTTGTCTTACTCCCTTTAATGTATTTGAAGAAACCTAGAAACAAGGCGGCATTCATTGAGGCAAAATGGGTTAGATATCTAATGGGTTTAATATGTATTCCTATATTTAAAAGCAATAAATCAAGAAAGACAAGTCCCAATAAAACCATATAGCTAATTGCGAGACTTAAGTTTAAGATAGATTCTTCGTATACAAAGCAAAGCAACAAACCGGTTAATAATATGAAAAAGGGGCTTAGCCAACGTAATATTTTGTGTGATAAAAAAACAAAAGCCAATCGATTGAACTTAAAAGGAATGTTTGAAAAATACGCTAGGTTTTGAAAATTTCCAGCTGAGATTCTCGATTTTCGAAAAAACTCAGCTTTGAGGTTATTGCTAACATCCTCGTAAACAACAGCTTCAGGTTCATTTAAGCAATAATAGCCATTGTCGAGAACCTTCATATTTAAAAAGAAATCGTCAACCAAGAAAGTTTCAGGAATCTTTGTATATAAGTCTTTTTTCATGGCAAAGCATCCACCAAAAGGTCCCATCATTTTTCCCCACATTATACCTTCAGCATATTTTAGCTTTCCTTCTACAGAGATGTACGTTTTTTCAGGAATAGAAATGCCGCTTGATTTCATCCCGTAGTTTTGCATATTGCTGTCAACGAGTCCTATTTTAGGGTCATTAAAATGTTTTAATAGTTCACGGATGGTATTCTCCGTAAATAGCACATTTGCATCAGTAAGAATGAGGATATCTCCATTGGCTTTCTCATGGAGTGAATTTATGATTTTGATTTTTCCACTTCTTTCTGAAAACCTCACATGTTTAATGTTTTGATTTGATTCAGAGATGTTTTGTATGATTTCATCAGTTTTATCGGTGCACTGATCGGTGCCAATCAAAATCTCAATAAACTCATTTGGATAGTTAGAGGATAGGATACTTTTAATCTTCGATTCAATGACCCGTTCCTCGTTATGTGCAGCAATAAGTATAGATACTTTTGCAGCAATTGTAGAATGAGACAAGTCTTTTGCTTTTACCCTTTTGGAAATCATAATTGTGATAAAAGGATATAAAACATAAGTATATATGACTGGTGTAAAAAAGGACCACAATAATATGTTAAGTGTTAGGGACAAAATATATCTATAGTTTAATCGAAGTCATTAGCTTTTTCGAAACAACATTGGTGGAAAATTCTCTTTGAATGAACTCTTGACCTGCCAATCCAATTCTGTTACATAATTCTTCGTCAACTAAAAGTAGGGAAAGTTTTTCTATGAATTCTTCTTTGTTATTGCAAACTGGTATAATAGAGGGTAGGCTTAGTCCTTCAGATGCTTTCTTGCTCAGCACACAGGGCACCCCTAGAGACATGGCTTCTAATACTTTCATTTTTACTCCCGATCCAGAGAGAATGAGAGCGATAAAAATCCCGTGTGAAGAAATGAAATCCATTGAAGAATTCACAAATCCATGAAGTCGAATGTTTGGCTTTTCTGAAAGATGAGATATTTCATCTGAAAAGCTTCCTGCAATTTCGAGATTCAGCTTTGGAAATTTATTTACGAGTGCATCATGAATATTATTTACATACCACGTAATCCCTTCTTTATTAGGCATCCAGTTGAATGCACCTAAAAAGCACAATGAGTTTTTAATGCCGCTGTACTTTGCGTTAGAAGGCATCGATACAGGGATATGTTTACAATCAGTATGAGTGTTTTTCTCGAATATAGATTGATCCATTTTTGAAATGGACATAATAAGGTTTA
>CALKHF010000008.1 GCA_938092255.1 uncultured Flavobacteriales bacterium | reverse complement strand
TTCCCCGAACCGTTTAAACCAATAATCCCAATTTTGGCACCATAGAAAAAGGACAAGTGAATGTTCTTAATGATTTGCTTTCCTTGAGGTGTTAATTTGGTCACCCCGACCATTGAAAATATTATCTTTTTATCTTCTGACATAGCTATTTAAAAATTTTTGAAGTGTATATGCCCCATTTGGCAAAACGATACAACAGCGCCGTATGCATTACCCCGAGACCATAAATAATTGAACGTTTAAAATTAATTGATGACGAACCATCATCATATTTAGTTGGACAGCTTACCTCTCCTATTGAATATCCCTTAAAGCAGAGCTGGGCAAGCATCTGATTGTCAAAAATAAAGTCGTCTGAGTTGTCTTTGATGTTGATTTCCTGAAACACCTCTTTTGAGAAAGCCCTGTAACCCGTGTGGTACTCTGAAAGCTTTTGAGCCATTAAAACATTTTGAAAAGAAGTCAAAAACCGATTGGCTATATATTTGTATATGGGCATTCCTCCTTTAAGAGCGCCTTTCCCTAGGATTCGAGAACCAATCACTACAGGATATACATCATAAGCAATCATACTTGACATGGCATGAATCAGCTTTGGTGTGTATTGATAATCTGCATGAAGCATAATGATAATATCTACCTCCAGCTCCAAAGCTTTTGCATAGCAGGATTTCTGATTGGCTCCATATCCCCCATTTTTCTCATGACGAATAAGATTACTGATACCGAGCTCCTCAGCTCTTTGAGCGGTCTGATCCTTACTAGCATCGTCCACCAAAACAACTGTGTCCACAATATCCATCGGGATTTCATGATAGGTTTTTTCGAGGGTTTCAGCTGCATTATAAGCAGGAAGTACGATTGCAATACGCTTACCGTTTAACATAGAGTCAAAAATAGTCAGGATATGTGAAATGAGCATAAAAATCTAAAAAGGAAAATATCTTTGAGTAAATTTGTTGCGATGAATATTATTGCTCCTCTTGCCGAAAGAATGCGTCCAAAAAGTTTGGATGAATATATCGGTCAACAACATTTACTCTCTGAAAACGGACCATTAACCCTTGCACTGAACGCTGGTGTGATTCCATCTATGATCTTTTGGGGGCCTCCTGGGGTTGGCAAAACCACTCTAGCATTTCTTATAGCTGAGAAACTTAAAAAGCCGATACACACTCTTTCCGCGATATCATCTGGAGTTAAAGACGTAAGAGAAGTCATTGCCAAGGTTCAAAATGCAGGAATGTTCCAAGAAAGCGGGACCATTTTATTTATTGATGAAATACACCGATTTTCAAAATCACAGCAAGATTCATTACTAGGAGCAGTAGAAAAGGGGATTGTTACATTGATTGGAGCTACAACGGAAAACCCATCTTTCGAGGTGATTTCTGCTCTATTATCACGTTGTCATGTCTATACGCTAAAGGATCACACCAAAAAAGACTTATGCCTTCTATTGGAACGAGCTATAAAAATTGACCCCGTATTATCTAAAAAAGAAATAAAGCTTAAAGAGTTTGAGAACTTACTGGCTATTTCAGGAGGAGATGCAAGGAAAATATTAAATGTCTTTGAAATCATTATAAGCACACTATCAAAGGAAAAAAACATTACGATCACCAATGAACTAGTAATGCAAAATGCACAGCAGTCATTGGCTCGATACGACAAAGATGGCGACCAACATTATGACATCATTTCGGCATTCATAAAATCGATCCGAGGTAGTGATGTGAATGCAACAGTGTACTGGTTAGCAAGAATGGTTGAAGGTGGTGAGGACCCGAAGTTTATTGCAAGAAGGTTGATTATTTCCGCATCAGAGGATATTGGCCTAGCTAACCCGAACGCTTTGCTTATTGCCAACACAACGTTTGAAGCCGTTGAAAAAATAGGATGGCCCGAATCGCGAATCATTCTTTCTCAATGCGCGATCTATCTTGCCAATAGCCCCAAAGGCAATGCGGCATATATGGCGATAAACAATGCACAATCAATTGTAAAGAATACGGGAAATCTAAATGTTCCGCTTCCTATACGAAATGCTTCAAGCTCCCTGATGAAAGAACTAGGGTATGGTGAAAAATACAAATACAGCCATGACTTTGATGGGAATTTTGCTGAGCAAGAATTTTTACCTGAAGAAATAAAAGGGAGCTCCTTTTACAAAGCTGGATCCAGTGACAAGGAAAAAGACATTGAAAACAATCAAAACGCTCTTTGGAAAAACAAGTATAAAAAATGATCGGGAGCATTATATATTATTTCTTCTTGTATCCTTTATCTCTATTCCCATTGTGGTTCCTATACGGATTGAGTAATCTGCTCTACATCATTCTTTATTACATCATCTCTTATCGCAAAGAAGTAGTTATAAACAATTTGAAAAATAGTTTTCCAGAAAAAACGGACAAAGAAATAAAAACACTTTGCAAAGGCTATTATCGTCATTTTTCAGACATTATAGTTGAAGGCATCAAGAACTTCAGTATTTCTCAAAAAGAACTCGAAAAAAGATTTACGATTAAAAATGCTGAAATTATCCAAGATTATTTCGATAAAAAACAAAGTATAATTCTGACTTCAGGTCATTTCAATAATTGGGAATGGCTCATCACAATTCAAGACATCTTACTCCCCCATCAAGCCATTGGAATTGGAATGGCCATGTCTCAAAAATCACTCGATGAAAAAATAAACAAGCGCAGATCACGTATGGGCATGATTGTCACACACTCAGGTGAATACAAAAAACAAATCGAGGCACTAAAAACGCCATATGCACTCCTCGTTCTTGGGGACCAATCTCCTGGAGAAGCTAGAAAATCATATTGGACAACTTTTTTAAATCAAAGAACTGGATTTGTTTTTGGCTCTGAACATATTTCCAATACTTTTGATTTACCAGTAGTTTATTATACTGTAAACAAAAAGAAGAGAGGGTACTATGAACTTGAATTTAAGGTAATTTGTGATCACCCAAAATCACTTCGATACGGTGAAATCACAGAAAAATATGTAAATTTCCTTGAAAAGGATATTTTAGCACATCCAACTCAATGGGTATGGTCCCACAAAAGATGGAAAAAAACAGAACCAAAAGACATCAATACATTAAATGAGACGAATGAAAAAAACTTTAATACTCGCTTTCCTCGCAAGTAATGCAATAACTTTTAATGGATACAGTCAATGGTATCACTACGCGGATTCGGAAACACATTCTAGAGGAATCGCGGCATTTAAAAATCACGTATACCTGAGCTCAAACACAGGGTTAGTTTATGACCATGACATAAAAAGACACACCACTACGGCAATGAATCTTAATAATCCTTTAAAAGAACTTCGAGACATCGATGTTAATGGTAAAAAGATAGTAGCAATGCAAAGTGATAATTCAAGTAAACTTGTTTATATAATTAATAACAAGTCAATTGCAATTCCAATAAACAGAGAGAAAATCTTTTTTGACGGCATGGTTCTTTACGCTCAGAAAGGCATGATGTTTGGTGATCCAAAGAACGGAAACATTCCTGTATTTGTTTCTGAGTCAGGTGGAATCCAATGGTCGAAAGCACCCACTCCACTAAAAGCACTTGATGGAGAATATGGCTTTTCGGCTAGTGGCAATAACATCATTTACAAGGACAGAAGCTTTTACTTTGTTACAGGAGGCAAGCATTCGAGATTTATCTCAACAAATGATATGGGAAAAACTTGGTTCACCTCAAACCTCGCCTTTGATGGGGAAGAAAGCTCTGGTGCTTACGCTATAGCGATGAAAAATAAAAAAGAAGGAATTGTGGTCGGTGGAAGCTATAAAGATCCAAATTCAAAAAAAGCGAATTGTTTTATTACCAAAGATGCCGGAAAAACATGGACCCTGCCAACAACACCTCCAGATGGCTACATGTCTTGCGTTATTGAATATAAAGGTGTTTATTACAGTTGTGGCCCAAATGGTATTGATTACTCAACAAATGATGGTAAAACATGGTCAAAACTTACCACCGGTACGTTTTATACACTCACGGCTCATAAAAAGAGACTTTATGCCTCGGCTGATAAAGGCAGGCTGGCCAAATTCAAAACGATCAAAAAATAATTTAGCTATTTTTCAATTTTGAGTCGTCTATTTTAGACATTCAATTATTTTTGTAAAAAAAAAATTCATGAGCGATATCCAAAGAATTCAGTGTTTAATTATCGGATCAGGTCCTGCAGGATATACTGCAGCCATATATGCTGCAAGAGCAGATATGAAACCCGTTTTATACGAAGGATTGCAGCCTGGAGGCCAATTGACTACAACCAATGAAGTTGAGAACTTTCCTGGCTACAAAGACGGTGTTACAGGTCCCGAAATGATGATTGAGCTTAAGGAACAAGCCATACGCTTTGAAACAGATGTAAGACCTGGCTTCATAAACAAGGTGGATTTTTCTGGAGAGGTACATAAATGCTGGGCTGATGATGGCACAGAAATTCACGCTGATACCGTAATTATTTCTACTGGAGCTTCTGCAAAGTATCTCGGATTGGAAAGTGAACAAAAATACCTAAGCCTTGGTGGTGGAGTTAGCGCCTGTGCGGTTTGTGATGGATTCTTTTATCGAGGTCAGGAAACAGTTATCGTAGGAGCAGGAGATTCAGCATGTGAAGAGGCTCATTATCTCTCAAAACTTTGCACCAAAGTAACCATGCTTGTGAGACGAGATGAATTTAGAGCTTCAAAAATCATGGCAGAAAGGGTTCGTAAAACGGAAAACATTGAAATTCTATACAATACAGAAACCAAAGAGGTTTTAGGTGATGGACAGCTTGTGACTGGTGTAAAAGCATTTAACAACAAGACCAATGAAGAAATTGAGATTTCATGTACAGGATTTTTCGTAGCCATAGGACACAAACCCAATACCGATATTTTTAAAGACTATCTGAAGCTTGATGAAACTGGATACATCGAATATGAAAGACCGGGATCGAGCTACACAAATGTAGATGGTGTTTTTGTTGCGGGTGATGCTGCGGACAAAACATACAGGCAAGCAGTAACGGCTGCAGGTACAGGATGTATGGCTGCTTTAGATGCAGAAAGGTATTTGGCTGCTAAGCATTAATTAACCAATATTAAGGACACCAAATAGTATCCTCTTTATTTTTTGAACAAGACTTACATAAGGTGCTTATCAATTCATCAGGCACCTCATCATTATTCTCATAGTATTTCATATATGCGTCATCAGTCTTAAAGTGCTCTTTAACCTTTTTGGCATAACAATCGCAATCGTATTCTTCTTCCAAACATTTTTCTGAAAAATCTGCCATGGTTTTGTTCATGTTTTCCGCCGGATCTCCACAAGAGAAAAGAATCGTAGAGAAAAATAATACACCCAAAATCAATTTCAATTTATTTTTTTTCATCATTTTTAATTTTAAAAATCAACAACCTCTATCTCCTCTTCAGAGTATGACTTAGCTCCACATGGGCATAGCGTATCCATTGCTGCATAAAACTTGTCTTCTCCTCCTTTCTTTTCAAGTGCAGCATGAAAATCCAAATCATTTTTAAACTGATTCGTTACTTCTTTTACAAAGCAGGGACAATCATAAGAGGAAGTACTAATGATATTGTATATTTCATCTTTAATAAAAGTGTCATCAAAAGTTGAATCACGTGCCATTTCTATAACAGCAGCGATATCAAGGGATTTTGAATCATTCTGCTTGATGCACATATTCAAAACAACATTTTGTTTTTCTTGAGTCCACCCTTGATTCATTTTAGAAACATATGAGAGTGAAAAGCCTGCAGATAAGAGGGTAATCAATACCCATGACAAGCCTCCAATTTGGGTCAATCGATTATCAGCCCTTCGTCCTCTAATAATTAATTTCCCTCCCAAATAAATAAAAGAAACAGCAACACACAAAATAAGTATGTAGCGCATGATCATTTTATTTTCTACAGTCCATGGCGAACCTTTAAGTAATAAATAGGAGATTAAAACAATTCCTCCAGTAATTGCACAAATCATCGTAATTGCAGCATACATCGAAACGGTTTCATCATCCTCCTTATTGGATTTATATAATTTATATCCAAG
>CALKHF010000007.1 GCA_938092255.1 uncultured Flavobacteriales bacterium | reverse complement strand
AAGTCCACAGTAGTGCCAGCACATATTGTTGTAGTTCCAGAAGGTGTAATTGTTGGTGCTGTGGGTGTTGGAATAACCGAAACTGTTGAGTAAACGGTTGTTTGACATCCTAAGATATTTGTCACCAAACAGCTATACTGTGTTTGAGTCGATGGCGCAACAGTTGCACTCGCAACAGTTGAGATTAAGGTTGATCCATCATACCATTCATAGTTAGATCCTCCCGTTGCTGAAATGGTAGTAGAGCCACCGGGACAAACAGATAAATTCCCTGTAGCTGTTGCGGTAAATTCGGATGAGGCACCAACCGTGACATTGTAAGTTGCTTCGCAATTGTCACCAACAGTTGCTATATAAACGGTGTATGTACCGGAAGGTAAATTTTCAAATGTCGAGGAGGTATAATAAGTATTGCCATCGAGGCTGTAATAGTAAGTTCCGTCTCCACCCGCTTCTCCGCTAATAATAATTTTACCATTATTGGTTCCGCAAGAAGTGTTTACAACCGAAACAGAGGCTGTAATGGGTTCGTTAACAGTAACAGGAAGATAAATCCCGTCTGTTTTACAAGAGCCATCAGTGAAAAGGTAAATGGCATAATCTCCAGAAGTAGGGAAGGTATAATTGTTACTTGCAGTACTTGAGGTTTCTATGGTAGTTGTAAACGGTTCATCTGTCAAATACCAAAAATAATTGGTCACATTTGTTGAACTTGAACCATTTGCGGAAATCACTCCTCCGGGACAGACGTTGGCATCCGTAACCGTAAAATCAGCTACAGGGTCAGGACCATTTGATAGCATGACATCAATAGCCATTGAGCCCGTAACACCAAAGGTTCCGGCATCCACCCAGCCATTGCCTTCAAGATCAAACCAAAAGGCATCATTTCCGCTTGCAATTGTTTGGGTCATTCCAACAAGAATGGTGTCCTGTGGTGTTCCGTAAAACAATTCAAAGCCAACGAAGAAAGATCCTGTTACTGATGGTGGATTGGTAAAATCAAACTCGTTCCATGAACCACCATTGATATCTGCTATATAGATTGTATCGCTGGCCAATAGCGTACCAGGGGCACCTGCAACAGCTCCATTGTCATCAGCATATACCTTTAAAACAACGGTTCCTGAACCTGATTCGTCTGCAGCAGTAAATATGGGCATCTCCATACGTCTTACTTGAGAAGTTCCAGGGTTCGTGAATTTTTCAGCATATTGATAGGCGAGCCAGTTGGTCCCATCGACATCGGTATGACCAGGAATATTACCCCAGCCACCTGCAATTGGATTGTAGTAAAAGAATCCATTTGCCGAAGCATCTGCTGGATCCCAATTTCTTAAAGTATCACAAGCCGTCCCGGTCGCAGGAGCTACTACTTGCACATAGCCTACTTCAGATGCGGGCGTTGCATCGGAACCGAAAGAGTTGGATGCTGTTAAGCTCACATCATAAGTTCCAACAGCATAAAATTCTACCTGAGGATCTTGAGAATTGGCATTTGTGGTATTAATATAATTCCAATCTGTACCTTGATTTCCAGAAATGGTCCAATTCCACCCTGTAGGAACATTCGTGGATTGATCCATGAAACTCACACTTCCATTTACAGGAATAATTACCGGTGACGGACCTGCGGGCATTGATGCAAACGCCGAATTTGGAGGCGTATTGGTTGGGTCACATCCTGGTGATAATAGTAAGGAGCTTCTAATTCCTTGAAGAATTGAAAGCATATAATCTGCTTGATCTTGAGTAAACATAACAGTACAATTGGAGTAATCCATGTAGTTTTCATATTGGGTCTCTGTACCAGCACAGGTTTGCTGATTTCCTGAGCATGAACCAGGAAAATCAAATGATGGACCGTCTGAAATAGGAGTATCATTAAATCCGTCGTCATTTCCACAACCTCCCGATCCACCCCAAGTGTGATCAAGACCAAGATAATGTCCAACTTCGTGAGTAAGTACGTTTTCATTATTAACACCCAAGTTGTAATCCAATACAATGCCATCTATGCCAGAACTTGGAAGAAAAGTGGGGCTAGGTCGATAAGCATATCCCGCTGTTCCGGAATTGGCGCCATTTGAAATGTCACAAATCCATATATTTAAGTAATTGTTTCTGTTCCATATTTGAGAGCCGTTTGTGGATGATGCTTTCATTTTGTTTTCTTCTCCGTTGTCTGAGTCATACCAGTCCTCATTTGTGGCAACACGAACAACCCCAACTTCAGTAAGAGGAGCTCCCGAAGGATCTTGTGTGGCCAAACAGAAATTAATATCGCAATCTGCAGGAGTGAAACCGAACTGACTTCTTGCATTGGCTGCATTTGCATTTAGTAATTGATAATCCTCAACTAAATCGTCAAATACTTGCATAATCAAGGCGTTACTGACATTCTCAGAGGGATTATTTGGGTTGTGAACGACATGGAAAATGACCGATATTTCATTTACACCCGAAGTTTTGGGTACGCCATAGTTGGTTACTTGATAAGCATGTTGCTGATATTCTAAGTTAAATTCATTTTGAATCCCACGGTCTTGATAATGCTGTTGATTCAATTCGTAGGTCTTACACCTGTGATCTCCACCCAAGTTTGATTGGGGTGCGCTTATGCCGGAGACGGTATAAGCTTGGTTTAAAACATTTGAATGCTGATGAACAAATGCATTTCCTTGTATGGGAATGGCTTGATTGTTTGCTGATGGTCCAATACCCGTTGTATTGGTGTTTTGAGATAACGCGTTAATTGCAATCCCAAAAAATAGGCTTGTTAAAAATGATGTTTTCATGTTTAGTTTAGAAATAAGATTTTAGTGCTGTTAATTTACAACATTAAAGTATAAACATGAAAAAAAACTAGAGAAAATCTATAGGATTAGAAGGTGTATTTATGACCCGCAACCAACACAATCGATTCGGGTATCCATAGGTTTTATCCCTTTAACCTTCATCTCTAAATTGTGAATCTTGTCACGAATCTCCATGTCCTCCATCATGTTTCCGGTAAGCTGATTCTTTAATTCTTCTATTTCTGACTTCAATTGGTCAAGGTCGCTCATATCAATTGGTTTTAAGGTTTGCACTACTAACATACTCATTCAAAAGAGACGTTTTAAATATTTTTTTTGGAGTTATTCATAATGTTTTCAACAATCCCAATTGAACAAGTCTGGGGTGTCATTTAGTTCAGAATAGGAATGCTTTTTTTGGACTTCAGGGAGATTGCCGACATAGGTTTTTCCTTTTAATTTTTGAACTGTAAATGCTTCTAATTCAATATCATTATTGCTTATGACAAGCTCTTTTGCTTCTTCAGGATTCCCATTCAGCCATTGGTTTGTATCTGTTTCATTAAGAATCAAAGGCATTCTTGGACCTTTGAGCTTTGGATTATTATGAAGTTTACTTAGCAATGTGTTACCAGGAGTTGTAACAATCGAAAAAGATTCGATAATTTCTCCTGTGGATTTATTTGTCCAGCTGTCTTTGATGGCAGCAATCAGCATTCTTTTTTGATCCGTGGATTTTATGAAGTAAGGAAAGACTTTTCCGTTTTTATGGTGGTGCTCAAAAAAACCATCAAGAGGAAGAATACAGCGACCTTTGTGTGCAGGTAATTTGAAGGAGGGTTTGTCAAAAATACTTTCTCCTCTAGCATTAATTGTTCGATTCCATATTTGCTCGGCAAATGATTCGTCTTTGGTCCAATTTGGGATGAGGCCCCATACACAAAGCTTTAATTCTATTTGATTATGTTCAGAACAAATCACGGCAAGCTTGGGGTGATTGAATCCGCTGGCATGATAATAATTACCGTGCCCTGCTTTAAGCTGATCCCATCTTAATTTTAAACGATCAATTTCACTTGATGACGCACCAAGTCGAATCGCTTCTCGATACAATTTCTCAGCAAGCTGCGAGGTTTCGTAACACATGAGGATTCTTTACGTTTTACAGCTTTATAATTCTTTGTGTAAAGACTTTTGTTCCTGTACCTATATGAAGAAGGTATACTCCTGTATGTAACTTACTCATATCAACCTGTGCGAAACCACCTTGATTCATAAGTTTTCCAGAGAGGAGAATCTTACCGTCCAAACTACAAATGTCAAATATATGGTCTCCTTTTAAACCTCTAATCATGAGCTCATTCTGAACGGGATTAGGGACTATATTAAGGTTAAGGGTGTTTTCATTGATTCCAGCATCAAGTCCAAGGTAAATGTCTCTGTATTTAATTTGAGCTACAGTTTCATTTCCACCTGCATTTGTTGTTCTAATACTTAAGATCGGAGCAAGCTCATTTTTGGCAATCCACTCATATTCTACTGATGGAGGAACGGGTAGTTCAATCCAAATAGGGTTTCCTGTTCCAGCGAAGTCAATCAGTACAGAATCGGTTTCAGCTATTTCGTGTTTTACTCTGATGCAATCGAAGGAGCCGTATGGAGTGGTAACGTTGCCCCAGCCATCAACTGTTGAACTTCGCTGCCTGTACTGTATCCAAATTAAATTAAAAATGGGATTTAAATCAAAATAGGTGTACCCCCTTGAATTATAGTTGTTTCCAAAATCTAATGGAAAAATATATTTATTTTCAATGGTGTCTGATGGAATGGGAATATTCGTTCCTTCCACATTAATAGAGAGTCCTACTAAATCTACAGAGCCATCAGAATGTTTTGTAAATTGATTCACTTCGCTAATAGTAACGGGTAAAAATCCACCTGCAGCATCCAATGGAATGTCCGTTGAAGGAAAATAATTGGTGGCTTGATAGGCTTCATCGGCAAAAGCACCAAAAGTAAAACTGATCAAAGGTCCCGCTGTATTTGGATCTTTAAACTCTGTTAGCTCCTGTGTTTCCGCACTTAAATCACTGAAATCCCAGCTCATATTGGCTCCAGTTGTTGTAAAATCAATTCCTGGGTTATTGGCTATGCTCAAACGGACAGTGTCTCCGCCGTCAGCGAAATCATTCACGTCTACTGTAATTTGACTAAAGGAGAAAAAGGGAAAAAATAGGATAAGGTAAAGTAGTTTCATGCATTCGGTTTTTTCAAAGGTACAATTATTAAGAAGTTCTAAAAACCCAAACATCAAATGAATAGTACAAAACATACTTCGGTCTTGAGTGTGTTTAATGTCTTGTAAAGATTAATTTTATACTCTTGAATACATGGCTACATATCGGAAAAAATTACCTAAAGCTTTTTGTTTTTTGGATTCTGCTGTTTGACTTTCAACGCATTCTTTTTTCTATTCACAATTGGGATAAGCTGGATTCTATATCATTTGGAGAATGGTTGTTGACCTTTGTGTATTCCTTGAGGTTGGATATTGCTACCGCAGCCTACTTGTCTGTTTTACCACTTATTGTATTGTGCATTGGATTGATTCTTGAACGTAAATGGATGCGCATGGTGTTTTTCTATGTGCTGATTTTTGAGGCTCTCATCGTTTCATTCATTCATGCTGGAGAAGTCAACGCCTACACGGAATGGAATCATAAATTGACCTCTCGGGTTTTTATGCACCTAGCGCATCCAGATGAGGTTTTCCGAACTGCGGATTATTTGATGACGTTCTTGTTTTTTATTTATGTAGGTATAGAGATGTTAGTGGTTTGGCTTATGTACAAGTGGCTTTTTAAAAACCCGATCAATTCTTTTGTAGAAAGATTTACTAGTGCAGTTAAAGTTGGATTGGCATTTTTGACTTTTGTTTTGTTTGGTGGTTTTTCT
>CALKHF010000006.1 GCA_938092255.1 uncultured Flavobacteriales bacterium | reverse complement strand
AATGCAATCCGTGGATCCGTTCCATCGGCTTCAGCCAAATATTCTCTGTGCTCTAAATCTCCGTTTTCATATTCGATATGCAAGGAGTATTGAAAGACGAGTTGCTGATAGGGTCTACTGCCATCAAAAACAGGAACTGCTGTGGCAAATGTCTCGAAATCGAGATGATAGATTGGGTGCACCAAATCATTTACAAATTTCTCAATGGCTTTTTTGTCGATAAATGACTCTTTATTTCTTTCACTTTCAACCTGCATCCACTGCTTATCATTTAAATCAAAATCATCCGGAACATCTTCAATATTTACAATTCCTTGGTTATATAAATCAAACTTCTTGGGCTTTCTCAAACGCGCGATATTGAAAATGGAATACTCTGGAATGTGCTTCCAGCAGTGCCCTGCAAAATCACATCCGTAAGGTTTATCACAATGCTCTCCAATATCAACATTTGGTACTTCACTAGAGAATAATACTTTCTTAAATCGAGCAACTTGGTTTGGAATACCTACGATAAGTTCCTGCACCCTGTCGTATACAGATTCGATAGTGAATAGCTCGTGAATATCCAGCGGACCATTCTTCGTGTATTGGTTATTAATGTGAACAATGGATATGTCTTTTAAGTCGATTCCAGAATTCGTAATCGCATAATACTGAATGGTAGCATCCATCTCATAGGTTTCAGAGACTTTGGTAGAACTTTTCACCTCATAGGCGTGCCAACCATCATCTTCCAATATAAGAATATCCAATGCAGCTAAAACACCATTGAATTGAAAGGCGGCTTCGTAAATCACTTTAGTACCCTTGGCGATCTCTGCGTGGGTTCTTTCAACAGACTCTTGAAAATTGTAATAGCTCTCCGGTGTGCAATCTACTCCACCAGGAAATAAGCCTTGCGCCAATTCTCCAACATTGGTTCCTTGTGAAAAAACCGCCATTTGCTCAGGAGAAATTTCATCCCTTAAGTTTCGGGCATGTTTGTTTAAGTACAATGATTTTTCACATTGCACACCTCTAATAAAGGTTGATTTAGATAAAACGTGTTTTTGCATGATTTTCATAATAAATATAAGCTAATAATTCAGTTTGTAATCTATTTACGTCTTTGGATTATTTCTTCCATTTTATTAACTGTATCTCGAACATGAATTGCATTTTCAAAATCTTCATTTTCTACCATTACCATTTCAAGTTCATGTAAAAAGGTAAACCAATTGCCATGTGCTTTTTCCAATCCTTCATTCAATAAATTTTTAATTTCTAGATCGACGTCTAGCCTTGCGATAAATTCATCCATTTTCAATTTGTCCATTTGTTATTCGTATTAGTTTTTAAACAATAGGTTATACTTCTTTGCTTCAGACTTTCTGAACATCAGTGCACTTGATAAAAAATGCTTTTCCTCTTGAAATATGCCCGTTTCTATAATCAGACTTACTTTATCCTTTTCTTCTGGATGCATTATAAAAACATATGCCCCTTTATTACCTCCATTAAGTATATTCATCGGTAGCATATAACAACGTCTCCCAAAGAATTCGTGCAAGGAGATTAGGTTTGAGAAAACATACTCCTCATCCATTTCATTGTATACTTTTTCATCATCCAAGAATTCATGTTGTTTAAAACTGAAGATGAATCTTAGCTTGGTCATTCCCATAAATCTACCCTGAGGATGAAGAATTCTTGAGATGCTTTTCATATCTCCAAACAATATTGCACAGTACAATATGGCTTGAATATCATCTTGTTTTTTATTTGCTATTAAGTTTAAGTTCATTATTTCGGTTTACTGGGTTTAGTTTTTTATATGTTATTATGTATTGATTCGTTTAATACTCTCCTCATTATTGGATTTGCACCTCACAATTACTGCCTGGATTTATGATTATCTTCATCGAACCTATTGACCTCAAATTGACTTGCCCATGAATCCTCTAATACTTCATCTGTTTCAAACAAATTGAATCTATCAATAATGTATTCACCCAAAAAGGCACCAGCTAGAAATGTTAGACCATACCAATTGGTTATTAAGAACCCTATAAAACAGAGTGCTGAGAGGATTATGTTGATGTTTTTTTTATTCATTTTTTTTTAAATTTTAGTTATTAAATCAGGATTAAACCTTGCTTTTTCAGGGTTTATTTTCATTTATTCGTTTTTGGTCCAAGCCCAGCATCATAAATCATCTGATACTTTCGAAATTCACTAATTCGTCGCACGTGTCCTACACCCTCTTTTGTGTAAGAATACTCTTGAGGTTTTTGGTGTGTAAATAATGTCAGACATTCTGCTGGGACATGAGCTTTTGTATAAATAAAAAGCCTATCATCAGTTCGATACCCAACACTTTTACAGTCATTTAACAATACCTGATCAACATACCATTGCTCTCCCAATAGTTTGGTGTCAATTCTCCAAAAATCATATCCTTCTGGCTCTGTATAATCCCAAATCATAGGATACCATAAAATGGTAGGAATCTCAGAATTATGGGCATAAACACCCTCTGGTATGTTGGAATAATTCTTTTTACTCTGACGTATTCCATGATTTAATATGGAATATCGGTGTGAAGGATAAGTTACGTGAAATACGTATCGGTTTACTCTAATTTTTTTCTCCATGTGGCACGCTTTTAGAATGTTTGTTTACCTCGAGTCCCACTTTGAGACCGAGAATGATTAAACTTTAGCGTGTTTTGAGAGTTAGAACATGGTGTATTTAAATTGAGTTTTTATTGGTAAATATTATTTTAATAATGTTTGATGGCTCGGTGTCCGGTTTTAATATATAAATGAAATTTTGACTTTTTTATTCTTTTTCGAAATTTTCCGAAAAAATTTTTTGGTAACTTTTTTTAAAATATTTTTAAAAACATAGTATTCACATACTATACAGAGCGTGTTTTTGACGCAAAACCAGTGAAAAAAGATTTT
>CALKHF010000005.1 GCA_938092255.1 uncultured Flavobacteriales bacterium | reverse complement strand
GATGTGATTGATGGAGAATATACCATGTTGGCAGGTATGAATCCAAATATTGGAGTTATTAATGGGATGATCCAATCATTTTATGACGCTCCTGGTGCGGTTGCAACTGATGAAAATGGTGATTACGTTCAAGATGCCGATGGAAATTATGAGGTTGTGAAGGGTTCACGTTTTAAAGAGGAATTGTCCGAAATCAATATAGCTTTCGGTATGGAATGGTGGTACAATGACGTATTTGCTGTTCGTACAGGTGTTTTTTATGAAAGTCCTAATAAAGGGAATCGTCAATTTTTGAATATTGGAGCAAGCCTAAAATACAATATGTTCGCAATAGACTTTTCATATCTTGCATCTCTCAATGGTCGTCAAAGTCCTCTTGCAAATACTTTAAGATTTACAGTAAGACTCGATTTAGATCAAGCAGGTTCAGCAACAAGTAATCCTTAATATTCATGAGAATAGGTTTTGGAGTAGATGTCCATCGTCTTGAAGAAAATAAACCTCTTTTTATTGGTGGGGTAAAAATTCCTTCGGAAAAAGGTGCAGTTGGTCATTCTGATGCAGATGTGTTGATACATGCGATTTGTGATGCTTTGTTAGGTGCGGCCAATCTTGGAGATATTGGGCTTCATTTTTCAGATCAAGACCCCAAATATAAAGGCATAGACTCAAAAATATTATTACGAAATGTAATGGCCTTAATTAAAAGTAAGGGCTATTCTGTTGGAAATATAGATGCAACCGTAGTTTTGGAAAAGCCAAAAGTAAATCCACATGTGCCTCTCATAAAAGAAGTGTTGAGTGAGATTTTGGAGGTAGAACTGGAAGATGTTTCGGTAAAGGCCACAACACACGAAAAGGTAGACTCGTTTGGAAATCAAGAGGCAATTAAATCATATTGTGTTTGTTTGATATCTCGTATCGCTTAGTAGCACACTTTCTTTATATTTGTATTATGAAATTTAACCCAGAATATTCTTCAAAGGAATCTTTACTCGAATTATACCAAAAACCTCTTTTGGAATTGGTTTTTGAAGCTGCTACGATACACAGAAAGTATCATAATCCACGTGAAATTCAAATGTCTTCGTTATTAAGTATAAAAACCGGAGGATGTCCGGAAGATTGTGGTTATTGTCCTCAGGCAGCTAGATATCATACTGATATCAATACCCACAAAATCATGGACGTAGATGAAGTTTTGGAGCAGGCAAAAAATGCAAAAGCCAATGGTTCCTCAAGACTATGTATGGGAGCGGCTTGGAGAGAAGTAAGGGACAATAAGGATTTCGACAAAGTAGTTGAAATGGTACAAGGAGTAAATGACATGGACATGGAGGTGTGCTGTACCCTTGGTATGCTCTCGGAAAATCAAGCGATAAGATTAAAAAATGCTGGTTTATTTGCTTACAATCACAATCTAGATTCATCAAAGGAATTTTATAAAGACGTCATTTCTACTCGTGAATACGAACAACGTCTAGACACTATAGAAAATGCACGAAGCGCGGGTATTTCTGTTTGTTCTGGGGGTATTATTGGAATGGGTGAAACTGAAGAAGATCGGATAGGTTTGCTAATGAGTTATATGGAGATGGAAAACCCTCCAGAATCAATACCGATCAACGCTTTGGTTGCAGTGGAAGGAACGCCTTTAGAAGATCAAAAACCCATTGAACAATGGGAGCTAATAAGAATGGTGGCAACCACTCGAATCGCTTTTCCTTCTTCAGTTGTAAGACTATCAGCGGGTAGAACAAAAATGAACATGGAAGCACAAGCACTTTGTTTTATGGCTGGTGCAGGCTCAATTTTTGCTGGTGATAAATTATTGACCACGCCCAATCCTGAATTTAATGAGGATCAAGAAATGTTATCTATTTTGGGTTTATTGCCTAAGGCTTCTTTTTCTGATGCTCCTCAACCTGAGACTAAGCCGGATGCCATTCTTATTGAGCGTAAAAGACAGGAGGAAGCCCGTAAAAAGGAGCTTGAAGAAGCAAAAGAAACCAAAACTCAATTTGAACCTAGAAGTATTAAGTCGGTTGATTCGTTGTAATGGATGAAAAGCTTAGGAAAAGAATTCAAGACCGAAAGCATGATGGTTCTCTTCGTGTATTGACACAGAATCAATCTGAAATTGATTTTTTTTCGAACGATTACTTAGGCTTGGCAAAAGAAAAATTTCCTGGTTCAAGTATTCAAGGCGGATCCTCAGGATCACGATTATTGTCTGGTAATTCTGTTGCAGCGATTGAATGTGAGCATAGATTAGCAAAGTTTTTTGATGCAGACAGTGCACTTCTATTTAATTCTGGGTATGATGCCAATCTTGGGTTTATTTCTGCTGTGGCTCAAAGAGGAGACTTTATCTTGTATGATGAGTATGTACATGCGAGTATAAGAGACGGTATTCGTCTTTCAAATGCCAAGGCTTACTCCTTCAAACATAATGATTGTGACGACCTTAAAAGACAGTTAAAAGGCATAAATGGTACTGTATATATAATTGTAGAATCATTGTATTCTATGGATGGAGACATGGCACCCATGAGAAGTATTCAGGCTTTGTCTAATGATTTTGGTGCTTATCTTATTGTTGACGAAGCTCATGCATGCGGTGTCTATGGTGATGAGGGAAGAGGAATTATACATGCAAGGGAAATGCAAAATGAAGTATTTTGTAGAATAGTCACTTTTGGAAAAGCTTACGGTTTTCATGGAGCCACCATTTTATGTTCTAAAGAACTGAAAGAGTACCTTATTAATTTTTCTAGACCTTTTATATATTCCACAGCATTACCAGCAGAAAGTTATGTTTCGATCATCCAACGGGTGAATTATAAATCAATTAGAGAAAGACAGATAAAACTTCATAAAAATATCGAAGAATTTAGAAAAGGTATAACAAATTACACCTTTCTGTCTGAAGTAAATGCTCCAATTCAGGTTTTGGAATTCGATGAAAAGAAAGCCCTTATGAGATTAGTGGATAAAATGCTGAAAGTAGGAATATACACCAAACCCATTTTACCACCAACCGTTCCCACAGGGAGCTATAGGATTCGCTTATGCATTCATAGTTTCAATTCCCGAGAGGAAATTGATTTGTTGAAAGCTTGTTTGACATAAATTTGATTTATCCTCCGAAATCGTCGAATCTCACATTTTCTGGAGGTACACCCCAATCGTCACACATTTTTATAACCGCTTGATTCATCAT
Source organism: uncultured Flavobacteriales bacterium (assembly GCA_938092255.1). Classification (GTDB taxonomy): domain Bacteria; phylum Bacteroidota; class Bacteroidia; order Flavobacteriales_D; family Crocinitomicaceae; genus UBA952. The sequence continues at coordinate 18,233 of CALKHF010000005.1, read as the reverse complement.
TGGTGGACCACAGAAATAAACTTCTAAGTCTTCAGGGGCTTCATGTTTAGTTAGATACTCATCGATTACAACCTGATGAACAAATCCTGAGAAGCCATCTCCTTCAGTGTCATCGACGTCTTTTTTGTTGGTCCAATTATCTTCTGGAAGTGCGTCAGACAAGACCAAATAAAACTTAAAGTTTGGAAACTCCTTTTCTAAATCTCTGAAATAATGAATATAAAACAATTCAGCTCGAGATCGACCACCATACCAATAGGTCACCTTACGACCTGTTTTCAATGTTTTGAATAACTCATAGAGGTGTGAACGCATAGGAGCCATTCCTGCACCACCACCAATGTATAACATTTCTGCATCCGAGTCATTAATAAAGAATTCGCCGTAAGGACCAGATATTGTTACTTCGTCCCCTTCTTTTAGACCGAAAATATATGACGATGCAATACCTGGATTGATATCAGCCCATTTGTCATTTTCGCGATCCCATGGTGGTGCCGCAACTCTAACATTAAGCATGATTTTACGACCTTCTGCAGGGTATGAGGCCATTGAGTAAGCACGAACAACTTCTTCACTGTTGTTCATGACTAAATTTCGCATAGCGAATTTTCCTTCAGACCAATCTTTTTCAAATTTATTTGGTTCTCCGGGATGATCCTGAGGATGTGCAGTGATGTCCATATCAGAAAATTTCACTTGTGTTTCTGGAATATTAATTTGAATATAACCTCCAGCCTTATAATTCATATCTTCGGGGATATCAACAATGAATTCTTTGATGTAGGTCGCTACGTTGTAGTTGGAGGAAACTTTGGCTTTCCACTCTTTAATTCCTAAAATTTCCTCTTCAATATGAATTTTCATATTCTCTTTTACCTTTACTTGGCAACCAAGACGGTGATTCGAGGCAATTTCTTTACGTGAAAAATGAGGAGCTTCTGTAGGTAGGATTTCTCCTCCACCCTCGTTTACTTGGCATATGCACTGTACGCAAGTACCACCGCCACCACAGGCAGAAGGTAGAAAGATTCCATTGCTACCGAGTGTTCCCAATAGGGTGCCACCTCCGTCCACCTCTAATGTCTTTTCTCCGTCGTTGATGTCTATGATCAGCTTCCCTTTTGGAGATATTTTTGCTTTTACAAATAAAAGCATAGATGTTAGCAGTAAAATAACTGTTAAAAAGGCAATAAGCGTAAATATTAATACAGTACCCATAATGATTATTTATTTTCTAATTGTTGATCTGTTGTTGCAGTTGTCACTTCAGTTGAATTTTCATCTTCAGCTACTTCTTCTCCATATTTAATTCCCATAAAGCTCATGAATGCAATCCCCATTAAGCCTGTCACAATGAATGTTATTCCCAAGCCCCTTAGAGGACCAGGAACATTTGAGTACCTTAGTTTTTCGCGAATTGCGGCAATGGCAACAATTGCAATGAACCAACCAATACCTGAACCTAAAGAAAATGCTGTTGCGTCTAAAATGGTTGAATATTGTCTTTCTTGCATAAATAATGCACCACCAAGAATAGAGCAGTTTACGGCGATTAATGGTAAAAATATACCAAGTGCTCCATAAAGCGCAGGAGCAAATTTCTCCACCAGCATTTCAACCAATTGAACAATTGAAGCGACAACTGCTATAAACATAATAAATGCCAAAAAGCTCAAATCGAGTGAGGCATAATCTTCACTAATCCAAGCCAACGCACCTTCTTGCAATACGTAATTTTCAAGCAAGTAATTTACAGGTACGGTTACTGTTAATACAAATATGACAGCGGCGCCTAAACCAACGGCAGTTTTAACTGTTTTCGAAACCGCGAGGTATGAACACATTCCCAAGAAATATGCGAAAATCATGTTTTCACTGAAAATGGCTTTAACGAATATATCTAATGTACTTTCCATAATTTCTTAATATCTAGTGCTCCTCAATGAGTGCTTTATTTCTTGATCTTTGAACCCAAATAATAATACCTGTAATAATTAAGGCCATCGGAGGTAAAATCATCATGTTGTTGTTTTGATACCCCATAGCATAAAGTCCAGATTCCTCTCCTGGAAGAGGGTTTCCAAAGATGGGAATACCCATTAACGTACCTGAACCAAACAGCTCTCGAAATACAGCTACGATAATTAAAATGGCTCCGTATCCCAATCCATTCCCTAGACCATCTAAAATGGATGGCCATGGCTTATTTGCCATTGCAAATGCTTCAAGCCGACCCATGATGATGCAATTGGTAATAATCAGTCCTACAAATACAGACAGTTTTGAAGAAAGGTCTGGTAAGAAAGCGGCCAAAACTTGGTCTACAATAATAACCAAAGAGGCAACAACCAAAAGCTGCACAATAATTCGAATTCTTGATGGAATTAAGTTTCGAAGTACTGATACGATCAGGTTACCCATAATAATTACAAATAGCACAGATAATGACATGACTATTGCCTGATTAACCTGAACGGTAATTGCTAAGGCAGAACATATACCGAGTACCTGAATCGTTACAGGGTTATTGTCTGTAAGCGGGTCTGTGATGAGCTTTTTATTCTTTTTCGAGAAAAGTGGCTCTGTTCCTTTTTCTGAACTCATTTTAAGATTTTTTATTTTTAAAGTATGTAGCGTAGATTTTTAATGTCCTATTGACCATTTCTTCAACACCTTTTGAGGTAATTGTACCACCAGTTATTCCATCTATCTTACTGTCACCTTTAATAGCACCAGAATTGTCTTTAACAACTTCATATTTCATAAAATTGCCCTGATCATCTAAAATTTTTGATGATTTCCATCGATCCATAAAGAAGGGTTTATTGATTTCAGCACCTAAACCAGGAGTTTCAGTTTTGTGGTCGAACGAGACACCTAAAATGGTTTTCATATCCTCCTTTAAACAGATGTATCCCCATATAGGCCCCCAGAGTCCTTTTCCAACAACCGGAATAATATATCGGGTATTCTTTGCTTTGTCTTTGGCAACAAATAGGGGATAGTTTTTATCTTTTTCTGACAAAGTTTTATCCCTGAATTCTTTTTTAATATCAATATCAAAAGCACTAACACCTTTCTCTGATTTTTTCACTTTTCCAGTATAGTCAAGTATTACAGCATCATCAAGGTTAACATATTTCTTGAATTCTTCTTCTGCATTCGCACGGGATATACCTGCCTTTTCAACATCCATCATAGCAGAAAGAATGTCAAGTTGTTTTTTGATTCTTACATTCTTGTCTTTATATGGTTTGAGTCCTTCTGATAATACAGCAAGGATTACACCCAGAACAACGACTAAGCCAATCGCAAAGCCGAAAGTAAATTGATTTGATTCTTTATTAATCGCCATATTAAACTGTTTTTAATCTTTTAAGTCTTCGGTTAATATTTCCTTGAACAATGTAATGATCTATAATTGGCGCCATAATATTCATGAAGAGGATTGCGAGAAAAACCCCTTCAGGGTAGGCGGGATTCAATACCCTGATCATAATGGCTAAAAATCCTCCCAGGAATCCATATATGATTTTTCCAGTGGCCGTTTGTGAGGCTGTAACGGGATCGGTAGCCATAAAAATAGCACCGAAAGCAAACCCTCCAATAATTAAGTGGTAATAGGCGGGTAAGTCCAAATATGGATTTCCTCCGATAACATTTAAAAGAAGTCCCATAATGAAACCACCAGCAAAAAATGACAAGATAATTCTCAATGATCCTACGCCAGTAAAAACCAAGACCAATGCGCCAATAAGGCAAGCCATCGTAGAAGTTTCACCTATAGACCCTGGAATCATACCCATAAATGATTCCCATGCGGTATATTCACCAGTAAAGTTCTGAACAGCAACATTGGATTGAACGACTTCTCCCGCAACGGTTGCTTTATCTGACATAAAGGAGGCTAGATCACCGAGAGCAGTTGCCCCTGAAAATCCATCCACTGATTCAGGATTGGTTGCCATTTTGTCTCCTAACCCAGACATCCAAACTTTATCTCCGGACATGGAAGTAGGGTAGGCAAAGAATAAAAAAGCTCTTGCGGTAAGGGCAATGTTAACTACATTCATTCCCGTTCCTCCGAAGATTTCTTTACCAATAATAACAGCAAAAGCTGTTGCCAATCCTACCATCCAAAGAGGCACGTCTGCAGGCATTGTTAATGGTATGAGCATACCAGAGACTAAAAAACCTTCATGTAACGAATGACCTCTAATCATACCGAATAAAAATTCTATCCCAAGACCAACTCCATATGAAACAATAACAACGGGCATAACAATACCGAGGCCAGTTAAAAATTTCGCCCCCATGGCATCAAAATAAGGCAAGTTCCTATTGGCTTCAGAAACAGCCATCTCCCAATGACCTGTGTTGTAAATACCAAAAATTAAACAAGGAATAAGGGCAAGAATTACCGTCATCATTGTTCTTTTCAGGTCAACGCCATCTCTAATGTGGGAACCTTTATTGGTAACTAGCTTTGGTGTAAAAGCAAATGTTGCCATGGTCTCGAATAACGGATTCCATTTCTCGTACTTTCCACCTTTAATAAAGTGGGGTTCCATTTTGTGTAAATATTTTTCTAAAAATTTCACTGATCGTTTATTTTAATATTACATACATTCGCTAGCAATCAAATCTAGCCCTTGTCTAATCTTATCTTGAATATTTATTTTAGTGGTACAGACATACTCACAAAGAGCGAAATCCTCCGGAGCTACTTCGTAAATACCTAAGTTTTCCATACCATCAATATCGTTTGTTATAGCCGCCTTTGTTAAATGCATTGGAAGGATATCAAAAGGAAATACTTTTTCCAATTCTCCTGTTACGACAAAAGCTCGTTCTTCGCCGTTTGTATTCGTGTCTAGGGTGAATTTTTTGCTTTTTGGAAGGAGAAAGGTAGGGAAGAGTCTAGAATTTGAAAACTTATCAAAACCTAATCCAAGCCATCCTTTCGTTAAGAAAAATTTATATTCGTTGCCCTCGGGAATGGCTGTAATTTGATTGTGATAAAACCCAATGTAATCATCCGCATTTTTTTGATCCCCGGTTAAAACGTTTCCAGAGATATATCGGACATTTTCACCTGCAACATTGTCTTTTAATAGGTCACTCATTAATGAGCCACAATGAATGTTATAGTAAGCAGGATTTTTTATTTCCGAGCCTCCTACAGCAATGCATTTTTTGCCATCTAAAACACCCGTTTCAAATAACCGTCCAATTGCCGCTACGTCTTGAATGTTAATGCTCCATGCGAATTCCCCCTTATTCATAGGGTCAATATGATGAATCTGTGTGCCGATATTCCCTGCAGGATGAACACCATCAATGTTGTGATGAATTACATTCTGCATTTTCGTGAAATCAGAGTTTTTCCTACTGCTTAAGTGAACCTTGCCTTTAGCTAATTGGTTCAATGCATTAAGTCCCATTTGAACTTGTTCCATTTTATCTCTGAGAATAAAAGAGTAATCTGGAGCAAGAGGTGACGAGTCAAACGAAGAGATGAAAATACCTTTCGGTTCATTAGACGGATCAGCCACAATATCTAAAGGACGTTGTTTGAAACTTGGCCAAATACCAGATTCTAATAAAATATTAAGCATTTCTTCTCTTGAGGTATCTGCGATTTTCTTGACATTAAATTTTTTGCAGCTGTGCTTAGAATCAGATTCTATAATAATTTGTACAATTTTTCTTTTTTCGGCACGAACAATTTGTTTGATTGTTCCACTCGTCGGACTTACAAATTTTATCTTTTCGTTTTTTTTGTCTTGGAATACGGCATCTCCAACTTGTACTGATTCTCCTTCTTTTACTAGCATTTTTGGTATTAAGCCGTGAAAATCTAGAGGGGACAAACATACTGTATTGGATACAGGGATGTCTTTTATTTCTTTAGTCGATTCTCCTACAAGTCTGATATTCAGACCCTTTCGGATACTTATGGTGTTAGACATGAAATGGTTTATTACAATTTAGCGACAAAATTAAGAAAAACATAGGCCTACGCAGTAATTCCAAATGTAATTTGTACCCATAAATTATAATTTAGATTCATTCTAAATAGCTTGAATGTATTGTTTATGTTACAAGCAACTAAAAATTTTTAAGATGAAAATCTTTGTTTTTACGAAATTGTATACTATATGTAATTAATTTATGACTAAAATAAACCCTTAAATCTTATGAATGTTAAAGATTCTGAATTATTTTAATTTCAGATATAAATGAAATACATTTAGGTATGTCAAACACAACAGCTCTTGGAATTTCAATAGAAATTAAAACGTGGTTTCGTGATGATTTATCATCTGATACCGGGTCTAGTTTCATCCATAATTATCAGATTAAGATCATCAACAATATGAAATACCCTGTTCAATTATTATCCCGTGAATGGACGGTTAGGCATTTGATTCACGGAGAGTCAAAAGTCAAAGGTGAAGGGGTTGTTGGTCAAACTCCCATTCTTTTTCCTGATGAATCTTTTGAGTATACCAGTGGTTGCGAGCTTTTGTCTTCTGTCGGGTATATGCAGGGCAAGTTTTTCTTTAAAAACTTAGAAAATGATGAGATTATCGACGCGATGATTCCAAGATTTTACATGTGTTACCCTCCTTTACTCAACTAATAAGGGATGTGAACCATTTTTTTTGTGGAAAAGAAATCTTCTTCAAAAAAAGTGCTTAACTCTGTAATTTGGCTTTTTTCCTTTATTTGCTTTAATTCCATGTCAAAATCACCACCCTTTAGATAATATATTCCAGAATTGGACATCGACTTGCTTCTTCGAACATTCTTTGTGAGTTTTACAAACTTCTGGAGATTTGTAACAGCACGACTCAAAATGTAATCGTATTTAGTGTCAACATCTTCAACACGAGAATGAATGGTTTTTACATTATTGATATTTAATTTTTCTGTGATCTCGTCTATCACCTTCAATTTTTTTCCAATAGAGTCTAATAGAGTAAAATTGGCTTTTGGAAATAATATTGCCAAAGGAACTCCCGGGAACCCTCCTCCAGTGCCAACGTCAATAATTTCACTTTGGTCATTGAACTGAATCACTTTTGCAATGGCGAGTGAATGAAGAACATGTCTTTCGTAAAAATTCTCAATATCTTTTCTTGAAATAACATTGATTTTTTGATTCCATTCTTCATAATGGTGTTTGAGTTCTTTGAGTTTAAAGTATTGCTCTTTTGAAATTTCAGGAAAATATTTTTGGATGATATCCATTAAATGGAATCTTTTGTCTTTTCAGCCATACTTGCTAAAAAATCTCTCGCTCTAAATAATTGAGCTTTAACAGTTCCTAAAGGTAAGTTCATTTCATTGGCTATTTCTTCATAACTCAACTCTTGGAAGTATCTTTTCTCGACAAGTTCTCTGTATTTGGGTTTTAATTTACTTACAAGCAAACGCAAATGAACAATTCGTTGACCTTTCATTACTGTTTCTTCAGGGTTTAAGTTGGTCGATTTGGCATCAATTCTCATAACGTCGCCGTTATCATTAACAACTCCCGTATCCATGGAGGTAACCTTTATCCTTTTCTTTCTAATAAAATCAATGCAATTGTTTGAAGCAATTTTAAAAAGCCATGTACTGAATGCGAAATTTGGTGAATATTGACCTAATCGATTGAACGCTTTTCCAAAGGCCTCAATAGTTAAATCGTCAGCATCATCTGAATCTTTGACCATTTTCAACATCATGAAATAGATAGATTCTCTATATCGTTCCATAAGGTCTGCATAAGCCAATTGGTCTCCTTTTTTGGCTGCCTCAACCAAAACCAAGTCAAATTTTGCTTTATCAGATAGATGATCTTTTGCTACCAATTGTTATTTCGTTTAGTTTTTCCAAGTAAAAAGATTAAAGGAGATAAAACTGAATAAAACATATCCCAAAAAGGAAAAAGAAATACAAATCTCCTTTCATTGAGTTTAATCAGGCATCTACCTTGAATCCACCATTTAAGTAGGTAGAACAAACTCATAATTATTATGAATATGAAAGGTGCACTACCCACTAGCATCAAAGAAACAAAAGAAAACCAAGCTAGAATTAACGATACTGGATAGATTGCTAACAATAGTTTTTTGATAAAACCGTATTTACTTGAAGTTGAATAATGTCTTGACTTTTGATTGATCCAGTCAGAATAGGTTTTTTTGGATTGAGAAAAGCAAAATGATTTTGGGTCAATTTGAATTCCTAAATTACTTTTCATAGATACTTCTTGAATGAACAGATCATCATCGCCGGATGGAAGAGAATGGTGTGATTTAAATCCGTCTACCGATAGATATGCGTCCTTAGTGTAAGCCAAGTTTCTTCCAACGCCCATGTATGGTTTTTTGCTTAGGGCAAAAGAAAAGTAATTAATGCCAATCCATGCGGTATCATATCTAATAATTGTATTTAAAACTCCATTGGTTTTATGGTGTGGCCCATAGCCAAGAATAACCTCCTCCTTATTGTTAAAGCCTTGGGCCATTTTTTTGAGCCATAATCGTGATGCTGGTTTACAATCAGCATCAGTGAATATTAAATGATTGTTCTTTGCCGCCTTGATCCCAATGGTTAAGGGTAATTTTTTACCTGGTCGGAGGTGTTTTCCATTATTAAATTCTACAACTTTTAAATGATTGTATTCTTTTTCTATGTCAGAAAGAATCTGTTTACTGTTGTCAATTGAGTTGTTATTCACCACAATAACTTCGAACATTGAATATTTCTGATTCAAAATGAATTTAAGGTTTTCTTTTAATGCCTCGCCGTCATTTCTCGCAGCAATTATAATACTCAATGGTATTTCTCTATCGATTACGTCCTGAACTGTATAAAAGGCCAAGTTTCTAAAAATGAAAAATATATAATATAGCTGAATTAATATCGTTAGAGAATACAAGGCAATACAGCTTATAAATAGTTCATTATCGATATGTGGATTTAATTCTGTCATTGAATGTATTTACAAATATTCAATTTGAATTGATTTCAATGTATCTTTGCTTCGATATTTTATCAACATTTTTATGCACTTTGATTTAATTTATTCTGACCCAGGCTCAAATGCTCGAGCTGGTCTATTAATGACGGACCATGGCCCTGTAGAGACTCCGATTTTCATGCCTGTCGGGACAAACGGCTCTGTTAAAGGTGTCCACCAAAAGGAACTTAAACAGGATGTGAAAGCGGAAATAATATTGGGTAACACGTATCATCTATTTTTAAGACCCGGGATTGATATTATTGAAAAAGCGGGAGGATTACACAAATTTATTTCTTGGGATAAGCCCATTTTAACGGATAGTGGGGGATACCAAGTATATTCTTTGTCAGGATCGAGAAAAATCAATGAGGAAGGTGTTAAGTTTCAATCTCACATTGACGGAAGCTATCATTTTTTCACTCCAGAGCGGGCGATTGATATTCAAAAGAGTATTGGTGCTGATATTATAATGGCCTTTGATGAATGTACGCCCTATCCATGCGATTATACCTATGCTAAAAACTCAATGAAAATGACACATAGGTGGTTAAACAGATGCATTGATCAAATGAATAAAACAGAAGGGAAATATGGATACAATCAAGCGTTATTTCCGATTATTCAGGGTTCTACGTATAAGGATTTAAGAAAAGAGTCGGCAGAATATGTAGCCTCAATGGATGCGGTAGGGAATGCGATTGGAGGGTTGTCTGTAGGTGAGCCTGAAGAGGATCTTTATGAAATGACTGCGCTTGTTACAGAAGTATTGCCTAAATCCAAACCAAGATATCTTATGGGGGTGGGTACACCATCGAATTTACTAGAATGCATTGCTTTAGGAGTGGATATGTTTGATTGTGTTATGCCTTCGAGAAATGCCAGGCATGGTTTGTTGTTCACGGAAAACGGCACAATTAATATAAAAAACCAGAAGTGGTCAACGGATTACAGCCTTATAGATGAAAAAAGTCCATGTTGGGTTGATACCAATTACACCAAGGCATATCTTCGTCACCTCGTTAAGTCTGGAGAGTACCTGGGTATTCAAATAGCTACAATTCATAATTTGTCATTTTACTTGAGGCTCATGAAAGAGGCGCGATCTCGGATAATAGATGGTTCATTCTTAAGCTGGAAAAATAAAATGGTTAAGCAATTAAATATAAGATTATAGGATGTTTTCCATTATTGACCGGTATATTATTAAGAAGTTTATTTCTACATTTTTTTTCATGCTTGCCATTATAATGATGTTTTCCATTGTTTTTGACGTGTCTGAAAAGTTAGGGGAATTTATTTCCAATAAGGCTCCACTTGATGAAATCATTTTTGATTATTATTTGAATTTCATCATTCTATATGGCAATATGTTCACCTCCATGATTGTATTTATTTCAGTCATATGGTTCACTACTAAAATGGCAAAGGATACTGAAATAATTCCCATTTGGTTCAGTGGAAAACCTATATACCGATACTTACGCCCCTATTTCATTTCGGCTACGATATTGATGCTGTTTTCATTATTTATTAATCATTTTATCGTTCCTAATGCCAACAGAGAAAGATTGGCGTTTGAAGAAAAGTATTATCGTGATGTGATGGTTGTGGATGATTATCATGCGGAATACCCCGGGAATCAATCTGTATTCTTTTCTAATTATAATGATAGAGATAAGAGGATTAATGATTTCACTTTTCAACAGTGGACCTCAGATCATAAGCCAAGCTGTTTTATTAAGTCTAGGTATGCTTTAAACAAGCCTGGAAGTTCGAAATGGCAACTTAGGGATTTATATATAAAAAGTTTTTATAAAGATCATATCGAAATTCGTCATTTGAAAAGTCTTGATACAATCTTTAAGTTTACCATTTCGGAAATGGCTCATAGAGAGAGTGCAGCTGCGACGATGTCCTTTAATGAATTGAAGGCCTTCATAAAAAGGGAAAAGACAAAAGGATCATCTATGGTTCCAATGTATGAAATAGAGCTTCATCAAAGAACCTCATATCCTTTTGCAGCATACATACTCACCTTGATTGGTGTATCAGTAGCTTCAACGAAGAGGAGGGGAGGCGTAGGTGTGAATATAGCAATAGGCCTTGGTATTGTGTTCATTTATATTTTTGCAATGAAAATGTTAACGGTTGCCACGTTAAATCTTGGATTCCCTTCACTTATATCGGCCTGGACCCCTAATGTTTTCTTTGCTTTGGCAGGGATTGTACTCTTTAGAACGTCTCAAAAGTAGCCCCAACTCAATTATTTCATCTAGGTGTTTATACCTAATTAATTTAAAGTCAATACTTACACTCGCTTTCGTAGGCTCATGTATTTTTAATTCTAGATGTCTTAATTTTTTTATTGTCCAATGTAATCGCCGGAGATTTGTTCCAACAAGTTAAACTCGAATTAAAAATTATTGGATATGAAAACTTTAAAAATCTCTCTAAGAAAAACAACTTTGTCTGTCTTTACGATGCTTTTCTCTATGGTTTCTTTTGCTCAACAGAATTCTAAAGTTTGGTTGACTATTGAAAATGAGCGCGATGTTCCTTTTATAAATGCATCAGGAATTTTGACTTCTGACGATGTTGATTTTAACAATGCGCTTTCCTTATTAAATGTTATAAGTGTTCAAAAGGCACTGCCTTCCTCGCGAAATGAAATGCTTCAGAAAGTATATGAAGTATCATGTAATTGTGATATTGTCGATTTGTATACAGTTTTATCTAATGAAGTTCATTCAGTTTCGAAAGTGGAATATGCTCCTCAATATGAATCTTTGGCGACGCCTAATGATTATGATTTGCTTCCTAATCATTATGCCTTAGATCTTATTGGTGCGCAAGATGCATGGAATTATACTATAGGAGATTCCAATATAGTAATTGGGATTTCTGATCAGAATTATGATGTGACTCATGAGGAGTTGGTTGGTTCTGTTGTTTATTATGATCCTTCTAATATTGCTCCTTCTGGTCATGGTACGGCAGTTGCAATTATTGCAGCGGGTAATACGGATAATTTAAATTTCAAAAGTTCTATAGGTTATAATACTTCTTTGGGTTTATACCGAATGAATTATAATGAAGTATTGTCAGCTTCTTACAATGGATCTCAAATCATTAATTTGAGTTGGACATCCGGGTGTGAGTTCAATATTTATCAGCAAATGGCAATTGATGAGGCATATAATAATGGTTCTTTTATTGTTGCTGCTGCCGGAAACGGTTCTACTTGTGGTGGTCCAGAAAACTTGGTTTATCCGTCCGCTTATGAAAATGTGTTTTCAGTTACAAGTATTGGTGAATTTGACAATCACGAAAGTTCAATAGGTAATCCAAACTCAACACATCAGCATAACGCAACAGTAGATTTGAATGCACCGGGTTATGATGTTTGGATTAGTCCTAGTCAAAATTGGGAAATGGAATCTTCAGGAACCTCTTATGCATCACCTTTTGTTTCGGGTACTGTAGCGTTGATGCTTGCGGTTAATCCATGTTTATCAAATGAGAACATTGAATACATTTTAAAAGTAACTTCAGTAAACATTGATGCTTTAAATCCGGCATATGTCGGATTGATTGGAGAAGGTCGATTAAATGCTGCGGCTGCTGTTGAAATGGCATATGGATTTAATGCAGTCACCTTAACGGCGAATCATTCTATGTCATGCGGAACGTATGGCGGTCAGATTGATATTGAGGCAGTAGGAGGAAGCGCACCATATACCTATGAATGGTCAAACGGTTCTTCCGATCAAAGTTTATTGGATGTAGCGGCAGGTGTTTATTCTCTGAATGTTACGGATGCATCTGGATGTTCTATAGATACAACCATTACAATCGGTACCTATCCTACTACTCTGTTTGAGGGGGAGATTGATCATGTTACTTGTTATGGTGTTTCGAATGGCGCTATTGATCTTACCATTATCGAAGGAAATCCAAATTACACTTATCAGTGGGATCACGGAATGACTACACAAGACATAACTGATCTTGCCACCGGAACGTATCGGGTAGAAATTACAGACGGTAATGGTTGTATGTCTTGGGGAAGTTTTAATGTAATGCAACCAGAACTATTAACTGCTGAGATTAGTGCTGTCGATCTAGTGGAGTGGGATGATGTTGATTTGGATTTATCTGTTTCTGGAGGAACTTATCCTTATTATTACACTTGGAATACTGGTGATGATTCAGAAGACCTTTACGATGTGCCTGCAGGCTTCTATGAAGCTACAATTGTTGATTACAATGGTTGTATGGTAATGGCTGACCAAGTTGTTGAAGAAGAAAATACGGCTTCAATTACAGAAGCTGAATTAGATCAATTAAATATTTATCCTAATCCTACATCTGATTTTGCAACAATCAGCTGGGACAACAATGAAATCTCAAAGCTTACCATTCTGAATGCAAGTGGACAAATTGTGGATAGTAAGGAAGTTTATTATGAGAAGTCATATCAAACAAGAGATCTTGATTCAGGTTTATATGTTATCATTCTTACCGATTTAAATAACAATACATACACAGGAAAACTTATCGCTGAATAAGCGGAATCAAATACTGAGTTTCCTTAACTGAGCCCTCGTAAGAGGGCTCTTTTTTTTATTTAAAAAATTCAGTTTACGTGTTTATACGCATTCATATTGGGACATATACCTATTTCGTGATGAGTGAGATATTCCATATTTATAACAAGCCCATTTTCCCTAGTTATTAAGGTGTTTATAGTCTCCATCTTTGTTGAACAAACAAACACAAAACAAATGGACCGATTAAGAAACAAATTAAATCATGAAATCATGAAATTATTTATCGTAAACAAAGTGGCTTTTCAAACGGCCTCGTTAAAAAGAAAAGAGCAGATTGTAGTTGAAACAAAAAACAAGGTGGATTCAGTTCTTTTATTTTTGACAATTTTTTCTTCTTTTTTCCTATTCATGATGGCCATTAGGTCGATAATCATTGTTTAAAAAGATCAATGATTAGACCGTCATGAGTCACGTATGAATTACCAAAAACTTCTTTGAGCTCATTGATGAAATCTTCATCAGATTTATAACGAGAAGAGATATGACCAACATATAGGCTTTTGGCGGAGGCTAATGAAGCAATTTCAGCAGCGTCAATAGTAGTAGAATGCATGGTGCTATTCGCGATTGACTTGTCTTTTTTTAAGAAAGTAGCTTCGTGATATAATACAGTACAATTTTCTATGAATTCTGGTATTTTCAAATCTTTCTTTGTGTCAGAACAATAGGCATAGCTCATCGGTGGATGAGGTGGGAAAGTGAAGTCTTGGTATCGATAAATAGTACCATTTTCCAATTTTACATCGAGTCCATTTTGGAACATTTTGTAATGCTCCACTTCGATACTTTTATCTTTTAATTTTTTAGCATCAATTTTTAATAGCTTTGGTTTCTCATTGATTAAAAATCCACATGTCGGTATTTTATGCTTTAAAGGAAAGCTAAAAATCTCAAGGACATCATCCTCATGAATTTTTTCTTTTACATCGAACCTTAATGAATGGAAGTTGATATTGAATGAAAGTCTTGAACCTCCATGATGGAGCTGTGTTGTTAAAATTTCTTCTAACTCCGGAGGTCCGAATAGATGTATTTCTTTTTCACGTCCCAATAGGCTCATTGAACTCAATAGACCAACCAGTCCAAAATAATGATCGCCGTGGAGGTGTGAAATGAAAATATGAGATATTTTTTGAAAATGCACTTTATATTTTCGAAGCTGAACTTGTGTTCCCTCTGCACAATCAATTAGAAAATGTCTATTGTTACAATTTATGTATTGAGATGAAGGCATTCTACTGAGTGTAGGCAAGGCTGCCCCACTTCCCAAAATGGTTACGGTGAAATTCACTCTTTTAATTTGGAGACAGCGGAGTCTACATCATTGTGGATGTCTAAAACTTTATCCAGCTGTGCAATTTGAATGAGTTTAAGGACATTGCTTTGTACATTGGCAATGGAGAAAGAACCATTTGTGTCTTTACACAAACGATTGGCAATTAAAATTGCACTTAACCCTGAAGAGTCGCAGTATTTAGTACTGCCTAAATCCAATACAAGTTTATTTTTTGATCCATTATTTAAATGAATAAAAAGACTTTTAAGTTCTGGTGAATTTGTCGAGTCTAGTTTATCAACATTAGAATGAACTATTGCGATTTTTCCTTTATGTTCTGAAGTAAAATTTTTCATTGGTATTCAAAAGTAAAAAAATTACCGTTCAATTTGAGCCGCAAGCAAATAAATTACCGCCATTCTTATCGCAACTCCATTTTCAACTTGCTGCAGAATGATGCTTTGGTCACTGTCTGCAACGTCAGACGTAATCTCTATGCCTCTATTTATGGGGCCTGGATGCATTACGACTATTTTTTTACTGAGCGAATCTAGAATTTCCTTATTGAGTCCAAAAGTCATTGAATATTCTCTAAGCGATGGAAAATATTTCACGTCCTGTCGTTCCAATTGTATGCGCAACATATTAGCAACATCGCACCACTCAAGAGCCTCTTTGAGGTTATTTGAGACTTTAACGTTTAGTTCTTTAATATTTTTTGGGATTAATGTTTTCGGGCCACACACCATTACCTCTGCTCCTAGTTTTTGAAGACAATAGATATTTGATAATGCAACTCTCGAATGAAGAATATCACCAACAATCACAATCTTTTTCCCTTTTAAACTTCCTAGTTTTTCTCTGATGGAGTAGGCATCAAGTAATGCCTGAGTTGGGTGCTCATGTGTTCCATCGCCAGCATTTATGACTTTCGCATCAACATTTTTCGAAAGGAAGGATGCGGCTCCTGGACTAGGATGCCTCATCACAACCAAGTCCACTTTCATGGATAATATGTTATTTACGGTATCAACAAGCGTTTCTCCTTTTTTGACAGAACTCCCTGACGCACTGAAATTGATGATATCGGCAGATAATCTTTTTTCTGCCAATTCAAAGGATAATTTGGTTCGTGTTGAGTTTTCAAAGAAAAGATTGGCAATGGTAATGTCTCTAAGAGAAGGAACTTTTTTAATAGGGCGGTTAATGACTTGCTTGAAGCTGTCTGCCGTTTTAAAGATTAAATCGAGGTCATCTTTAGTAAGATCTCTAATGCCAATCAAATGTTCTACACTTAAACTATTCATCGCTTTCTTTTGTGTACAGTAGTATTTTATCTTCTCCTTCGTGTTCTTTCCATTCAACAGAAACCCTTTCCGAAAGCAATGTGTCAACTGCTTTACCTACATAATTTGCTTCAATAGGAAGGTCTCTTCGAAATCTTCTATCAATGAGAACCATAAGTTCTACACTTTTGGGCCGGCCAAATGAGAGTACAGCATCTAATCCTGATCGAATGGTTCGCCCCGTAAATAAAACATCATCTACTAGAATAACATCTTTATTTTCTAAACTAAAGTCAATATTGGTTACACTTGGCAATAATGGTGTTTCTCTACGTCTAAAGTCATCTCGATAAAAGGTGATGTCCAGATTTCCACAAGTGATTTCTTTCTTTAAAATATCCTCAAGTATGATTTTAAGACGTTCTACAACGTGTATGCCTCGTGGTTGGAGTCCAACAATCACGGTGTTACTAAAATCGTCATGTGATTCAATGAGTTCGTGGCAAAGTCTTTTGAGAGTCAGTTCTAGGTGCTTGGCATTAAGGATGACCTGCTTTTCCATCGAGGGCAAAGATAAAGGTATTTTGTGATTTACAAACTATGTTTTGTTTTTAGATTTAAAATTTAAATCAGACAGCAGAAAAAAACTACCAGTAACCAATAAGACATCATTAGGGGATAGTTTTGCTCGAACCTCATTAAAAAGTGGATTGATATCCTCATGAATTTCAATCGAATGATTCAATGTGGAATTTATGTTATTCCAATCTTCCACAGTTTTGCTTCTTTCATTTGAAAAGGTACAGAAATAGAGGTGTGTATGATTAAACATATTCATGAAACGCGCATTCACCTCGCGTTCTTTACTACTGCCGAAAATGCAATAAATTTTGCCCTTATATTTTTCGCGAATTTCGTTAAGTGTGATTTCTAATCCATCTTTATTGTGAGAAGCATCTAATATTATTGTGGGTTTCTCTTGGACAATCTCCATTCTTTTCTGATACCCTGTGTTTTTAAATAAATTTGATCTTGAATCTTGAATGATTTTCTCCGAACATTTAATGTCTATTTGTTCCAATGCTGTAATTGACGTATTGACATTTTCCAATTGGTATTTTGGGAGTTTCGAATCCGTATAGTTCTGATGAGAAATATGAATGGAGGCTTCTTTTTTATAGGCTATTTCTTTAAAAATGGAGTAAACTTCTTCTTGTTTTTTACCAATAACAAGAGGGGTATGATTCTTTATGATTCCCGCTTTCTCCTGTGCGATATCCTGTAATGTATTCCCGAGATATTTTTGGTGATCCAAACCAATATTGGTAATGACCGAAACAAGAGGTTTGACTACGTTGGTCGCATCCAATCGTCCACCCATTCCTGTTTCCAAAACCACATAATTACAATTTTGATTTATGAAATGTCTAATCGCCATAACAAATGTGATTTCAAAAAAAGAGGGCTTGTAGTCAAGCTCATTATTTCGGATGATTTCACAAAAATCGACTACTTCTTGTTCTGAAATCATTTTTCCATTGACTCGAATTCGTTCTCTAAAATCAAATAGATGGGGAGAGGTGAACAAACCAACTTGATGTTTTTTTTCTGTGAGGAGAGATGCCGTGATGGAACAGACTGAACCTTTTCCATTGGTCCCAGCTACATGTATGTATTTTAGCTTTTCAAGATCAATGTCAAATAGTGAAAGAAGCTTTAGGGTGTGTGATAAACCAGGTTTATAGGCTTGTCCTCCTTGCTTTTGAAAGGCTGGAAACTGATTGAACAGCCAATCGATATGTTGAGAGTAATTAATCTGCTGAAACGTATACGGTGTAAAATGCTTTTCGATTTGGTGCTCCTTTTTCCGATTTAAACCTGATGTGTTTTGCTATGTACAAAACAACTGAATCAATAACAGCTTCTTCAGGATGAGTTGTTGAATTACAAGATTTCGCAGAAATAGCAGCACCTCGATCGTCTATAAGTAATTCTACACAAACATTCCCACTAAAATCAGTCTCGAGGTAAGGAGGTTT
>CALKHF010000004.1 GCA_938092255.1 uncultured Flavobacteriales bacterium | reverse complement strand
CTGCATTTCCTCGATTGGACTCTTTATCGCTTGTAAATTTTTAGTGCTTACGTGTGTATAAATCTCCGTTGTTTTCACACTGGAATGTCCAAGAATAACTTGTATATATCTTAAGTCCGTGCCCTTCTCTAGAAGGTGCGTTGCATAGCTATGTCGTAAAGTGTGAGGAGTAACGTTTTTCTTGATATATGATTTGTATACGGCACGCTTTAATACATTTCTGATACTTGTTGCCGAATAAGGACCTTTTTCAGCTCCATTAAATAGATAATCAGAAGGCTGATATTGTTTATAATAAGTCCGTAGTAGCTTCAATACATTAGAGGCCAAAGGCACCATTCTGTCTTTTTCTCCCTTTCCATTTCTAACAGAAATGAGCATTCGATCACTATCAAGATCGTTAATTTTTAAATTCAAGGCTTCTCCAACCCGAAGTCCACATGAATAAATAAGGGACAAAAGGGCCTTGTGTTTTAGGTTGCCAATATTTGATAGAATTAGTTGAATCTCGTTTTCACTTAATACCACCGGAAGCTTTCTTTTTTTTAGCGGACGTTCGATATAATAGTTTTTCGACTCTTGTTTAAGTACTTTCTCTAAATAAAACTTAATGGCATTGATGTGCTGGTTTTGAGAGCTTCGTGAATATCCTTTATCTACCAGTTCCATTAGATATTGATAAATAACAGGTTCGTTAATCTGTAATTCTTCCTTTTTAAGGAAACGATTAAACTGCTCTAAACATGAGATGTATGTGCTGATCGTATTTGGGCTATATCGTTTGTAACGCAGTTTTTGTTTGATTGAACTAAAATTCATAGTACAAATGAGGTCAATTTTTTCTTGTTTGCCGTCTATTAATTAAGTGTAAGCGACTAAATAACGACAACAAATGAATAATAGTCGGATAGGACTTGCCGGACTCCTCAATTTTGTGGTGTCGAATTTAGCGGCAATCAATTATTTCAAACTTTTAAAAATTTACAATTATGAATGCATTAAGAAACAAAGTCAGTTTGATCGGAAGATTAGGAAGAGATCCAGAGACGGTAACCTTCGATTCGGGGAAATCACTCACACGATTTAGTATGGCCACACACCAGAAGTACAAATCAAAAAATGGTGATTGGAGCGAAGACATCCAATGGCACAATGTGAGTGCTTGGGGACCGCTGGGGAAACGAATGAAAGACACCCTAGAAAAAGGCAAAAAGATCATCGTTGAAGGCCGATTGATTCACCAAACTTATGAAAATAAGGCAGGGGAGCGCAAAAACCGAACAGTCATAGAGGCCAATGAATTTATGCTTTTTGATCCCATGAAACAAGTAGAGGAAAACAACAACCAAACAGAGGCTTAATATGAATCTTGTTCATCTTATAGGAACAATTCAATCTGAGCCAAAACTTCATGAGCTTCCGAATGGTCGGAGGCTTGTGAAGTTTACTTTGGTCACCGAGGAAAGCTACCTCGATGTTAAAGGACATAAAAAGCACAGGAAAAATTGGCACAATCTTTCTGCTTGGGGGCGTTGGGTTCAGGTACTCAACGAATGCGGCCCAATGGGAACGTCAATTGCTATAGAGGGAAGAATTGTAAGTCAATTCTTTCATCAAAACGGCAAAAAACAAATGAAATCCGAAATCGAAATCAACGATTTGATTATTCTTTAGCACCCTTTCGGGTGCTTGTGTATTTTAGGATTTAATCTTGCTCACTGATGAATTCATTAAGCTCTTCTTTTTCAGAGCTAAAGTCAAACGCACCATTTACTTGGTAATAATCATCTGGATTATAACATCTTTTATATGCATATTTGGCAAATGAGAGCTTATTTTTGCTAAAGCTAAACTCTTCCATGATTTGCTTGATTTGATCAACAGTCAGGCACTTTTTTGAAGTCGCTTGTTTGGCTACAATTATTTTTCCATCGTCAAAGCTTTCTTCATCAATGGCAGCCATAATACTTGCCATATTTTGAACGGGGTTTGAGCAGCCTTCTAATGACACAGGCGCCGCTGCCGCAGGCGTTTCGTTTATTGTTGTAGTTGTTACTGTAGTAGTAACGGTTTCATTGACTGCAGTATTATTTGTTTGACCTGTACTTGAATTCATTCCATTCATATTAACATTCATATTGGTATTGGCTTCATTCATCGCACTGTTCATGTCAGCATCACTCATGTTCATGTTGACATTAATATTTCCATTATTAAGGTCGGCACCATTCATGTTCCCGTCATTCATGTTGATGTTCATACTCATATTCAAACTTTCATTGCCTGCCGATGTATTGGTCCCATCATTCATATTGACATTCATACTGATATTACCACCATTCATGTCTGCTCCTGAATTCATATTGGTATTCGTATTTATACCACTACTGCCTGTCGTGTTGTCTTGACGCACAGTAGTTGTTTCAGTTATTGTCGTTGTAGTGGTTGGTTGAACATTTTGCACAGGTGGCGGTGTGGATGCAACGGTTGTGGATGTATTTAGCTTTGTGCTGAAAAACCGAAGTTTATATCCCTTTTTTACAGGAACAATTCGGTAAGTGACTTCATCGTTTTTATGTTCTTCATCCCACCAAATGGTTTTTGATATTGGTTCGATACTTTCATCTTTGAAGTAGATCTGAACACTGCTATTGGTTTGTTGGATTCCAGGAACGACAACTCTTGTCTCTGCAGTTTCATTTTTCTTCACTCCATCTAAGATCACAAAAAAGGGAGTTGGATTTTGAGAAAACACGACTAAGGTGTTTGATTGCGAAAAGGTAAAGAACGACATCATAATAAAAGCAAATGCCATTTTAATTTTGAAATTTTTCATAAATAACTTTTAGTTAATAGGTTATAAAAATAATAAATACACATCCGACAAGGCAATATTTATACCAAACTTTGCCAAGGCTGATTCGCAATAATCAAGAAAACCGTGTAAAATAATTATTGTCAGGCAGTTGTGTTGATAGTTTAACTACAGTATTCAACAAATACCGAATAAAAAAACCCAAAGAACGAAGTTCATTTCCTATTCTTTAATGATTTTCTCTATATGATCATTAATTTTCAGCAGATACATTCCAGGTTTAAAAGCCGATAAATCAATACTTGTGGTGTTTGAAGAGGATTCCTTCTCTATGAGTTTTTGGCCCGATAGAGCATAGATGGAACAGTTCAAAGAGGTGCTTGACGACGAAGTAATGTTAATGATCTCCTTGCTTGGGTTTGGATATACTTTGTATTCTATTTCTAAGCCTTCAGAAATGGCTGCATTAGGATCGTAAATGTAAAACTCATATTCAGCTCTTTCAGGAGACAGCCGCATTGCATTATTGTTTTGAGCTCGAATGTAGTATTTTACTGCATCACCTGAGCTGTAGTATGGAAGGCTTGCAGAATAAATACCATCTCCAGCAACAAGGTCTCCATTGGTTCCATCATCATACATAAGAAAAGGCACAAATTTAGAGTTGTGCGGACTTGTTGTGACCATAAGCTCAACAACACTGGCATTCGCTGAAACCGCGGTTACAAGACCATTGCTTAGCTCAACATTAGCGATGGATGGAGGCTGGTTTGTTATTGCAGATAGTCCCATAAGGTAATTGTTTCTTTCTTCGATGGTCGACATAATGCCCGCAAAACCCCAACCAGACCAGAAAGGTTCTTCTACATTGCTATAAAAATAGGTCATAGGAAAGGCTTTGTTGAAATCTTGATTTGCTGGAACGAGCGCGAGCTCATGAAGATCAGAGATTTCATTTCTTATTGCTGAACTATCTAATAAAGTTTCAGTAAAAATTGTTCTAAGGTGTGCATCAAATTGTTTTTTTCTTAAAGGGTCCGCCATCAGCTTTTGAAATAATGGCCTTGAGTTTGGATCGTATTGGCTTCCATAGGTGTCGTAATTATAAACCACTTCAGGAGTCCAATATTCAAATCCTAAAATCGCTCCAACAAAGGCATTGTCAAAATCCCAGGGAATCATCTGAAAAAGACCGTCTTCAGTTTTGTATAGGTAATAATTGTGGACGTAATAGCCGTTATAGGTATCTAGATTTAGTATGGCTGTATTTACGGCAAAATTCCACAGGACCCTGTCGATATTCAATACATTCTCTAAGTTTTCAAAGTCATAATTAAGCGTGTATATAAAATCTACCAATTCACCCCAGCCAGACTCAGATTTAAGATCATAGCTATTATAATAACTTGCACTATCTTGCCCCAACCATTTTAGGTCAGGAATACCTCCGGGATTCGTGTTTCCACAAAAGACTTGAGCGGGATCACATTTAAATAAA
Source organism: uncultured Flavobacteriales bacterium (assembly GCA_938092255.1). Lineage (GTDB taxonomy): Bacteria > Bacteroidota > Bacteroidia > Flavobacteriales_D > Crocinitomicaceae > UBA952. Next base: position 357 of record CALKHF010000004.1, on the reverse strand, counting down.
ACACCATCCTTTTCTCCAAAATGTTTTTCCATAAATTGTTTGTTGATGGACTCAGTGTTTACGTAAAGGCCAAGATAATTTCCCTGAACCTTTAATTTCATCAAATTCACCTCAGGAGCGGGCATGTATTTTTGATAAATATTGGTCGCTGTAATTTCTTTGGCAAACGTTGGGTCCATCCAAGCATTTGCAAATTTAATTTTTTTGTAATCTGCAATTTTTTGACTTGAAACCCAATAATTTGCATCAAGATTATAAGGGACCTTTGGATTGCCTTCATCATTAGGGATACAAAATGTAGAATTCCCTTTATATCGAACACCAACGCTATCGTATGAAACTCCATCTAGAGTAACA
>CALKHF010000003.1 GCA_938092255.1 uncultured Flavobacteriales bacterium | reverse complement strand
TGCCATTCTTGGGATTGAGCCAAGATCAATACCTGAAAAACGGCATCATAATAAGCGGTCTTTTCACCTGCAATTCTAACCTTAGTTTTACCTGAATTTTTTACCGCCTTACTAATTTCTGATTTCATTGCTTCATAATCCAATAATCCTGAAAGTGGTTCACCTTCTTGACTCACTTGATACAGCTTTTGACTATCACTTTCCTCTGGAACACGATTTAATACGATTACAGTTGGTGTAATTCTTTCTGGATCAGTTTTGGTGCTTTCATTTGCCTGAGGAAGGTCCAATGGCGTTTGATTGTTGGCCATTAAGCTTAAGATGATAAAGAATATCAATAATAGGAAGACAAGGTCTGTCATACTCGCCATTCCACCCTCAATCTTGATTTTATTTCGTTGGTTTAAATTCATGATACGAGGTTTTTAGTTTTCTTTTTTGTTGTCGTAATTTTTCATCAGGTTAAAAGAAACGTTTTCCATCTCAATCGCTATTTTTTCCAATTTCATTACAAGATGGTTGTAACCTACGTAAGCCACAATTCCTACAACCAAACCAGACACTGTTGTGGTCATCGCGGTAAGTATTCCACCTGAAATCATCGATATTTCTAAAGATTTTGATGCTTCTAAGGCCATAAAAACCTCAACCATACCAATTGTAGTTCCTAAGAATCCAATCATAGGTGCTACACCAGAGCATGTTGCCAGCACTCCAACTTTTTCTCCTAGGCGGGCTAATTCAAAATCTCCTTGATTTTTGAGTTGAGATTCAGCCGTTGATTTTTTACTTCCCTGTTTGTTGGTATCAATGTATTTAGAGATTAATTTCTTAAAAGGGTTTGTTGAGTTTTCATATTTACTCAGCATCATAGAGTCATATTCTTCCTCTATTTTTTTATTAATAGGTCCATAGCTTTTAAGAATACTATTGTAATCGAGGTATTTCGTGACGAATATGTAAACTACATAACCCAATACCAGGAGTAAGATGACATTAATGGATAAACCAACCAGTTCATCCGTATTTACGAAGACTTCCCAAAAAGTTTTTGTAGTTTCTTTAGTGTCTTTAGCGAGAAAAAATAAATTAATCATAAGTGTAAAACGTTTAGTTTCAAATTTGTTACTATAAAATTAAGAAAACTCCGATACCGGCAAAATATCCGATTAAAGCCAATAAAGAAATTCTTTTTAAATACCAGAAGAATGAAATGTTCTCCATCCCCATGGCCACAACTCCTGCTGCAGATCCAATGATAAGCATTGATCCCCCAGTACCTGCTGCATAAGCAATAAAATGCCATACATTGGCATCCATGGCATCCGGGAACATTCCCATTGATGCCGCAACCAAAGGTACGTTATCAATGATGGCGGAGCCAATACCTAATAGTGATACAAATACGCGCTCATCCATCATAGCATTGACCTCATTTCCGAATGTAAAGATCATGCCTAGGCTTTCTAGCGCCGCAACCGTCATCAAAATACCCAAGAAAAATAAGATGCTTGGCATTTCAATTTTGGTAAGGGCATTAAAAGTAGGACCGTGTCCGTGATTCTCGTTTTCCTTTTTTGATAGGGTGAAATCTCTGTTTGTGATCATTTCTGCAGTAAGCGACATGAGCCCCAAAGACAACATCATCCCGATGTAAGGCGGCAAGTGTGTTACGGTTTTAAATATGGGTACAAATACGATTAATCCAAGACCTAAACACAACATAAACAAGCTGTTTTTACTTCTTTCTTCCTTGTTTTTCTCTGCTTCAATTTCGCCCCTAAATGCGGGTAAACGCGTAGCAATAATTGTTGGGATAATCATACATACAATAGATGGAATGAGCAAGTTTTTGATAAGTTCGAGTGCAGTTACTTTATCTTGCATCCATAGCATGGTAGTCGTAACGTCTCCGATGGGTGACCACGCACCACCAGCATTGGCTGAAATAATAATCATACCTGCAAACCACATTCGAAGGTTCTTGTCAGTGATGATCTTTCGTAGAATGGTAATCAAAACAATTGTTGCCGTAAGGTTGTCAATAATTGCGGATAAGATAAAGGCAAGAATACTCACAATCCAAAGCAAGCTGGATTTCTTTCTTGTCGTAATCATTGCTTTAAAGGTTTGAAAGCCGTTAAAATGATCAATGATTTCTACAATAGTCATTGCACCAACAAGGAAGATTAATATTTCACAAGTTTTACCAAAGTGATAAAGCAGTGTATGTTCCATATACTCCATCTTACCCATTTCTCCATGCGCGCCATGTAAAGGCAGGTTTGCGAATCCTTCTACCAAACTGTGGCTTCCTGGATCAAACCATTGGTCAAAACTATTGATTCCAAAAGCAACTCCTGCCCAAGCCAATGCCATCATTACAAGGGCAGGGATGAGTTTGTCGATTTTTAAGGGGTGCTCTAAGGTTATTGCTAAATACCCAAAAACAAAAACTAAAAAAATAAAAATTTCCATAATCTATACTAATTGATTTAAGGCTATTTCGAAAGCAGCTTTTGCGAGTCCAGTATTTTCAGGCTTCACTTTGTGCGTTTCTTTTAATGCGTCATGTATTGTTTTGCTCGTGTCCTCAAATATTTCGTGATCATCTAATTTTTTTAAGTCATGAGACATTAAATAGGCAAACACACGAGCCATTCCGCAGTTCGCTATAAAGTCAGGAATTAAAGAAATTGATTCATCTGCTTGCTCTGCAATCGAACCAAAAAAGATTTCAGGATCGGCAAAAGGAACGTTAGCTCCTGAGGAAATAACCTTAACCCCAGCATTTCTCATTCTTTCTAGTTGTTCTTGTGAAATCATTCTAGAACCTGCACAAGGGATAAAAACATCTGCTTCGATATCCCATATTTTCGAATTGATTTCATCATAACTCTCCATGTTGGGAGAAACAAGTTCGTTTCCATTTTTATTTAAAAAAAGCTCACGAACCTCATTAATTCCGAGTCCATCTTGGTTTATTATACCACCAACGCGGTCAATGATGCCTACGATTTTAGCACCGCTTTGTGCCAAGTAATAAGCTCCTGCAGAACCTACATTTCCCCAACCTTGAACAATCACTTTCTTTCCTTCGAGTTTTCCACCCCAGATGTTATAGAAATGTTTGATTGATTCGGCTACCCCGAAACCAGTAATCATATCGGCAACAACAAATTTGCGATCAACGGAAGGAGAATAGTTTGGGTCTTCAATGACCTTAATCACACCTTGTCTTAGCTGACCAATTCGATTGATTTTCTGGGCCTCCTTAGGCTGAAAGTGTCCGTTGAAAACACCTTCCTGTGGATGCCAAACCCCACAATCCTCGGTAATGGGAATTACTTCGTGAATTTCGTCTACATTAAGATCTCCACCAGTACCGTAATAGTGCTTTAATAGTGGTGATACCGCAGCATACCATCTTTTTAAAACTTCTTGCTTTCGGGGATCTTTAGGGTCAAAGTTTATACCTGATTTGGCTCCCCCGATTGGAGGACCAGCAACGGTAAATTTAATTTCCATTGTCTTCGCCAAGGATTCAACTTCTCTTTTATCTAATCCAATTCGCATGCGTGTTCCGCCACCAGCGGCTCCACCTCGCAGTGAATTGATTACTACCCATCCTTGAGCATCAGTTTCGGAATCATTCCATTCAAAAACAATCTCCGGTTGTTTATTCTCAAATTTTTCTAAAAGCTCTTTCATTAAAATATGGATTATTTAAAACCAAACAAAAGTAACAATATCAAAATTCATTTGATGCATTTTTTTTGCAATTACCAACATTGTTTTTGTGGATAAGTAGCTTTAATATCCAGGCTTGTGAAATACGCCCGAGCACAATGAACGCTTTGCTCCTGTAACTGAAGACAAGGTATTGGATTCATTTAAAAGATATTTGTATCCAAGGTAGGCAAATACAATGGCCTCCTTGAAATCAATGGTTTCTTCGTTAGGCACAACAATTTCTCCTTTATAACCATCTCTAATTAAGCTCATTAAGAATTTGTTTCTTACACCTCCACCTGTCATGAAAACAGAATTGAGTTGATTTTCATTTAAGCAATTTATAATTTGATTCGAAATATGCTCGCAAATTGTGCGAAGAATGTTCTTTGGATTTTCATCCTTGTCAAATTTTGTGTAAAAGTTTTTATCTAACCACTCAGTGCCAAGTGATTTGGCGCCCTTTTTACTATAAAATGCAAGTGAATTGAGTGTTTTTAATAAAACGTTATTTATGTTTCCTTGCTTGGCGAGTTTTCCATTGGGGTCATAGTCATGCCCTAATTCTCCCGCGAAATGGTTTAAAGGTAAGTTACCAGGACAAATATCAAATGCATGAATAACATTATCTTTTTTTAAACTAATGTTGCAAAATCCACCGATATTTAGAAATGAATCAGCTTTTGACTCAAACAAATCGTAATCCCCAATAGGTACGAGCGGTGCCCCTTGTCCGCCAGCAATGACATCCAAAGATCTAAAGTCATTTATAACATTGATTCCAGTTAAATAAGCGATGGTACTTCCGCAGCCGATTTGTACTGTAAAGCCATTTTCAGGTTGATGTAAAATGGTTTGGCCATGAGAGGCAATGGCATTGATGTTTTTTTTAGAAATTTGATGTGATGAAATAAATAGATTAACCTGTTCTGCGAAAAAAGCGCCTATTTTTTTGTTAAGTATTTGTATCTCATCAATTTTCAAAGTATTTACCTTACGCAGAACCTCCTGTAAGTCTTTTGGATAAGCTACGGTGCTCGTTTTCATAAGTTTATAGTTGACTTTATTGCTTATAAAAATGAACTCAACATGAGCCATGTCTAATCCGTCGAGGGATGTACCACTCATTAAACCAATGATTTCTTTTTTTAACATGGCGTATTTTTTCAACTACATCAATAATTCCGTAATTTTGTAAAAATAATTTAAATTTTTAGTCCATATGAATTTTGATTTATCCGAAGAACATTTAGCAGTAAAAGAAGCAGCAAGAGATTTCGCACAGAATGTACTTAAGGCTGGTGTCATTGAACGTGATAATGCCCAACGCTTTCCTGCTGAAGAAATCAAGCAGTTGGGTGATCTAGGTTTTATGGGTATGATGGTAGACCCAAAGTATGGTGGAAGTGGTATGGATACCCTTTCTTATGTTCTTGCCATGGAAGAAATTTCAAAAGTCGATGCTTCTACATCTGTTTGTATGTCCGTGAACAATTCATTGGTTTGTTGGGGACTTGAGCAATTTGCGAACGAAGAACAAAAACAAAAATATTTAACATCTCTTGCAACAGGAGAGAAAATTGGTGCCTTTTGTCTGTCAGAACCAGAAGCCGGTTCTGATGCCACTTCTCAAAGTACAACTGCAATCGATAAAGGAGATCATTATTTGCTTAATGGGACTAAAAATTGGATAACTAATGGTTCATCAGCGAGTGTATATTTGGTAATTGCTCAAACGAATGTTGAGTTAGGGCATAAAGGAATAAACGCTTTTATCATAGAAAAGGGAATGGATGGTTTTATAGTGGGTGCGAAAGAAGATAAAATGGGGATTCGTGGAAGTGATACGCATACTCTATTGTTTAATGATGTAAAGGTTCCAAAAGAAAATAGAATTGGTGAAGATGGGTTCGGTTTCAAGTTTGCCATGAAAGTATTGTCAGGAGGGCGTATAGGAATTGCCGCACAAGCTCTTGGAATTGCTGCAGGAGGTCTTGAGCTTGCAACAGAGTATTCAAAACAAAGAAAAGCTTTTGGAAAGGAAATTTACAAGCACCAAGCCATTGCATTTAAGCTTGCGGACATGGCGACTGAAATTGAAGCAGCAAGAATGCTTGTATACAAAAGTGCTTTAGATAAAGACAATGGGAGAAATTATGATCAATCTAGTGCCATGGCTAAGCTATACGCATCTAAAGTTGCCATGGAGCAAACAGTTGAAGCAGTGCAAATTCATGGTGGTTATGGTTTTGTGAAAGAATATCATGTTGAACGTTTAATGAGAGACGCTAAGATTACTCAAATATATGAGGGTACTTCAGAGGTCCAAAAAATTGTGATTTCTCGAGGAGTCTTAAACGGATAAAATTTTTTAGGACTTGGTTTTTAAACAATCAAGAGCATAAGTAATATGCGCACTTGAATTTGTAAGAGAATTATAAACTCCAATGATGGTGCCATCTTTATCAATGACATAACTCACTCTACCCGGAATTAATCCAAACAGATTTTTAGGAACTCCAAACAACTTGCGAATCGCATTTTTTGGATCAGACAATAAATGATAGTTTAACTTGTATTTATTGTAAAATGCCAAATGACTTTTACTACTGTCAGAAGATATTCCAATAACTTCGCAATCCAACTTTTTAAATTCATCATATTGGTCTCTAAATTCACAAACCTCATTGGTGCATCCCGGCGTAAAATCTTTCGGGTAAAAGAAAATGACTGTTTTTTTAATTCCAATTAAACCCTTTGAGTCAAAAGTCTTGCGTTCTTGATTCATTGCTGTAAATTGAGGACACTTTTCTCCTGTTTTCATATTTTCTTTAAACCTATTTTAAATCTATTTAGGGCTCTTTCTCTTGCAAACTTATGATCGACTATTGGGTCGGGGTAACTACTGGAACCGAATTCATGAACCCATTTATTGATGTATTTAAATTCACCATCGAATTTTTGTTGCTGAGTAGTCGGGTTGAATATACGGAAATATGGTGCAGCATCACAACCACTTCCTGCCGCCCATTGCCAACCACCTATATTACTTGCCAACTCATAATCGAGTAGCTTAGATGCAAAATAAGCTTCTCCAAGTCGCCAATCAATGAGTAAGTGCTTCGTTAAAAAACTTGCTACGATCATTCTGACTCGGTTGTGCATATAACCTGTTTGGTTTAACTCCCTCATTCCGGCATCGACGATTGGATAACCTGTTTTACCAGAACACCAAAGTTGAAAATGATCCATGTTTTTTTCCCACTCGATTAAATCGTACTCTTTTCTAAATGAATTTTTTGCTGAATGCGGAAAGTGAAATATTATCATTTGGTAAAAATCTCGCCATATCAGTTCATTGATAAAAGTTTCGCTTAACCTTTCAGATTTATTTACCAACTCTCGTATGCTTATTGTACCAAACCTTAAATGAATACCGAGCCTTGAAGTGCCATTTTTTGACGGAAAATCTCGGCTGTTTTGGTAAGATTGAATAATGTTTTTTGCCACTTCTTTATGAGGAATGGTCTGCGGGGTGTATTCAAAACCCATATTTTTTAAATCAAGTAGCTTTTGCTTTTCTTTTACCTGAATGAGATTTTTAATCAATCCCAGGGTATTATATTCTTGCTTGGATTGCTCATAATAAAGTGATTTCCATTTTTTTGAATAGGGAGTGAAAACAAGATAGGGAGTACCATCCTTTTTTACCACTTCATCTTTTTCAAAAATCACATGGTCTTTGGAACCGATAAAATTGATGTTTTGTTCGTTCAATATTTCAAATATCTTTTTGTCTCTTTCCAAAGCATATGGCTCATAATCTCTGTTTGTATACACCCCTGTACAACCCAGTTCTTCAGTTATTTCTGGAATCAATTTAATGGGGTCTCCTGAATAAACCAGTAAATCAGAACCGTAATGTTGGTATTGTTTTTTTACGCGTTGAATTTCATCGTAGATAAAAGATATTCGGGCATCATCTTTGCCGAGTTTGTTTAGAATATTCTCATCAAAAATAAATACTGGAATTACCTGTTCACTATTTTTCAAGGCCTTAAATAAGCCGCAATTGTCCTCAATCCTTAGGTCTCTTCTATGCCAAAAAAGTGATTTTTCAGATGCCATATTTATTTGAGCTTTCTTATTTAAGGTTATTCACCACTGTATTCGAAAATATTATTTTCGGTTTCCCATAGTTTCAGACGAAGTTCATACTTGTCTTCAATTCGAGCCCTTAGTATATTCCAAGAGGTTAAAATGATGTTCTCTGCTGTAGGAATTAAATCTTCGAATTCTGGACAATCCATGTTTAAATTGCGATGATCAAAACGTTCTACGATTTCAGTGTTGATAATGTTTTTCAGAATTTTTAAATCAATCACATATCCTGTTTCAGGATCGACTTCCCCATCTATCCATACTTCCATAACATAGTTATGGCCATGATAATTGGGGTTGTTGCATTTGCCAAAAACAGCTTCGTTTTTATCATCTGACCAATCCTTTCGAAACAATCTATGGGCTGCATTAAAATTGACTCGTCTGCATACTTTCATGATAAATAGGTTTCGATTTGATTTAAATGTTCATTAATAATTATCTTGAACCATACCGTATAATTTTCAGGATGCTTTTTGATGTCTTTTTTTAAATCATTTAGGTTGACCCATTTGAATGCCACTGCTTCATCTGTATTCAGGTGAGGTGTTTTGTCTGAATGCCCCATAAACACATGATCCAATTCATGTTCGATAAGTCCATTTGAAAATTCGACTTTATAAATAAATTTAAAAGCAAAATGAAGTGGTGATTCGATATTCATTTCTTCGTTTAATCTTCTTATTGCCGCTTGTTCGGGTTTTTCCTTCGGATACGGGTGGCTGCAGCAAGTATTTGTCCAGAGACCTGGAGAATGGTATTTTTCTAATGCCCTTCGTTGAAGTAGCATTTCGCCTTTTGAATTAAAAATAAATACTGAAATAGCACGGTGGAGCAGCCCTTTTTGGTGCGCTTCTAGTTTTTCCATTGAACCAATTGGTTCATCATTGAGATTTACTAATTGCACTTCAATCATTGTTAGAGCATATTTAAATTATGTCTAACGTATGAAGTAACCAAAATGCGCGCTTTATTTCGATTTGGTAAACGAACACGCTCTTCTAGAATAACCTCTGCATTCGTTCGTTTAATTTTTTTGAAGAGTTTGAAGTAATATTTATAGGCCATGTATACGCCAAAACGAGCTTTTTTCGGAAGCATCAGAATGCCTTTGTATCCCAACTCAAAGTCGACTTCAATGTCATTCTCAATATTTTTTTTCACTGTATTATTAAAATCATTCAGATTAATGCCTGGGAAATAGGTACGACCTAATTCATTGTAATCTTCGTTTAAATCCCGTAAGAAGTTTATCTTTTGGAAAGCAGAACCGAGCTTCATTGCATACTTTTTAAGTTTGACATACTCATTTTGATCTCCCTCTAAAAAAATCTTAAGGCACATTAGTCCAACAACTTCTGCGGAGCCTAATATGTATTCATCGTATCCTTCTTTATTGTAAGCTTTTTTTTCTAAATCCATTTCCATGGACCTTAAAAATGTGTCTATCAAATCATGAGGAATTTGATATTTGTTAACGACTTCTTGGAATGCATTCAATATCGGATTTAAAGAAATTTTGTTTTCAATTGCTTCGTAAGTATCTTTCGTAAATTTCTCTAGAAGGAAAACTTTGTCATGTCCGTCAAATGAATCTACTATTTCATCAGCAAAGCGAACAAATCCATAAACCGAATAAATAGGATCACGTAAATCCTTGTGTAAAAAACGAATTCCAATTGAAAATGAGGTGCTATACCTTTTGGTCGTCATTTTACTCATGTCTCTACTTAATTGATCGAAAAGTTCTTTCATGGTTTAATTGTGGTTTTTCAGTATGTATTTCGAAACAACCTCTCCTGAAATTATAGATGGAGGAACCCCGGGACCAGGGATTGTAAGTTGTCCAGTGTAATAAAAGTTTTTTAATTTCTTGTTCCGCATTGATGGTTTGAATACAGCGGTTTGTTTTAAGGTGTTGGCCAATCCATAAGCGTTTCCTTTAAAGGCGTTGTATTCGTTTTTGAAATCATCAATACAAAAAGATTTTCTGTATACAATATTGTCAGAAATATTATTACCTGTTCGTTTCTCGAGTCGTTTCAGTAATATTTTAAAATATTTTTCTCTGTTTTCCTCACTATCGGCTAAATCTGGAGCAATAGGAATTAAGAAAAACAAGTTTTCATACCCTTTAGGTGCAACACTTTCATCTGTTAAAGAAGGTGCGCATAAATAAAAGAGTGGGGAAGAGGGCCATTGAGGGTTTTTGTAAATTTCTTTGCCGTGTTCTTCGAGTGACTCATCAAAAAACAAATTGTGATGCTCAATATTTTTTAAACGTTTATTGACACCAACATAAAAAAGCAAACAAGAAGGAGCCATAACTCTTTTGTCCCAATATTTACTGGAGTAGTTAGCAGAACCATTTAATAATTTGCTGTCCGTGTGCTGATAATCAGCACCCGAAATGACGATGTCCGAATGATAAGAACTTTTTGAAGTAATAACTTTAGTGACTTGGTTTTGATTTTTTTCAAATGAAATTACCTCTTCATTAAGAACAAACTTTACATTATTTTCTTTGGCAATGGATTCAAAAGCTTCGATAAACTTGTGCATTCCCCCCATTGGATACCATGTACCCAATTTTATATCCGCATAATTCATTAAAGAATATAACGCGGGCGTTTCATTCGGCATAGCGCCCAAAAATAAAACCGGAAATTCAAGTAAAGCAATTATTTTCTCATTCTTAAAATAGCTTCGTATAAATTTTCCAAAAGAAGAGAATAAATTCATACTTATGAGACCTTTAAATACTTTTGAATTTACGAACTCCATAAGGCTCAAACTTGGCTTGAAAACCAATTCTTCCATCCCTACTTTGTACTTGATTTCAGCGTCTTTCAAGAAAACTTCTAACTTTTCTGCGCTACCCGATTCCAGCTGTTCAAACCATTTTTTAAGTTCTCCCAAAGTACTTGGAATATCAGTGTGTGTACTGTCTTTCCAGAAAACCCTATAGGAAGGGTCGAGTCTTTTAAGGTTATAGAAGTCTGATGCTTTTTTGCCAAACTGTTTGTAAAAATTTTCAAAAACATCCGGCATCCAGTACCAACTCGGCCCCATGTCAAAAGTAAAACCATCAACCTTAAATTGTCTGGCTCTGCCTCCTATGGTAGAGTTTTTTTCTATTATGGTAACATCGTAACCAGCTTTGCCTAAGAAGGAAGCGGCTGACAGACTTGATATTCCAGACCCAATTATGGTAACGGTTTTTGACATTTCTAGTTTAACGAAAGTGAATAATCAGGGAGTAAATCTATTAATTTTTTTCGTGCTATGAATATTCTACTTTTAACCGTTCCGATTGGAATTCCTAGTTTATCTGCTATTTCTTTGTATTTGAAGCCTTTAAAGTGCATAACAAAAGGATCTTTGTATTCTTCACTAAGACCATCGATTTTTGATTCAATGTCTTTAGTCGCTATTTGAGAAACAGGGTTTTCGTCTTTACCTGGACTATTTGTAATTAGAAATAACTCCTTTGAGTTATCAAAAATTGTTCCTGATTTTACCTTTCTGCGGTATTGGTTTATGAAAATATTTCTCATAATTGTAAATACCCACGCTTTAAAATTAGTTTGCGGTGTGTAATAGTTTTTGTAGGTAATTGCTTTAAGCATGGTCTCCTGGGTTAAATCTTTTGCATCTTCATTGTTTCTTGTAAAACCAAGGGCAAATGAGCGAAGATTGTTCTCAATGTCGATTAACGCCTCGTTGAATTCTAATGTTGACATAATGTTTTGTTTAAATATTTACCCGTAAAGTTAAACAAAAAATGTTTAACAAAACAAATAAAAGATTAAACAAAATACAATTGCTTGTAAATTATAAGTAAATAAATAGTGCTGAATCTAAGTCATGACATGCCTTTGAGCATTTCGAAAATAATTTTATTTAAATTGAAATTAGGATGCCAATTCCAGTCATTTTGGGCTCTATTGTCATCAATTGAGTCAGGCCATGAGTTCGCAATTTCCTGTCTGAAATCAGGTTCGTATGATATAATTATTTCACCAATTTCATTTTCAATTCCTTTGGCAATTTGTTCAGGTGTAAAGCTAATTCCTGAAACATTATATGAAGATCGGATCATGATTTTTGCATTTGGGGCTTGCATAATTTGTATTGTAGCTCTTATTGCATCATCCATATACATCATCGGAAGAGTTGTTTCTTTAGACAAATAACAAGAAAAAGGTTCCTTGTTAATGGCTTTTTCAAAAATCTCAATGGCATAATCTGTTGTTCCGCCACCTGGTTTACTTTTATACGAAATCAATCCTGGGTATCGAATACTTCTGACGTCAACCCCATATTTTTTATGGTAATATTCACACCAACGTTCTCCAGCTAATTTAGATATTCCATAAATCGTACTGGGCTCCATAATTGTATGTTGAGGTGTATTCGTCTTGGGTGAGTTAGATCCGAATACAGCTATTGAACTTGGCCAAAATATTTTTTTTAATATCCCATCTTTTGCCAGGTCTAAAATATTTAATAAACCATCCATGTTTAATTTCCATGCCGCATGTGGCTTTTGTTCAGCAATTGCGGATAATAAAGCTGCTAATAAATAGACCTCAGTTATATTTTCCTTTTGAACCAAATGCAGGACTTTTCCTTTGTCCAATACATCCAATTGGTAAAAAGGTCCATTTTTTATAAGTGGTGGACAGGGTTCTTTTATATCAGTTGCAATAACACTTTCTTCACCGTGAATTCGACGTAATTCGAGAACCAAGTCAATTCCAATCTGACCGCTAGAACCTATTACTAGTATTTTCGACATTTGTTTTTTTGTTACAAATTTAACTTTTGAATTTAATTATTTGAGTCCATTTATTCAAAACTGACAATAGTCATTTTTTTATTTCGTTATTCGTTGTTATTTTGTAGACGTTAATAATATGAAATTATGCCCTTTTATAGACATTTAGGAGATATTCCACACAAAAGACATACAGTATTCCGGCAGCCTAATGGAGAGTTATACCACGAGCAGTTGTTTGGTACAATTGGATTTGATGGAATGTCATCTCTTTTATATCATGTACATCCACCAACTTTAGTTAAAGATATTCTTGGTAAAAAAGATATAAGTCCAAAAGTTGCCATTGATAAAAATCTACAAATGAGAGCATTTAAAGGTTTTGATGTTCCCGTGGTGAATGATTTGATTGATTCACGGATTCCTGTCCTTACGAATAACGATGTTACTTTATATTTATCGAGGCCGAATAATACTAATGAAAATTATTTTTACAAGAATGTTGATGCGGATGAAGTAATATTCATTCACGAAGGAAAAGGAACACTTCGCTCACAGGTAGGAAATATTGAGTTTTCATACGGTGATTATCTTGTTATCCCTAGAGGCATGATCTACAAAATGGATTTTGTGGATGAAAATAACCGTCATTTTATAACAGAATCTAAACATCCTGTATATACTCCAAAACGATATAGAAATTGGTTTGGACAATTACTTGAACATTCTCCTTACTGTGAAAGAGATTTTAGAACCCCGAAAAATCTTGAAACTCATAATGAAGAAGGAGATTTTATTGTAAAGATCAAAAAAGAAGGAATTCTATATGATTATTGTTACGGTTCGCATCCTTTCGATGTTGTGGGGTGGGATGGATTTAATTACCCCTATGCTTTTTCGATTCACGATTTTGAACCAATTACCGGTCGTGTTCATCAACCTCCGCCAGTTCATCAGACTTTCGAGACATCTGCTTTTGTGATCTGTTCATTTTGTCCTAGGTTATATGATTATCATCCAGAATCTATTCCCGCACCATATAATCATAGCAATATTGATTCAGATGAGGTTTTGTATTACGTAGACGGTGATTTTATGAGTCGAAATGATATATCTAAAGGTCAAATCACATTGCACCCGTCAGGTATACCACACGGCCCTCATCCTGGAGCTTATGAAAGAAGTATCGGAAAAACAAAAACAGAAGAACTTGCCGTAATGGTAGATACTTTTAAACCATTAAAGTTGACGGAGCAAGCATTAGAAATAGAAGTAAAAGATTATTACAAATCTTGGATACATTAATTGGATAAATAATTAAAATGAAAGATATAAAAAACGTTGAATACGGTTTAGAAAAGATATTTGAAGGAGCTCAAGATTTTCTTCCTTTACTTGGTACAGATTATGTTGAGTTTTATGTTGGAAATGCAAAGCAAGCTGCACATTTTTATAAAACAGCTTTTGGTTTTCAGTCATATGCTTATAGAGGATTGGAAACGGGCAGTAAGGATTCCGTATCCTACGTAGTTCGGCAAGATAAAATCAAACTTATACTGACTACTCCTTTAAATTCAAGTTCGCCAATTAACGATCACATTGTAAAGCACGGAGACGGTGTTAAGGTGGTAGCACTTTGGGTAGATGATGCTAGAAAAGCATATCAGGAAACAACTTCTAGGGGAGCCAAATCTTATTTTGAACCTGTTGTGGAAAAGGACGAACATGGCGAGGTTGTTCGTGCAGGAATATACACTTATGGTGAAACAGTACATGTTTTTGTAGAAAGAAAAAACTATAAAGGAACATTTTTGCCAGGATTTAGGAAGTGGGAATCAGATTACAATCCCAGCTCAGTAGGTCTAAAATTTATTGATCATATGGTAGGAAATGTAGGTTGGGGAGAAATGGATATATGGGTCAAGTGGTATGAGGATGTTATGGGGTTTGAGAATTTTTTATCATTTGACGATAAACAAATCCATACAGAATACTCGGCCTTGATGAGTAAAGTAATGAGCAACGGGAATGGCAGAATAAAATTCCCAATTAATGAACCTGCAGAAGGAAAGAAAAAATCACAGATTGAAGAATATTTAGATTTTTATGAAGGTCCTGGGGTACAACATATTGCTGTAGCAACTGATGATATTATAAGCACAGTATCGGATATGAGAAAACGTGGAATTGATTTTTTAAGTACACCACCGGACGAATATTATAAATCTGTTCCTGTTCGCTTGGAGGAACACAATCATGAGTTGAAAGAGGATATAGAAATTTTAAAAGGTTTAGGAATCATGATTGACGCTGATGAAGAGGGGTATTTATTACAGATTTTCACGAAACCTATTGAGGATAGGCCCACTTTGTTTTTTGAGATTATTCAACGTATGGGGGCTAGAGGTTTTGGCGCAGGAAATTTCAAAGCTTTGTTTGAATCAATTGAAAGAGAACAGCAGAGTAGAGGGACCCTGTAATTTTTAAAATTACGTTTAAACGGTCATAATATCTTTTTCTTTTACAATCAAAAAGGAGTCGATTTGGTTTGAAAAGTCGTTTGTTATATCCTGAATTTCACTTTCGGCATCTTTCATCATGTCTTCGGATAAGCCGTCGTTCTTAAGTTCTTTTATCAGGTCCAAAGCGTCTTTTCTATTATTTCGTAAGCCAATTTTAGCATTTTCAGATTCAGCTTTGGCTTTTTTTACCAAGTCTTTTCTTCGTTCTTCTGTGAGGGGAGGAACAGAAATGATAAGTTGTTCACCGTTGTTTTGAGGGTTTAGGCCTAAATTAGAATCAATAATGCCTTTAGAAATATCATTTAATACAGATTTCTCCCAAGGTTGAACGATAAGTGTTCTAGCGTCCATTACACTCACATTCGCAACTTGCTGAAGGGGAGTCATAGCCTCATAATATTCTACCATTACACCCGACAACATTGATGGTGATGCTTTTCCTGCTCTTATTTTAGCTAACTCAGCTTCAAAGTGTTCAATCTTTTTTGAATTTGATGACCGGAGGTCATCATAAATCATATTTAAATTTTCAATCATATCACTTTATATTAATTCGATACCAATGTGCCGATATTTGTACCCGACAACAGTTTTTCTAAATTACCCGAAGTGTCCATATCAAAAACGACTATCGGTAAATCGTTTTCTTTACATAGCGTAAACGCAGTTAAATCCATAACGTTTAATCCTAATTTATAGACTTCGTCAAATGTTATATTGTCGTATTTGGTTGCATTTTTGTCTTTTTCTGGGTCTGCTGAATAGATGCCATCTACGCGCGTTCCTTTTAGAATTACATCGGCATTAATTTCAATAGCTCTCAAAGATGCAGCAGAATCCGTTGTGAAAAAGGGGTTCCCTGTTCCTGCACCAAATATGACAACCCTTCCTTTTTCGAGATGCCTTACTGCTTTTCGTCTAATAAATGGTTCTGCTATTTCTTTCATTTCAATTGCTGATTGCAATCGAGTATGGACACCATGAGACTCGAGAGCGGCTTGAAGAGCCATTGAGTTAATCATAGTAGCCAGCATGCCCATGTAATCGCCGTGTGTGCGATCCATTCCGCCTTCTTCAGCTTGAACACCTCTAAAAATATTCCCACCCCCTATTACAATGGCAACTTCATGTCCCGATTTATGAATTTTCTTGATTTGCTCAGCATAAGAATTGATTCTTTTATTGTCAATTCCGAATTGTTTGGCTCCCATCAGGGACTCTCCACTAAGCTTTAATAGTATTCTTTTATATTTCATAGATATTCAGTTAAACAAATATAGCCAAATCAAATATCCAAGAAAGGAATAATAAAAAAAAAAGCCATCCGAGGATGGCTTTTTGAATTAACTTAATGAGAATCTCTTGAACTCCGAAACGGTGAGACCGTTTTCGGTAGTGTTTAAAAACTGTTCTACAGTTTGTTTATTGTCTCTAACAAAAGGCTGACTGAGCAAAGTGTTTTCTTTAAAAAACTTATTTAATCTACCCATTGCGATTTTTTCAGCCATTTCAGCAGGTTTTCCTTCTTGGATGGCCTGATCTTTACCTACTTCGATCTCTCTTTCAATAGTTTTTGAATCGATTCCATCTTTATTTACAGCGATCGGGTTCATTGCTGCAACTTGCATTGCAACTTGTTTTCCGGCATCGTCAGCGTTGTCAGAATTGATATTTAAAGCAACTAGAGTTGCCAATTGGTTTCCTGGGTGATTGTAAGCAACAACTTTTTCTGATTCTAATAGAGCATAAGCTGAAAGATCAAGTTTTTCACCGAGTATTCCGATTTGTTCAGTAATCTTTTCTTCAACAGATAATTTCTCGTTGTAAGCCAAACCTTTCAATTCATCCAATGATTTAGGTAACCTATCTAAAGCCAAATCAACTAAAGACTGAACCAATTGAACATAACCATCATTTTTAGCGACAAAATCAGTTTCACAATTTAATGTTACAATTACTCCTGCTTTTGAATCTCCTGTAGATTGAGCAATGATGATGCCCTCTTTAGCATCATTTTCACCTCTTTTGGCTGCAATTTTTTGTCCTTTTTTTCTAAGAACATCCACTGCTGTTTCAAAATCTCCATTAGACTCAACAAGTGCATTTTTGCAATCCATCATTCCGGCGCCTGTTTGTTGACGAAGTTTATTTACTTCTGAAGCTGTTATAGCCATTTTATATTATTTTAAGATTAAGTAATTTATTTCGCTTTTTCAGTATCTGCTTTCGCTGTTTTTTTAGCGGCAGGTTTTTTAGCAGCTGTTTTTTTCGCTGCAGGTTTTTTCGTTGCAGCTTTTTTCGCTTCAGCTTTTGGAGCTTCCTCTTTTGCTTCAGCTTTTGGGGCTTCCTCTTTTGCTTCAGCTTTTGGAGCTTCCTCTTTTGCTTCAGTTTTTGGAGCTTCCTCTTTTGCTTCAGTTTTTGGAGCTTCCTCTTTTGCTTCAGTTTTTGGAGCTTCCTCTTTTGCTTCAGTTTTTGGAGCTTCCTCTTTAGCTTTCGCTTTTTCTGGATTATCTTTTAAGAATTTCCTTTCTTCTAAACCTTCTTGAATAGCACTGCAAACTTCATCCATAATCATTGAAATTGATTTGGTCGCATCATCATTAGATGGAATAGGAAAATCAACCAATTTTGGATTTGAATTTGTATCAACCATTGCAAAAGTTGGAATGTTTAATCTTCTTGCTTCTGCTAGTGCAATGTGCTCTTTAAGTATGTCTACAATGAAAATCGCAGCGGGCTGACGCGTCATGTCAGAAATCGATCCGAATGTTTTTTCAAGTTTTTCTCTCTGACGAGTTTTGAAAAGTTTCTCCCTTTTATTCAAAGTATCCCATGTACCATCAGATTTCATTTTATCAATGGTCGTCATTTTGCGTATAGACTTTCGAGTAGTTTGAAAGTTCGTTAACATACCACCAGACCATCTTTCGGTCACGAACGGCATATTTACGTTTTTGATTTTTTCAGCTACAATATCTTTTGCTTGCTTTTTGGTAGCAACGAAAAGTATTTTTTTACCTGATTTGGCAATCTGCTTCATTGCAGCACTTGCTTGGTCAAGACATACTATTGTTTTATTTAAATCAATAATGTGGATCCCTTTTTTTTCTTCAAAAATGTAAGGGGCCATTGATGGATTCCACTTTCTCTTTAGGTGTCCGAAGTGTACACCTGCATCCAACAATTGGTCAAAAGATAATTTAGACATATATATTTATTTGTTTACGTTCCTAATTTTTCAGCGATTAAGGGGGGCATGTGCCTATTACTTAAACGCTTGGATACTAAACCCTTCCAATAACGATTAACGTTTCGAGAATTGGAATTTTTTTCTTGCTTTTGGTTGACCAGGTTTCTTTCTTTCAACCATTCTCGGGTCTCTTGTCATCAAACCATCAACTTTCAACGCAACTCTGTTTTCAGCATCAATTTCTACTAAAGCTCTAGAGATACCTAATCTAATGGCTTCTACTTGACCATTAATTCCACCACCACTAACATTCACACTCACATTATATTTTCCAACCGTATCAGTCAACACAAAGGGTTGAACTAGTTTTGATTGTAAAACATCAATTGGGAAAACTTCTTTAGCTTCTTTATTGTTCACTGTAATTTTCCCTTTTCCTTTTGAAAGGTATACTCGAGCAACAGCTGTTTTTCTTCTTCCTAATGTATTGATTACTTGCATAATATTTATTTGAGCGTGTCAAGATTAAGTGCTTCTGGCTGTTGTGCGTCATGATTGTGCTCATTACCAGCGTACACTTTTAAATTTCTAAATAATTGTCTTCCTAAAGTATTTTTAGGTAACATTCCTTTAACTGCTTTTTCAATCAGTCTTTCAGGATGGTTTTTTAATATTTGTTGAGCAGATGTGAATTTTTGTCCTCCTGGGTAACCAGAATATCTTACGTATTCCTTGTTTTCCAATTTCGTACCTGAGAATGAAACCTTTTCAGCATTAATAACGATTACATTGTCACCGCAATCTGCATGGGGAGTATAACATGTTTTATGCTTGCCTCTTAAAACTTTTGCAACTTTACTTGACAATCTACCAACAGTTTGGTTTTCCGCATCAACGATAAACCATTTTTTATCAGCTGTTTCTTTGTTGCCTGAAACCGTTTTATAACTTAATGTATCCACTTTTTTCTATTTACAAGCTTTTGAAAGCTTAAATTAGGGGTGCAAAGATACAATTAATACTTATATGAACAAACCAAATGATAAAAAATTAAGATGAATTTATTTTTTCTTGAATTCGCGAATTGCATTTCTTGTAAATTCACTCAATACGAGCCGTCCGCTTATTTCTGCTCTCTGCTCTAATAACTTGTCCCAGTCTTCTGTTCCGGACCAAAAGACTTTCTTTAATTCGCGCATTGCGTCTGGATTTGATATGGACAACTTTTCTATTAATAAATTGATCTTTTCGTCCATTAATTCAGCAGTTTCAGATACACTAGAATATAACCCTTTATTTTGTGCCCATTTTGCACTTCGCCATTGCGTCGCATCAATTGCCAATTCACTCATTGCGGATAAACCTATTTTTCTTTCAACAGCAGGGCCGACAACAAAAGGTCCAATTCCCACAGCAAGTTCTGACAATTTGATTGCAGCATGCTCAGTAGCAAAAGCATAATCAGCAGATGCTGCAATACCAACACCTCCGCCGACAGCTTTGCCCTGTATTCTGGCGATAATCAATTTATCACTTGTTCTACAAGCGTTAATTACTTTTGCAAAGCCTGAAAAGAAAACATTGCCTTCATCAAGATTTTGAATGGATATTAATTCGTCAAAGCTAGCACCAGCGCAAAATGCACGGTCTCCATAGGATTTCAATAAAATAACTCTACAATTCGTGTCTTTGCTCAGCTCAGTAATTGTTAATGCCAGTTTATTCAAAACATCACTTGGAAGAGAATTACTAAGTGGGTGCCCAAACTCTATAATACCAATTTGATTAATTATTTGACTTTTTACGTGTCCTTTTTCCATATTATTTTAGACTAAAATTATCCGAACCAATTAAGTTTTGATCACAATATATATTTACCTTATAATTTCCTTTGGATAAATTGCCATTTCTAACGTCGAAATAAATAGTCATATCGATTGACTTATTTTGATAATCGATATTTTTTTTCTCTGAATATGAAATGGTTCCACTTGTCGTCTCAAGTTTATAACTTGTCATGTTTTGCAGAGCTCTACCGTTCGGGCCTATGATTTGCATATACACCGTTTTTTTTCCAGGATTTGTAATTAAGTTTCCTGAAATGGTAAAGGAAGACTGTAATTGAACAGCTTGCTTGGCACGAGTTGTGGTCTTGTTTTTGACCACTGAACGTAAGGCTCCAGAGCTAAAGCTGTAAGCAGTTAATTTCGACCCTAGTTTTACTTTTTCTTCACTCGCCTCGGCAGCATTTTTGTACTGATCTCTCTCTGATGTTCTTTGGTCTATGGTCTCAGTTTGCTCTGTGATGATTAAATCCTTTTGTAAGTTCAATGTATTCAATGAGTCAATTTCGTAGACATAGCCACGCATAATCACCCGAAGTGTTTCGTTCTCTTCTTTCAACTTTGAGATCTGGGAGGCAGAAAAATTCTTGCTTCTTTGTAATTTTTCGATTTTTTCAATTTGGTTCTGAATTTTTAATTTTTGAACATTCAAGCTGTCAGATTGGGATGCATCCTTTAAAATGAGCTTGTCGTATGTGTCAAGCATATTTCGAAAATCTGCTTTTAAATCTTTTGACATGTCACCAACGTAAGCCGATAACATTTTATTCATGCCTTGTATGGTGTCCTTGTAATTTTGAGTCGTGTTCTCGCATGTTGCAAGATTACTTCTTGAATTGGACCATAAATAGGTCATTGCTCCCAATCCGACAATTAAAAATAAAAGAGCAACCAAATATATTTTAGTGTAGTTGCCTGAGCTTTGTTCTTCTTCCATAAGATAAATTGTTTTGTAAAATTAACTATTTTATTAATTGACGTTTTCTTGAATTGTTACATCTCTAATAAACCGATTCATGCTGTCCGTTCCAACGGCTGTAAACCGACTGTCTGAGCTTGCTGGAAAAGGCCCTCCGTGTTGCATAGTTTTGCATACTGTTACACCTGTAGGGACATCATTAAAAATGACTCTGCCTACTTTTTTTAAGGCCAATTGAATCAATGGCTTGTTAGGTATATGAATTGTGTTTTCATCAGAAAAAAAAGAGCACGTAAGTTGTCCTTCTAAATCAGCTAAATGATTTTCGAGTCTGTTTGAATCATCATACAAAACCAAGGTCACAAACGGACCAAAAACTTCGAATCTTAAAAAAGTTTGGTGTTCATACTCATTTTCATGAATAATTAGACAGCAGTTTGATACATGGTGGTCTTCTTTTTTATCACTGCGAATGAACTGTTTATTATTCTTTTCGATTGTAGAAATCTTTAACTCAAATTGTTCTTTCATATTCGGGTGTAGCATGACCCCTGATTCGAATGTTGAAATATTGTTTTTAATAAGAGCGCACAAGTTCTTTCCTTCAACTGAATTAGGGATGAAGATCAAACCGGGCTTGGTGCAAAATTGCCCTCTGTCATTACAAACGGAATGAGTTATTCTTTGGGCTAAATCTGTCGAAGATAAATCAGGTATATCCAAAATGAAAACAGGGTTAACGCTTCCCATTTCTGCAAAAACCGGTATGGGATATTTTCGGCTATTAACATGTTCCAAAATGGCCTCTCCACCCAGTTGACTTCCCGTAAATCCAATGCCTTTAATTGAATCATGCTTAGCAATGGTTGTGGCGTGATCATGTCCTTGGTCTATAACGTGGGTGAAAGTACCTTTCGGCATGTTGCAAGTAGATATAGCGGTTAGAATAGCGTCAAAAACTTCAAGACTTGTTTTAAGATGATATGGGTGAGCTTTTAAGATAACCGGACATCTTGCGGCTAGAGCAGCAACACTGTCTCCTCCAATGGTCGAGTATGCTAAGGGGAAATTACTCGCTCCCATTACCATAATGGGGCCAATTGGTAACTTTTTCTTAGTGATGAACCTGCTTCCTATTTGTTCATTTTGATGACCTAGCTTTTTCCATTCGGGCGATGAAATGTATTTTGCGAAAACATCCAATTGAAATATTGTACGCGCAAACTCTTGCTCAAATCTCGATTTACTAAGTCCTGTTTCTTCTAAATAGGCCGACGAAATTTTATTTTTTCTAATAATTAGTTCGGATTTTATCTCCAACAAAAAAAATGAGATTTCTTCATAGCAAGTTTCGGATAAAACTCTCTCTGCAACAACAGACAATTGGATTTTATTCTCTAATTCTAAAGGTGTATCGGAATAAAATTGGTGAGGATTGAAGGTATTCTTTAAAGGATTGAATGTCTTAAAAGAATGTTGTCGAGACATACTAAATTAGGCCTCAGATATCGTGTAGGAGTAACTTTCCATAATTTGATTGGAAAGTATTTTTTTGCAAGCTTGCTCAACACTATTTTTTGCCTCATCTTCAGATTTAGCATCCACAAAAAGTCTAATGTGCTTTCCGATTCTCACTCCTTCAATTTCTGGAAGACCAACGCTCCCCATAGAGTTAGATACAGCTTTACCTTGAGGATCTAAAAGTGCGTCTAGAGGCATTACGTCTATTTCTGCTTTAAATTTCATTTTTTGATGTTTTGAAATAATGATATGTTGATAGTATAAAGTACAAAGTTATAATAATTGGAATTGCCAAAACCGTGAAAATAAAAATTGTTATTAAACTAATAAGAATCAGTGCAATTTTGAGCGTGTTTTCAATTTTATTACCTCCTTCGAGTTTCATAGACATTAACGGTATTGGAACAATTAATGCTATCGATAATAGCACGCAAATGATGGCCAGTGAATAACAATCGAATAAGATGTGTATTGATTCAAATTGAGTATTCCAATTCATCATGTTTTCTTGAAAATAAAGAGGAAAGAAACAAATTATTATCGCGTTTAATGGCGTTGGTACACCAATGAAATTTTTACCTTGTTTTGTATCTACATTAAAATGTGCTAGTCTAAACAAGGAAAGGAAAGGAATACTAAATGCAGCAAACGGTAAATATTTTATTGAGGCATTGAAGTTGTTTGGGAAATCATAAAAAAATGCTTGAACCCAATGGATAAATTGATTAAAAACGTAATAATTTTCGTAATGAATATTTGCGGCTCTTTTGTCGAAGTTTTCAAGAAGATAAGGTTGTTCAATTCCAATTAAAATCATAAAAAACATTAAAAATCCGGGAGCAGCGCCAAATGTGATTAAATCCGAAAGAGAATCAAGCTCTTTCCCCATTTTACTTTCAAGTTTTAGACTTCTTGCCACAAAGCCATCGGCAAAATCAAATAACGCACCCAAAAAGATGCAATAAGCCGCCAAATCTAATTGTCCAGCAAAACAAAAGGCAATAGAAATAAGACCGCAAACTAAATTGCAACTCGTAATAATATTTGCGAGATTAAACATATGTTTTTATTTACGACGTCAATACCAGTTTCAAAGGCATGTGCTTTCATGGTAAATCTTCACTACAAATAACACAATTTTTTATCAAATCTGTTGTTATATGACTAAATTAGTTCTATGGTAGTAAAAGCAATCGTATTAACCTGTTGTCTATTTATAGTGCATCTTTCTCATTCTCAGGATTTAGCGCCAAAATACTCCAATGAATTTTTATCCTTGGGAGTGGGTGCAGAGGCATATGGGATGGGGAACGCAGTAGTTGCTCAGACAAATGATGTAAATTCTTTGTATTGGAATCCGGCAGGTCTTGTCGGTGTTGAAAAATGGGCGGAAGCCTCGTTTATGCATTCAGAATATTTTGCCGGAATAGCCAAGTATGACTATTTTGCTCTTGCTCATTCAATAGATGAGAACAGTACATTAGCATTTGGATTCATAAGGTTTGGAGTCGATGATATACCTAATACTACTCAGCTGATCGATAATAATGGTGTAATCAACTACGATAATGTTAGCTCATTTTCAGCAGGAGATTATGCTTTTCTAGGAAGTTACGCTCGAAGATTGAAGCCTGATGGCTTAAGCATTGGAGGTACAGTCAAGGTCATTTATAGAAAGGTTGGAGATTTTGCAAAATCATGGGGTTTTGGCTTAGATGCAGGATTAAAGTACAAAATGAATAAGAATTTTTCTTTTGGCTTATTGGCAAGAGATGTTACATCTACCTTCAATGCTTGGGTATTTACCTTAGATGATCAAACTCAAAATGTTTTTCTTCAAACTGGAAACGAAATTCCAGAAAATGGTTTGGAGCTCACCTTACCTCGGTTTATTTTGGCCTCAAGTACGCAATTTGATTTAGGTAAAAAAGGAGTTTATTTGGGAGGAGAAATTGATTTAGATATTACAACCGATGGAAAACGTAATACTTTATTAAAATTGAATCCTTTTTCTGTAGACCCTCATTTCGGAATTAAAGCAGGATTTAGGCAACTGTTTGAGGTAAGAGGTGGTCTATCTAATATACAACAGTTTTCCAACCTTAATGATACAAAATATTGGGGCATTCAACCAAACTTGGGTCTAGGTGTTTCTTTTAAAGGTTTTTCTCTTGATTATGCTTTTACAAGACTCGGAGCAAGTGAAGCCAATTATTATACACATATTTTCTCCATTAAGTTGAGGTTAGATAAACCGAAAAATGCCGAAAAATGAAAAACCTTTTAGGTCTAATTTGTGTTTTTTTGAGCCTATCTGGTCTAAAAGGCCAAACATACGGCAATGAATGGATCTCTTATGATCAAAAATATTTTTCATTCCCTATTGTCAATGACGGCATATATAAAATCGATTACAATACTCTTATAAATTCAGGAATACCTTTAGCTTCAATTGATACAGATGATTTTCAAGTGTTTGGTAGAGAACATCAAGTACCTCTGTATATTTCTGATGGAGGTGATAACTCTCTCGATAATGGAGATTATATTTATTTATATGCCCAAAGAAACGATTCCTGGCTCGATTCAACCCTTTATGACGATCCATCATGGATAGGAAACCCGAAATACAGTCTTTACAATGATACAATTCAGTATTTTCTGACTTGGAATGAGAATGGGGTAAACAAGAGATTTTCTATTGAGTCTGATGTAGATTTTGACAATTATAACACCGTACCTTATGTTATCGACGAAGTATCATCATTTTATTATAATCAATACAATGAGGGATTGAAATCTTCTAATGCTTCGAGCTCTTTTTTTATGTCAGGGGAAGGATGGGGAATAACTAGAAGAAATTTAGGTTATGTTTGGAATTTCACTAGTATTGATTTTGAAAATATTTATCAGGAAAATGACTCACCAGAAATCGTATATAATTCAGTGCTAGTAGGCTCATCTAATGCAGCCATTCCTTCAGGTGCAGGCGGAAATCATCATACAAGACAAACAATCGGCAATTCAAATTATACACTTGTTGATTCTGTTTTTTCCGGTTATAAAGGCAT
Organism: uncultured Flavobacteriales bacterium; assembly: GCA_938092255.1. Classification (GTDB taxonomy): domain Bacteria; phylum Bacteroidota; class Bacteroidia; order Flavobacteriales_D; family Crocinitomicaceae; genus UBA952. Next base: position 30,910 of record CALKHF010000003.1, on the reverse strand, counting down.
ATTTTCTTCGGTTTCATTTCCCTCTAACATAATAAATAGTGATGGTTCATCAAATTTCAAGGTGAGTATAGTGAATGATTTAGGTCTTGCTACTGACTATCAGTCTATCAATTATGTATCATTTAAGTATCCAAGAAAAACCAATTACAATGGAGAGTCAGGATTTGATTTTGAGGCCATTTATAACAATTTGGAATCAAAATCAAGGATTGATATTAATGGCTCAAATTTAACAAACCCAATCGCCTTTTCATTTGGATCCACACCCCATAAAATTCCAGTTATCGCTCATTTAGGAGGGTATAGTTTATTGCTGCCAAATTCATCTGATTTTTCTAATTCAAGGGTAGTGGTTGAAAGTGATAACAATGTAAATAGTATCAATCAATTGAATGCTGTAAATGGAAATGGTTTTTTCACAGATTTTACTTCAATACCAAATATTGATGAGGCTCTTTTGTTTGTTTATAACGATTTGTTGAAATCAGTTGTCGACCTTTATGTGAGTCATCGAACCTCATCAATAGGGGGAGGGTATAATGTAATCATGGCTGAAGTAAATGAATTGTATCAGCAATATGGAGGAGGCATTCCAAAACATATAAACGGCATTAGACGATTCGCTCATCAGATGTATGATGCCTCTCAAGAAAAACCAGTTGGATTATTTTTGATAGGAAAGGGGATTCGAGAGGCAAATGTGACTTCTTCGACGAATATTGGTCCTGGGACAAGGACAAACATTAGTTCTTATCAAAACTCGTTGATTCCTTCCTTTGGTCAACCATCTTGTGATGCATGTATCACCTCAAATCTACCAGGAACAAATAAATATACTCCTCTGATTCCAACCGGCCGAATTTCTGCTAGAACCCCTAATGAATTAGAAATTTATTTGAATAAAATTATTGAGTTTGACAACCGACAGAATCAAGAAGATGTGTATTCGACAAATACAAAAGATTGGCAAAAACAAATACTTCATTTTTCTGGAGGAACAGAGGCTGCCGAGCAAGTCCTTTTGCAAAATTTTTTAAATGGAATGGCTGAGACGGCTGAGGGAGATTATTTCGCTGGAAAGGTTGATCTCGTGGCAAAAGAAAACGGCAACCCAATAAATCCTAATGAATTAGATGAGATTAAAAATAGAATTTCCGATGGTGTTTCTTTGATGAATTTTTTCGGCCATTTTACTACGTCGAGTAGTGGTTTTGATATCAATTTAGATGAACCATCTACATGGGATAATCAGGGCAAATACCCTGTATTGATCGCAAATTCTTGTTATAACGGGAATATCTTTCATAATTCATTTTCAAATTCGGAATCCTTTGTTTTAACACCAAATGCGGGAGTAATAGCCTACTTAGGGACATTGAATTATGGATTTATATCTCCTCTGCGTTCTTATTCTGATCAATTTTATAAGGAGTTCAGTCAGACTAATTATGGGGGGACTATTGGTAGTCATATCAAAAACACAATTCAGTCCGGCATTGCGAATCTTGATAATCTTCAATCAGAAACTACATACACACAAATGACACTTCATGGGGATCCGATGATCAAACTTAATTATCACGACTTCCCGGAAATTGAATTGACAGATTCTCGTATTTCCTTTGGGCCTGAAAATATTTCATTGGCGACAGACTCCATCGAAATCAATATAAAACTGAGAAATCTTGGACGATCAATCACTGAAAATTTTAATGTGACTATTGAGCGCGATTTCCCAAATAGCATTTTAGATTCAATTTATCTCATCAATGTAGAGGGCTTGGATTATGAAAAAAATATTCAAATTAAGATGCCTCTTCAAGCGAATATTGGAATTGGGCTTAATAAATTTACCATAAAAGTAGATCGACCTGATTATATTGAAGAACAGTATGATGAAGTGATAAACAACCAGTCTGTTAAAAATTTCTTAATTAGCGTAGATGGTGTTGAGCCTGTTTGGCCTGAAGATTTTGCTGTTGTTCCGACGGATACGATAATACTCAGAGCATCTACTATCAATCCATTGGCAGATCTACAGAGCTACAAGTTCGAAATTGATACTACTCGAGACTTTTCTAGTCCATTCACAAAATTTGTTCTAAAGAATTCATTGGGAGGAGTCCTTTCAGCTGAACCTATTGATTGGCTCAATAGTTCTACCTTAGCCCAGGATACTCTCATTCTTGAGGATAGTGTGGTTTATTTTTGGCGTGTTGTTTTGGTAGACAATGATATGAATTGGAAGACAAGATCATTTCAGTACATCAAAAATAAACGTGGTTGGGGGCAAGACGCATTCGAACAGTTCAAATCAAATTCTTTTATTGGGGTTTCTTTAAATGAAACAAATCAATTTAGGGATTTTGAGCCAATCCAATCTCAAATATCTTGTTTTGTTACATCGTCATTGCTTTCTTACATTCATCCAAATAATGCTTGGTCGCTCAATGGTATTCAGCAGGACTATGATATTTGCACTACCATACCAAAGTTTCATGTTGCAGTTATAGACAAGGCATCATTGACTCCGATGGAAACGAGATATACTTATTCAAATGGTACCGTTGTCAATCCGAATAATGATTTTGGGAACGCCAATGATAATGGTGGGTGTGCAGGTAGACCTATGAGGTTTTTTACGTTTCACCAAAATAATCCAACTGAAATAGATGCGTTTCAAAATTTTGTAGAAAACGAAATTTCAAATGGGGATTATATTTTAATTTATTCCCCTATAAAAGCTCGCTATGATTGGTGGTCTGCATATGACCCTGGTTTATTTGATACTTTTACAAATCTTGGTTCAGATAGTATTTCTCCGAGTAGGCCAAATCAACCTTTTATATTTCTAACGAGAAAAGGTGACCCTAGTTTTGTTGTAGAGGTTTTTTCTCAAAATGGAGAAGATATCATGATGGACACGATTATATCAGGTGCAGAGACCATTGGGTTTGAATCTTCACCCATGATTGGTCCTGTTGTAAATTGGGGAGAATTGCATTGGAAACAAAATCCTTTAGAAATAACTTCGTCAGATTCGACATCCTTGAAACTGCAGTTATTTGATGATGCAGGAATATATATATCTTCAATTGATACTCTTTTTACTTTGCATGATTCCGTTATTGACTTATCTAATCTTGTAGATGCAAATGAGTTTCCATTCATGAAATTGGTAGCTACTTATTCCGATATTAGTACCCAGACTCCTGCTCAAATGGATTTCTGGCATGTGTTGTACACACCTATTCCAGAGGCCGCAATTGACGCAAGTACAGGATACACCTGGTTGCCCAGCCTTGATACTCTTCAGGAAGGTCAGGAAGGTAGCTTTGCCGTGGATATTGCCAATATAAGTGATGCAGATATGGATTCACTACTGGTTGAATATTACATATTGGATGAAAACCAGCAGATTCACCCAATATCGTATCCAAGATCAGATTCTCTTCTTGTTTTTGGTATTTTACGAGATACAATTTCCTTTGATACAAAAGGTTTAATTGGTACCAATTATTTCTGTGTTGATGTTAATCCTTATGTTGACCTTGCTTTAAATTTGAAAGATCAACTCGAACAATCTCATATCAATAATATATTACAAATTCCTTTTTCAGTTTCTGCTGAAAGTATTAATCCCATTCTTGACGTTACATTTAACGGTATTCATATTCTAAATAATGACATTGTAGCTCCGACCAGTGAAATATTGATAACATTGAACGATGAAAACCCTTATCTGATTTTGGATTCAGATGCAGATACTTCTTTATTTGGTATTTACCTTACAGATCCCGACGGGGTTCAGACGAGAGTTCCATTTTTGGATGGTTCAGGAAATACGATTATGCAATGGATTCCAGGAGATGAAAATCAAAATAAATTTAAAATTATTTACCCTGCCTATTTTGATAAATCTGGTGTGTATTCAATCCTAGTTCAGGGTGAAGATAAATCTGGTAATTTATCGGGAGACTTTGATTACGAAATAGATTTTGAGGTAATTCATGAATCAATGATCACCCAGCTTATGAATTATCCTAATCCGTTTTCAACAAGCACAAGGTTTGTATTTACTTTAACGGGGGATAGAATTCCTGATGATATCTTAATTCAAATCATGACAATCAGTGGTCGTGTTGTTCGTGAAATCAATGAAAGTGAACTTGGAACCATTCAAATTGGAAGAAACATTTCCGAATTTGCGTGGGATGGTCGAGATGAATTTGGAGATCGACTTGCCAATGGTGTTTATCTATATCGAGTAAAAGCCAAAATAGATGGAGCAGATATCAACATGCTCCAATCAGGGGCTGACAAATATTTCCACAAAGGGCTAGGGAAAATGTACCTTCTTCGATAGTTATACCAGAGGAATGAAGCAAATTAATTCTTTTAGTTCAATTGCTTTAGTCGTTTTTATAATTGTATTGTTTTTATTCGTTCCATATTTTGGAATCATATTAGATGGAGACGAGCTACATAGTGTTATATTTTCTTCTGGTAATAGGGTGTACTTTAATTCAGGTTATTCTGAATTAATGAATCAAAATTTAACAGCATTGGATTGGAAAATGCAACTTTCTCATGTCAATGATTTTGACTTAATTAAAGTATGGAATGATACCTTATCTTATGATGTACATCCACCTCTTTATCATTGTTTACTTCATTTAGTGTTCTATTTATTTGGAGGGTCGATATTAGTTGCATATTTGCTTAATGCCCTTTTTCTTTTGGCGTCTCTTCAATTGATTTCTTCAAAAAGAAATATGTCATTTTCATCCAATTGGAAGGTTATTGCATTCTTGCCCTTTATTTTAAATGGATGTCTAGATATTAGACCCTATTGCATGCTTTTTTATTTTGGTTTGGTTTGCTATTTTATGCTCAAAGAAGACAAAATACCATTATTGAAATTTTCGCTAATCTTACTATTGGGTTTACTGACCAATTATCTATTTTCAATTTTCATACTCGCCCTACTATTATCTAGAATAATTTGCCGAGGCTCACTTTACCAAAGTATTGTTGAGAGCAAAAACTTAATACTCTTATTTATCATTGTTTTTGTATTGGCCTACTTCATTTTGGGACATCACGATCAGGTTTTGACCATTGCAAATCGAGTTGATTTCGACCGGCATAATATTTTAGATAAGATGACTAATGTTGTTTTTTCAATAGTGGGGGTTTCCTTTCCTCTATGGATTTTTAAACTTGCAAATTATTTCATTTTATCTATTTTTTTATTGGGATTTGGACTAGTATTCACATTTAGTCTTATCAGGTTTCTATCTCGTAATAAGGAGGGATTTCGTTATGAGATTGGATTAATTGCTATTTATTTTTCTGTTTATTTATTTCTTTATTTACTAGAAATCATTCCACATCATTCATTAGGAGGAAAGTACTTTTTGTTGTTGACAATACCCTTTATACTTCCAATGATGGAAATGCTCAAAAGCTGGAATTATGTTAAATTTTTATCAGGAGCGTTTTTTGTTTTGATTTTAGTAGGAGAGGGTTTTTTTAGAGGCAGTGAAAGAGATGAAATCTCATTAATGATGAAAGATAAATACTCTTTTTATAGCAATTCAAATGACGTGTTTACGGTTTTAAGACTTGTTCATGCAATGGACGACAATAAACAAGTTTTTATCGGAGATCCTGGGAAAACAGCAAACATTGATTTTGATCAACTTTTTATTTTGACCTATAAAAAGCCAAAAATAAATTATGACGCCAATTCTTTGATTAACGAATCTTATCGCGGTCAGAAAATGGTCCTGCGAAAGTTTTTAGATATAGGTATATTCTACCATAAAGTAGATTTAAAAGAACTTGCAGCTAAAGATGGCGGTGTCATCGACAAAATTTAATTCTTCTCTCCAATCATCTAGTTTTGAAAAAATAATATTATTCATGTCCTCCATTTTGAGAGCGGCATATGATTGGGCTGTTTTAACAAGCATAGGTACACCAAAAAATTCACCTTCGGAATTTTCTAGTTCGATTAATCCATCCGTATATAAAACAAATGTGGAATTTGGTTTCAATTCGATATTGCCAACATTTATTGTTGGAATTTCATCCAACATTCCTAGCCCAATGCATCCTTTGTCTAGCATCATCACTTTTCTTCCATTTAGTATGAAAGGGTGGTTGTGCCCAGCGTTAACATATTGCATTTTTCTCGTGTATGCATTGTAGTGGGCTATAAAAAAGGTGATGAATTTTTCTCCTTTTGCACTGCGCATTACTTTTTTATTCAGCTCTTCTAAAAGAAAAGGCATTTCAAACCTTTGGTATTTAAATAGTGTTCGTATAGTTGCTTGAAAATTGGCCATAAGAAGAGCAGCACTGACTCCTTTTCCAGAAACGTCAGCAATACAAATAATATATTCATCATCTCCTAAAGGGATAAAATCGTAATAATCTCCACCTATGGCATGTCTTGGAATATACTTTGCCGAAATGTCCATTTTTCGATTAGATGGAAGATCAGATGGAAATAAGAGTTTCTGCATTTCCCGAGCAACTTCAAGTTCTTTGGATATTCTTTCTTTAATGATATGTTGTTCGCCAAGTCGTTTGTTTTCAACAGCAACAGCAATGATATTGGTTAATGTTTGAACAAAAGAAAAATAACTGGTTTCATTTTCACTATCTAAGTTACTTGCAAGAAGCAGGAATGCAAGTGGTTTTTCAGAATGAAAAACTGGAATTATCACTTGAAACTGATGCAGTAATTTTGACTTAGAGGATTCAATGATTGTTATTTCTTTGAACCGATTAAATTCCTCATCAATTGTATTTAAATTTATTTTCCCTTTATAGCCTATTTTTACAGGGTTATTCCAAGATTTTTGATGCATTAACAATACAAACTTTGAAAATCCGAGCTGCTCCTTTAAAATAAAAGTGAATATTTTCATGAGATGCTCAACAGGTGCATTCTCATTTATGGCATTTGTTATTTCAAGTAAGGAAAGAAGCTTTATTTCCTTTACTTCATTTTGATATACCAAATCTTGCTCCCTTGTGGTATACATTTAAATGTTTTTTATTATTTCCGGTAGCTTTTGAAGAGCGGCCAATTCCTTTAATTTTTGTAGAGATTCTTTACAAGGTGTTCCGAAATAGGTCTTGTTACCTTCGACGCTTTTCGTTACGCCCGATTGACCTAGAATAATGGCGTTTTTCCCTATATGAACATTACTTGCACAGCCCACCTGCCCCCAAATTTTAACTTCATCTTCAATGGTTACACAACCTGAAATACCTGCACCAGATGCAATCAGGCAATTTTTACCAATAACCGTGTCATGACCAACATGAACTTGATTATCTATTTTTGTCCCATAACCAATAATAGTTGATGCAGAAACGCCTCTGTCTATGGTACATAAGGCACCAATTTCGGCAAATGATTCTATTTTAACATTGCCAATACTATGCATCTGGAAATGTGATTCTTTGATTTGTTTGTAATAAAATGCATAATGTCCAATTACTGAATTTGGACCAATTTTTACGTGGTCACCAATGGTCACATTATCCATTATGCAAGCACCTGAATATATTACCGTATGTGGACCAATAATTACGTTTTTTCCAATGTAAACATTTGGGTAAATAATCGCAGAAGCATCAATTTTATTTGGTTTTTGTGTTTCATTCGGTTTTGATTCAGGGAAAAATAATTCTGCAAGCTTATTGTAATCACCGAATGGATTGTCGGAAACAATTATGGCTTTACCCTTTGGGATTTCGACTTCTTGATCAATAATAATTGTATCAGCTAAAGAATTCAATGCCTTCTTGTAGTATTTTGGATGGTCAACATAAATCAAATCCCCTTTTTCGACATTATGGATTTCATTTAGGCCAGAAATGAGGTGGTAATCATTCCCTATAAATTTTCGATTTAAAATTTTCGAGATTTCTTTAATAGAGATTTTTTGCAATAAAACCATCGTATATTTCGTTTATTCAAAAATAACAATTGGGGGCGTTTTAATGAATTCATTATAAAAGACTTATCACCTTAGGTTTGTTCAAAGTGATTTAATCTTTAATTTTTGATGATATATGAAAAGAATTATATAAATTTGCATTCCATTTTTGAAATAAGAATTATGAGAAAAGATATACATCCGGATGATTACAGATTAGTTGTTTTTAAAGACATGTCAAATGACTATGCTTTTATTTGCCCTTCATGTGCTCCAACAAAAGAGAAAATTGAATGGGAAGATGGAAATGAATATCCTTTAGTGAAATTAGACATTTCTCATAAATCTCATCCCTTCTTTACAGGTGTGGCTCAATTTGTTGATACAGCCGGAAGAATTGATAAGTTCAAAAACAGACACGCGAGACACATCAAGAAATAAATTTTTGACTCAACATATTTAAAACCCTTGAAATTTCGAGGGTTTTTTTATGTCCTAAATTTTGCAATTGCTTTTGTGATTCGGTCGTTCATTGACAAGCCTAGTCCCATTAAAGGAAATTTACAGATATAGATTTTTTTAAAGTTTTTTTGATCCATATAATGCAACGAGTGATACAGGTTTTTTGAAGCTATTTTTAGATCAGCTTCATCACTAAGTAAAAATTGATTTTCTACAGGGATGGATCGATTCAATTTGTCAAAACCAATATAACCAACATGTTCTGAATCTTCATTTGTATCCATTTCGTCTATGTCATATATTGGGGTTCGTGGGGCATAATGAAATTTAACCATCCCACTCGAATCGGGACCCTCACTTTTTATGTTGTGATTATGAATCTTAACCTTTACGTTCAGACAAGACTCTATTTCCTCTAGCGTTATTGCTCCGAGACGGTAAATCACAGGCAAATTATCCTCAAAACCTACAATTGTAGATTCAATACCATTTTCGCATTTCCCACCATTTAGGACATAAGGTATAATCCCATCTAGCTGATGTATGACATGTTCGGCTTTTGTTGGGCTAATTCGCCCATATAAATTTGCGCTAGGAGCAGCTATGGGAAAATTAAGTTTTTTTAAAAGTGTTAAGGTCATTTCGTGACTAGGAATACGTACGGCAATTCTGCTTTTTCCAGAATTAACCACATCTGGAATGAGTTCCGATTTCTCCAACAATAGTGTTAGAGGACCTGGCCAAAATCGATTCGCAAGTATTTCAGCAGGTTCGGGTAGGTTCTTTACATATTTAGTTAAATCCATCACATCTTTAAAATGCAAGATAAGAGGGTTCGAAAGCGGACGTTTTTTTGCTTTAAATATTTTTTGAATAGCTTCTTCATTTAAACCATTTGCTGCCAAACCATACACTGTTTCTGTAGGGATAGCAACAATTTTCGCACAGTTTAAAAGCGAAATGACTTCATCAATATTAGTTCCAGTTTTTGTTTTCACGTGCTACAAATTTAAACAATCCTCTTGTTCTATAAATTATTCTTAAAACTGTTAAAAAGTATTTGTAAAATACTTGTTAAAAATATAAAGGTATATGTATCTTTGTTTAGATTTATTCTAAATAAGATGTCGATAATTATAGCGGATAGTAATGATTTATCAAGAGTAGGTTTACGTTCTATTCTATCATCTCAAACGTCAATACCTATAGTAGGTGAAGCGAGAAACGCTTCTGAATTGGAAAATCAACTTTCATCTTTTGACGTATCTATGGTTTTGATTGACTATACCTCTCCAGGTTTTAATATTGACGTCATTAGCAAACAAAACACCTCTAATAAAAAGTATAAATTCATTGCCATTACACCAGAGCAAAGTGCACAAACACTTGTAGATGCGTTGAGATCTGGAATCATGAGCTATGTGAAAAAGGATTGTGACCTTTCTGAAATCGTTAATGCGGTTTTAGAAACTCAAAAGGGAAATAATTTTTTTTGTGGACAAATTCTTGAGACCATACAAAAAGCACAAATAGATATAAATGATTTGGATTTTGATTCGTTTACATGTGAGGCTGTAACTCTAAGTGAAAGAGAAAACGAGATAATCGTTTTCATTGCTGAAGGGTATACGAATAATCAGATTGCAGAACAGCTTTTCCTAAGTAATCATACGATAACAACTCATCGTAAAAACATCATGTCAAAACTTGGAGTGAAAAATACTGCAGGCATCGTTATGTATGCCGTTAAGACCAACTTAATTTCCCCAAATAAATTTCTTTTTTCTCCAAATGTCTAAATCCTTAAAATCAGTTTTAGATTGAATCTCCTTTGGGTAAGATAATTGGGAATTGAGTAATATTTTCCACTTACATCTTGAATCCATTGTTTTGAAAGTACATTGTTAATTCCCAATAGATTAAAGATCTCAAGAGAAATCAAGGCCTGAGAGAAATTCTTTTTCCAAAACTTATGTCTCGATTTAGACTTTCCTAAAAAATCATAAGACATCCCCAAGTCTACTCTAAAATAAGACTTCATTCGAAGAGTATCTTTATAGCGGGTTGGATCAGGTGGACCATACGGAAGCCTTGTCCCGAATTGCATTCCCATTTGAACTGTAAAGCTTTCTAATCCGGGCATTTGATCCTGAACCAAAGCTCCGAAATTAAAAAGTTGATCTGTAGGCCTTGGTATGTATCCAGGAAAAATAGTAGCACTATCTACAACGGTTTGATCTTCGCTGTAGCCAAATATTATTCTTTCTCCTGAGGCGTTATAATACTCCATGTATTGATCATCCAGGATGTCTTCTTTGGTAGAAAGAAAACCCAACTTAAAAAAGGACTCGATGCCTTTAACGAACTCACCGTGAATATTCAAATCTAAACCATAAGCGTATGCTATGGCATTATTGTCCGCATAATATCGTGTTCGGACATTTTCAATTTGATAAGGATTAACATCCCACAAATATTTATAAAACACTTCCCCTGTAAATTTAAAAGGCATTTCACGTTGCCACATGTTGAAGAAAAAATCTGTTCCGGCTACAACATGTACTGATTTTTGGGCTTTTACATTTGTCCTTAAGCTACCATCAAAGTACCTGAATTCTCTATAAAATGGGGGTTGATAATACATTCCTGATGACAAGCGATAAGATACGTTCCTCTTAAAGATTTGATTGTTTTGGGCAAGGTAAGACTTGGGATAATAAATAAGTGCAGCCCTTGGAGTAAAATAGAGCTCTTCATTAATTGTCGTATATCCTCCTCGAGTCCCAACAGAAAGAGCCCATTTGGAATTTGATTCTTCAATAGTATCAGTGCAAAAGAGTTTTTTCTTTTGTCCGTGTTCCCCGATTTTATAGGGCCGAGTAATGACTAAATTTTTTTGTGTTCTTGACCAGCTTGTATTATATTGTATAAATCCAGTATATCTTTGATTGTTTAAGGACAGCTCTCCTTTGATTACCTCAAAAAGTTCGATTTGGCTTGGGTTAGTTTGTGGTACACTATATCCTGCGGAATCGATCATTCGCCATTCACTGAGGACATCATTGAACTGATCCATTTGAAATGAAAGTCCCCATTTTAAATGCCTGTTCTTGAATTTCAGCCTGGCCTGATCAGAAAAGCCATTAAATAGCTCATGTCTACCGTTGTGATATATATTAATGATGTTGGCATTTAGCTTGTTCCTAGCGTGATTAAGAAAGGTTCCAATACCTAAAACAGCAATTGAATCACCGTATTCTTCTTTTGAAGGATCTGTTTCTAGCTCGTTAATAAAATATTGGCCTTGTATGTCGAAATATTCTCGTTCGGTTGTTTGAAAGGCTGTGGCATAAAAGTCGATGTCTGTTTTATCACTGGCCTTCCATTTCAGAGATAAGCCTCCCATCATGGTTTCAAATTTGGTTTGTTCTTGACCATCAAAATAAATTTTAAAGGAGTAGGCTTCATTTGCCGTTCCAAAGTCAGTTTCTGAAGTTTCTGGACTAAATCTGTAATTGTTTGAAGAATAATGCAATAATGTGCTGAGAACCAGGTTTTCTTTTATATTGAAATTTGTTGAAATCTGTGCATCTGAAAAAACCGGGTTATAAGAACCTTGGGTAGGAAGAGCATTCAATAAATAACCATTGGACCGATACCTTGCTCCAACGATATAATCGAATTTTTTTCCAATTTTTTGTTCTGCATGGGCCTCAGCTCCAAGCAAAGAAATCATTAATGAGGATTTGAAAGCATTTGGTTTCTTATAGGTAATATCTAATACAGAACTCAATTTATCTCCATACTGTGCATCAAATCCTCCAGCCGAAAATCGAACCGATTCAACAAGAGCAGAATGAATAAAACTCATGCCTTCTTGTTGCCCACTTCTTGTCAGAAAAGGTCTATAAACGAGAAATCCATTCACGTAGACTAGGTTTTCGTCATAATTCCCCCCTCTTACATTGTAGTTTGTTGTCAGCTCGTTATTCGAAGTAGCGGCTGTTGTTAAAACCAAACTTCTTTCGATACTTCCTGTTAATTTTTGAGCGTCAACCAAAGGAAGAGTCTCTAATTCAAAAGGATTTTCTCTTTCCTTGATTACGGTGACTCCTTGCTGTACAAGAATAGGGAAAGAAATACTTGGTAAATTTTTAAGTATGGAAGACACATAAACTTCTTTTTTGATTGTGATTTCATTTGCTTGACAAAAAATCTTTAAGCTATCTCCAATTTGCACTAAAAATTGATATTTCCCTTTTGAGTCTGTATAAACCTCTTGAATGGGCGATGTACTGATTTTTACAAATACATTTTCAATAGGATTGCCTTTTTTATCGACACAAAACCCACCTAATTGTTTTTGTTGCCCAAAAACAAAAAATGAGAAAAACACAAAAAAGACTAAAGTTCCTTTCACGAGTGTAAAGTTAAAAGCATAACGATTTTAAAAGACATTTATTTTGATTAATTTTTATGTGAAGAATTTATTATATTTGTCGCCACTAAATGGTGGTTGTAGCTCAGTTGGTTAGAGCATCGGTTTGTGGTACCGAGGGTCGTGGGTTCGAGACCCATCTTCCACCCAGAAAGCTCAGATTTAAATCTGAGCTTTTTTTTGTTAAATCTGAATTTAAAATGAAAATCAGCCCTCATTAGAACATTAATTTATGTCCTCATTAATTAAATGTTCATGAGCCATAAATGTCTTTGTAAATTGACCAGCCTAGTTTGGTGAAAAATGGGAATGCTTGCTTTCTGTAATTTGTATTTCCATTTGAATATTTTCCATTTTCGTTTGTGAACATGGCCGCGGCAATAAAATATCCATCCATATTTTTTTGGTTCTCTACATATGCAATATCAATTGTATAACCACAGGCAAGACCAACGATATTATAAATTCGAATAGGATCATTGATTCTTTCCTTTTTTAAAAAGCCATACATGAAGTATTTTTTATAACTGTCTGGGTAGTCCTCGTAATTTGAATATTTTTTTAATCTGGATTCTCTAGGATATATAGACATATATTTCATTACGAATTCGCGCTGTTCTTGTGTGATTTTCCATCTTTTAGAAGGGTGAAATAGTTCGGGCTTAATCAGGCGCATCAACATTTCTATTCCCTCATCTAGTGGAAGATTGTTATTGTCTATAAAGTCAAGTGTGTCGTAGATAAGATTGCCTTTCCTGTAAAATTTGTTTAGTGCTACTTGTTCAATACCAACGGAGTCGTATTCGTAAATAATCGTAGTGTCGTTTCTTAAAACAAGGGTATCCATATTATTCAAAATGAAAGAGACACCTGGTAAATTATTATGTTCGTCAAAATCACATCCAACAAACGATTTAGAAATTTGTGTGCGTTCAAATCCTTTTGATTTAAGCTCTTTTTTTATAAAATCTCTTCCCAATAAATGAAAGAGATTGTTATAACTATTATTATCTGACACCAAAAGTATTTGTTTTATACAATTTGATATTGTCGTCAAATCAACAGGATATTCAGAATTGCTTTTTTTCGGTATACAGGAAAATTTTGAATTGAAAATAAATGGTGTGTTTTCAGAAATGGAAAGGTTATTAGACTCATTAATCCATTCCAAAGCCAGCAATAATACAGGTAATTTCACAGTACTAGCGGGGTAAAAATACTCAGGTCTTCCATAGCTAGTAAATGTATAATTTTGCCCTGAAGAATCAGGTTTAGCAAATACCAGGTCTATATGATTGGAGAGACTATCCATCCCATCAATTAGCGACTCTGAAACATGTTGATGCAGGGGTTTGTCTAGATCAAAACCCGATTGCTGCCCATTAGAAAATATCGTGACTACAGAAAACCATACGAATAAAATGCAATTTTTAATCTGTACGTTCATGAACTTAATTTTTCCTACCTACAAGTATATTTGACGGATAGTTGTAACCAAATCGAAAATCGATTGCCTTCGCCGATTTTTTTATGAGTTCCTTTAAATCCTGTTGCTTGTGCATCGAAAAGACACTGATAGGTGATATATAGGAGCCATAAACATCAATTCCCCATTGTTCGGAGTCAAAGTAGTTTAGAGGAATTCCTGTGTCATCTTGAACAATCATGTCAGAACAATTTAAAGTCAATTCTCTAATACGGCTATATTTGTCTGTATGCATGCAGTATGATGAAGACTTTACTAATGTTGTCACTTTATTTAAGTTTTCAGTGAATTTTCGCAAATTGAGTTCTATTTCAGGATTGTAATTCGAAATGTCCATTGAGAAATAGTATACATTATTTAGTTTTTTTGAACCATTTCTTAAAAATGAAATTTCCACTCCCGAATTAAACTTATCACTTTCAGAGTATTCTATCATCCCTTCGGTTGATATTGATACCGGTTTGATATTTTGTATATGAAGATCCATTCTTGACATAAAAAAAAGAAGAATCGGAATAGTGCCTTTTATTTGCTGATTGGATAAATCTGATTTCATGTTTTTCGTTATAAAAAAGCTTAGATTTAAATTATCTGATATGGCACTATTTATCGAGTTAAATAATGCCGGGAGAGCATTTGATTTTATTCCCTTTAGATTTGGTATTTCCCCAACGGGTTCTAAGCCAAAAAGATAATAGTTTTGTGCTGTTGGAATCATTGAATAAGCGTATGCAATATCAGGGCCACTAAAAGGATAAAATAAATTTTCCGTGTTATTCATTCTGTCTTTTAATTCCAAGGAAGACCACTCTTCAAAATTCTTTAATTTGTTTATTTTGAATTTCTTGTAGCTTTTGTCGATTTTTTTATTATAATTTTCAAAAGTACTCGAAGAACAGATATCGCTGTAATCTCCTCCAGTAGGATTACTCATACCGGCAATGACCAGAGAAATATCATTGTGAAAATGAATTTTTTCAACTTCAATTGTTTTTGGTTGAATCGATTCCTTAGTTTTAGATTGAGTTGTTTGAATTTTTAATTCATCAACCTTCGATTCACTTTCTCCACAAGAGTTTAATAAAATAATAACCAAAAGGTATTTACCTATTTTCATTTTGTTCTTTTTTTATATTGGTTTTAACTAATAAATATACGATAAACCCGATAAATATGAGCCCTATCGCGATTAGTGAGTCATATGGTTTTTCTTTAAATAGGTATGCTAAAAACCAAACATTTGCAACAATAAATACTATTGGAGTAAATGGATACCCCCATGTTTTATAAGATTTTTCTTTTTGACTTTTTTTTGATTTCTTTCTCAAGATAAATACACCAATAACAGTGAGGAGAGAGAATATTGTAAGGGCAAATGTGGTGTAAGTTAGAATACTATCAAAAGTGCCACTTAATAGAATAAGTATTGCGACGGATGATTGCAAACAAATCGCTAATACAGGAAGTTTTTTATCACTAGATTTTAATTTTTTTATTATCGGATAATCATTGATCATCGTCTGAATAACTCGAGGCCCTGTGATTACCATACTAGAAATCGAAGAAATAAGAAATACACCTATGATAATAGAAATGACGTTTGCAATATTGCTATTAAATATATGTTCTGCCGCGACAAATCCAATTTCTTTAGGCATCATCGTGTTCGTATCAACCATCAATTCATTTATTGGTGCTGACATCAGAAAAATAGCGTTTAAAAGCACATATAATGCAATTACTGTAGATGTTCCTATGATTATAGATAATGGAAGATTCTTTCTAGGGTTCTCAACTTCTGAGGCTATATACGCAGAAGCATTCCACCCGCTGTAAGCAAATGAAACATAAACTAAATTAATAGCAAATCCGGCACTAAAAGTTTCATGTAAAGTAGAATTAGTAGGAGAAAATGAAATGTAATCTAAGGGAGGATAAAATAAACCGAAAATGATGAAGAATAGTATTAACACAATTTTGAAAAAAGTGAAAAATAATTGAAACGACTCGCTGATAAAATGATTAATAGAATTAAATAAAGTGACTAATAAAATGATACCTATGGCCAACATGTTTTCTGATAAAGAAGGGACAACATTGTGAATATATGTGCCAAATGTTATTGCGCTTAGTGCTATTGGAGCGGAAAAACCGACAGTTGAGCTAAGCCAACCGGATACAAAGCCAATTGAAGGATGATATAAGGTGCTAAGGTAATGGTATTCCCCGCCGGATTTTGGCATTGAAGAGCCTAATTCACTATACACAAAAGCCCCACATAAAGCGATTAAACCACCAACAATCCATAAAATCATAATTGTTGCAAAATCAGTTGTAATTAACAATTGATATCCTAAGCTTACAAAAATTCCAGTTCCAATCATATTCGCTATAACAATTGCTGTTGTTGCAGATAGGGAATATCCCGTTTTAGTACTTTTCATATTTTGTTTTTAGTTAGAATAAGCTATTCATACTTGGAAAAAGATGAAGATATTAATTATTTTTTTTTAAGTCCAAAAGAAATTTTTCAGTGTTCTGACACAACTGTAATAGAGGGGTTGGAAGCTTAGAACTTTTCCATGGATGTCTTGAGTCAAACACATGATCAGTATGCTTAATCATTGACAAATTGGTTTTGGACCATTTCGCTAGGCGTCTGCCATTATTAATGTCAACCGATGTATCTTCTTCACCGTGTGCCACAAAAATTGGTTTGTCAATCGTAGTGCAGATGCGTTCGAGATCAAAGGCATTTTTATTTGTCATGTAGTCTGTATACAATGTGTATTTTTGAGGAAGTTCTTGCATCGTTCTCCCATTCTTAACGTATTTAACCCCTTTTGATTTCCATTTTGAAAGTTGTTCTCCTGTTGGAAATCGTTCTCCAATTGAGGCTATAGCGGCCCAAGTTGAAACACTGTGTATTTGTTCCATTTTCTCTCCTCCAATTAATGCGATTGCGCCTCCTTTAGAATGCCCGATTAAATGTCCTTTCCAATGCAATACTTTTTCATCAATCCAACGAACCACCTGATTCAGATCTTCGAGTTCATGACTGAACGTGTTGTCTCCAAACGAGTCAGGATCAGGAAAATCAATGCCATTTTCAGACGTCCCACCACCATGACTGATATTAAACTTGCAAAATCCATAACCTTTCTGAACAAAATAATGCATTACCAGGTGCCAAGCCCCCCAGTCCTTAAAACCCATGAATCCGTGAATGAATATGATGATTTCACCATTAAACTCTTCAGGGATTTCAAGATCAATTAAGCTTTTTCGGTTTTGAGCTCCAGTATAAATATCATTGTGAATTTTTATCATTATGAAACGTATTCTTGTTTGTGAACAAGCAAGTATTCTTTATTCTCTATTTCTCTATATCCCATGTCATAACAGAAAATATATTGAAGGCCTTTTTTAGTGGTGTAAATATTGGTGAAATAGTGAAAGTTAAACCCTAGCTCTGCCAATTGAATCAAATGCACTTTGGATTTTCCCTTTGGGCTCAGCTGGGATAGTATTCGCCTGTTTTTTCTTAAAATTCGGTTGATATTCCGAACCGCCTTATTTGAATCCTCATTGAGTTTATTGTTGTATGTATTCCGACAATAGTCACAGCAGAATTTTTGATCTTTACGACCAACAAGTTTTTCCTTGCACTCCAGGCATTGCCTTTTTGATTCAGACTTCATACATACAAGATTAACAAGAATTAACATGAAATACAATTCATTAAAAGGAGTGTTTCGGATTTTTGTTTTTTAAAATAGATATCTATGAGTGAGTTAAAAGCTTCAGAAAATAACGATAGTATTAATCCTGCAGATCATCTTCGAAAGTTAAATGATCAAATTGCTATAGAAAAAATAGCAATTGAGCAGCTCAAAAAAGAGATTTCTAAAGTTATTGTCGGCCAAGAAGAAATGATTGATTCATTAATTATTGCACTTCTTACGGAGGGACATGTTTTACTTGAGGGGTTTCCCGGATTGGCAAAAACATTAACGGTAAAAACCCTTTCTAATGCAATGAATCTTGATTTTAGTAGAATTCAATTTACACCGGATTTGTTGCCTGCTGATGTTACAGGAACCATGATCTATCAGCAAAAATCTGAAAGTTTTGCGGTTAGGAAGGGACCATTGTTTGCCTCTTTTATTTTAGCCGATGAAATCAACAGAGCGCCAGCAAAAGTTCAAAGCGCACTACTCGAAGCCATGCAGGAACGTCAAGTCACCATTGGAGAAGAATCATTTAAATTGCCGGATCCGTTCTTGGTTATGGCAACACAAAACCCAATTGAACAGGAAGGAACATACAATCTTCCAGAAGCCCAAAAAGATCGTTTTATGATGAAAGTAAGTGTTGGTTATCCATCACCAGCTGAGGAGGCTCTAATTATTAGATCAAAAATTCAGGGAAGCGAACCTGAAAAAGTAAAAAAGGCATTAACGAAAAAAGACATTTTGAGACTAAAGGCACTTGTTAAAGAGGTCTACTTAGATGAAAAAATTGAAAAATATATTGTTGATATTATTAATGAAACAAGAAACCCGAGTATTCCAGCATTACAGGAACTGGCTCCATATATTTCTTACGGTTCTTCTCCTAGAGGAGGTATTAATTTGGCTTTGGCTTCAAAAGCAAGGGCATTTATGGAGGGTAGATCTTTTGTGACGCCTGATGATATTAAGGTGATGTCTATAAAGGTTTTAAATCACAGAATTGGACTGACCTATGAAGCTGAGGTGGACGAATTAAAGGCTGAAGATATTATTTATAAGATTATTCAATACGTTGAGGTCCCTTGAATCTTAAAGAAATCATAAAATCAGTACGACGAATTGAATTGAAAGCAAAAAGTTTTTCAAATCAAAATTTCTCAGGGTTGGATCAAAGTGCTTCTAAAGGCTTGGGCATGAATTTTAGTGAGGTTAGAGAATACCATTTAGGGGATGAAACTCGATTTATTGATTGGAATGTAACCGCTCGTTTAAATAATGCTCATGTCAAGGTATTTGAAGAAGAAAGAGAGCATGTCAACATGTTTTTTATTGATGTTTCTGGTTCAGTTGATTTTGGTGGTGGTGAAAGAACTAAAAAAAGAGTAATTATTGAATTATTTGCGACAATGGCATTTTCATGTTCAATGAATCAAGATAAGATTGGTGCTGTTTTCTTTTCCGATGAGGTGGTTAAATATTTCGTCCCAAAGAAAGGTAAAAAACATGTTTGGACCATGCTGAAATATTTAATTGAAAATGAATTCAAGTCGAAGTCTTCAGACCCATCAAGTGCTTTTGATTTTTTTCAAAAAACTAAATGGAAAAAATACAGAATGTTTCTGTTCAGTGATTTGTTGTTTTCAGACCCAATTCAGAGTATTACGGCATTAAAAAAGACAAAATCCAAAAACCAGGCATTTGTAATTCGGGTATATGATGAATTGGAAAATAAGTTACCGATAAAGGGATTTTATCAGCTAATTAATTCCGAAACGGGTTTAAGAACTTGGGTAAATGGTTTTTCAACTAATGTTCAAAATTCAATGAGAAAGACCAACGAAAAAAATGAATTATTATGGAAAGATGAATGTAAGAGAGGTAAAATTCTTCTAACCTCCATATCTACTCAATCAGATATATATTCAAAATTGAATGGTTTTTTTTAGCAGTATGAGGTATTACCTAAATGTCATTTTACTTGTCATCGGCTTCCAGAGTTTTGGGCAATCTTTGGATGTTCGTATTTCCGATAGTGAGATTCGAGTTGGTGATATTTTTGAGCTCAACTATATCATTTCAAATGTGGAAAAATTTCCCGTAACAATAAATACTGGAGATGTTTTTCCTTCAGAATTACTGACTTCAGATACCACTGAAAACAAAATCATTCCAGCGGTTGAAATATTAGCTTTTTCAGATTCCTTGGTGACAATTAATGAAATGTCTCAGGTAATCCGATCCTATCAACTAATCGTATGGGATTCGTGTGCCTTATCGCTTATTGGTTTTGAATATTCCATTCTGGATTCTGTTGTTAGATTTCCACCTGTCTATGTCAATGTATCTTATTACGATTCAAAGGAAGGAATTGAGCTAATGGATATAGTGGAGCGTTTTCATGATTGGAATAAGGCTAATAAAGCCAACAAAAGTGAGTCGGATCTAACATGGCTCATCAAGGTCTTAATTATAATGTTCGCTGTGTTGCTTGGATTATTCTTTTTAAATCGAAGGATAAAACGCAAGAAATTTAAAGAAAGCCAAAAATCACTTGAAGAGGTTACCTTAGATCAAATACAATCACTTCAAAAAGCAGAGCTGTGGAAAAATGGCCTCCTTAAAGAGCACTTTGTGCGATTTTCACACCTTTTACGGTCTTATTTAACAAGTCGGTATGGCATTTCTTTTTTAGATAAAACAACAAAGCAGTCTATAACTCTTCTTGATTCCTTGAGTATTGATGAAACGTTAAAGAATAAAATATTACAGCTTTTAAAAAATTCAGATCTAGTGAAATTTGCCGATTCAAATATAGAGGATAGAACTATTTTGGTTCTATTTAATGATCTTAAATCCATCGTAATTCAAACGACTCCAATAATTGAAGAGACATGATTGATTTGAAAGATGGATTTTTGGAATATGAGTTTGAGAAGCCTTATTGGTTTCTTCTTTTACTCATACTACCATTGCTGTTTTTGTTTATTTACCGGATGAACCGCGATAAACAATTTGGATTCAAATACACAAACACGATAGATAAGCAACATACGATTTCATCTTTTTTTGTTTTAATATTACGAATGTCTTTGCATTTTGCCAAGATTCTTACATTTTTCTTATTTGTTTCAATTCTTGCATCACCAATTAAAATTGATCCAAATCAACCAAATTCAGATGAAAGTGGATTTGGTATTGATCTCATATTTGTTTTGGATGTGTCTTTTTCGATGCAGGCTATGGATTTGAAACCAAATAGACTTGAGAGTGCCAAAAGGGTGATTGATGATTTTATACAAAAAAGGAGTAGTGATCGCATCGGATTGGTCGCTTATTCTGGTGAGGCATACAGTGTGTGTTATAAAACAACCGATCACACCCTTTTGAGGTCCCAATTGGCACGGATCAATGGGAATGATTTGATTCAAGGCACCGCTATTGGTGTTGGTCTAGGAACAGGCATTACACAGCTGAGGGGAGATAGTACCACCTCAAAAGCAATTATTTTACTTACGGATGGTAAAAATAATATCGGAGATATTTCTCCAATTGAAGCTGCAGAACTTGCAGTTAATGAAGGTGTTCGTGTTTACACCATCGGGGTAGGGACGAATGGTTATGCACCAATTCCAGACATGGGTGTTTTCGGCTCTGGTATTGGATATAGTCTTGTTGAAATTGACGAGGAAATCCTAAACGAAATATCAAATCTTACTGGAGGCAAATATTTCAGAGCAACAGACTCAAAATCACTAAAGAGCGTGATTATGGAAATCGATAAAATTGAGAAAAAACGTTTAAACAAAACCCAATCAATCTTACCCTTGAGTACTGATCTATCTCCGTTTTTAAACGTACTATTGTGCCTTTGCATTGTTATAATTATTGGTGATACATTTCTTTTTATTAATTATGAATAGGAATAAATCACATACCTTTTACAAGTGGCTAAGGTTATTTTTAGTTATTGAGCTGTTTACCATTACCCTCATTTTAGCCTTATACCTTTATTTAGAAAAGAATGGAATACTATTCCAAAATGTGACTGCTTTGTATGCTCTTCTAATTTTACCATTGATTTATGTTCTTTATTTTTTTCGCCTGAATAGAAAAATTGATGTATTTGAAAGTAATCCCGCACTATTGTCTTACGCAGATAAACATTATTTTTCGATATTTAATCTGAAGTTTATTTTTCTTAAAAACACATTGATAGCAGTCATTATTGCTTTGTCAAATCCCATTTTCGGCACTCGAAAAGTGGATGTGGTATCCAAAGACGGTGAAATAATGATTTGTTTAGATATATCGAATTCAATGAATGTAAAAGACATTGGAAATCAAAGTCGTTTGGAGGTTTCAAAAAGGCTGTTAAATGGAATTATTAATAAACTTTCAGGTCAAAAAATCGGAATTTGTTTATTTGCGGCTGATGGGTTTGTACAAATACCTCCTACTGATGACTATCAATCTGTTAAGAATCTACTTTCAGATGTTAAAACCACTTTTTTAAGTCGGCAAGGAACTAACGTCTGTAATGCACTAGAGCTTTCAATGAATGCGTTTATAGATAGTGAAATACCCAAATCTATTCTTTTAATTACGGATGGAGAAAATCATATGTCTGAAGATAAAAGTGTATACAATCGAATCACAAAAGATGATGTTTTGTTATATGCCATGGGTATAGGAACCTCAGAAGGTGGTCCAGTTCCCGATTTTGTTACAAGATCTTTAAAAATGGACAATGAAGGAAACTTGGTTATTTCTAAACTAAATATGGAGTTTACCCAAAACCTTATAACTCAATGTGGAGGAAAGTTGGTTCGTATAGATTCGAAATACCCAGACTTAAGTCCTTTATTAACAGAAATTAACCTGAGGTCAAAGGGATATTTTCGAAATTTGAAAATTGAAGTGAGAAGGTCCATGGTTGATTATCCTGTGTGGATAGGATTTTTGTTTTTTTTACTTTTCCTATTAACACCCTTACTCAAGCTTGTGAAGAAATGAAATATATTTTTTTGATCGTATTTATTTTGTCGGGCATTTGCTTACATGCTCAAGTATGGGTGGACTCGATACGTAACGCACAAGAACTATATAAGAGTAATGATTTTAATCGAGCCTTGGAAATATATAAAAAAGCCGAAGTGGATACAATGAATCAAATGTTTCTCAAAGAAGAATTGGCTCAGTCAGCCTATCGGTCAGGGGATTACGAAATGGCACATTCCTCATATGAAAGTGTAATTGAAAAAGAGACTGATCCAGTTAAATTGTCAAGGTTATATTACAATCAGGGTAATGTCTGCTACAAAAAAGGAGATGTAAATGCTGCCATAAAAAACTATAAAAAATCAATCATTCAAGATCCAAATAATCAAAATTCTAAATATAATTTGTCTCAAGCTTTAAAGCAAAAAAGACAAAATCAGTCATCGTCATCGAGAGAGGAGAATAATTCTTCAGATGATCAAGAAAATCCCTCTAAGGGAGATGGTAAAGCGGATAAGGAAAATGAGTTTTCAATGGAAAAACAAGCGGCAAACCGAAAGTTGAATGAGCTATTGAAAAATGCTGAGAAGACAAGAAGGAAAGTTTCGAAAAAACCTCAAAAGAACAATAATAAAGGTAAAGATTGGTAATGAAGTATATTGTACTCATATCACAGTTATTATTTGCCCTAGTCATGTTAGGTCAAAAAGCTGATATACTTATTGAAGTTTCTGAGACAGAAGTTTCTGTTGGCCAAAATCTCAATATATCCATTACTACATCTTTAAATGGTAACATAGATTTTATGTTTCCAGTCAATTTTCAAAAGGGATATGCTCAAATGGAGGGAATGTCTCAAGAATACATTAACGGTAAGAGTAAAACGGTCTATTACAAAAACCAAAATGGTTATTTCACTGAAAAAGGAAAATATCTTATTGGTCCTGCAACGATAAAGTCTAATGGAAAAATTTACAAATCCAATACAGTTAAAGTCATTGTAAAAAAGTCGGAAAAATCGATTCCGAAAAAAAATGATTTCAATAGAAATTTAAAAACCATCAAAACGTTTTATGGAGAAGTAAATGTATCAAAAGATGAAATCTATGAGGGAGAATCTGTTCATTTGAATGCCAAAGTGTATTCTAAGTATTCATATTCAAAATATGCTTATACTCCATATCATGTTAAGGGTAAATATGATGAATATGAAATTCAAAATACGACTCCATTGGCATTGATGGAGGAGCGAATAGGTGGGGAGCCTTATTTCACCCTTGAGTTAGATAATCGCGTTTTCTTTCCAGTAAAATCCGGTATTTACATGGTGGATCCTTTTGGGGTTGACATTGTAGATCGACGCGTTTATCGAGTGAATGCGGATGAAAAAAACATAAAAGTTAAACCATTGCCTAATAAAAACAGACCTGTTTCATTTAGTGGTCTAGTAGGTGATTTTGATTTTGAAGTTGAAATATCTAATAATGAGGCAGAATTAAACGAAGTAATCACTTTGCAATTGACCATCATTGGAGAGGGGAATTTTCATCATGCAATTGCTCCTGAATTGAATCTCCCGGGTGAATTAGAGCTTTATGCAGATCCGGTGGAAACAAAAGAATATGAAATAGGCACGAATGGTTTTAAAGGAGAACTTAATTATACTTATCCTTTGAAAGTCGTAAAGAAGTCGCGAGCAGAACTTCCAAAAATCGACTTTTCTTATTTTGATCCAAAGAAAAAGAGATACATTACTCAGGTTTCTCAATCGTTTTTAATAAATGACCATACGGATACAACAGATATTGAACTTATTCAAGGCACTTTGGAAGAGGGTCAAAGGACGTCTAAAAAGAACAGGAAAAATACCAAAGTATCTAAGAACTCTAAAAAAGCTGAAGATGCTATAGGTAAATGGATACTTTATACCTTGATTGGTCTAATATTAATTGTTGGTTTTTTGACCCTTTGGCTTTTTATAAAGAGAAGGGTTCAAAAGAATGAAAAGTCCCATACCGTACCTACATCAAAAGAAATTCTTTCATTATTGAATGAAATTGGACAATATAATGTCACATCTGATTCGAATATTTTAATTCCAAAAATGGAAAAATGTCTTTATATGGCATGTTGTTTAGTGCTAGAGACCGATTTGTTTAATATTTCGCGAAATGAGATGTTCATTCTTTTAATAGATAAAATGGATAAAGAGAGTTTGGACCGATTGAAAAATATGTACAAGGAGTTGGACACGGTTCGATTTAGTAGAGAAAGCACGGGTTCAACAATCAAAGACATTAAATCGGAATTTAATGGTCTAATTAAAAAAATGCTCTCAAAAAAAACCTAAACGATTGTTTTACAGTAAGTTTAACTTGTTTTTTTTGTGGTTATTTCAAGAAAAATTATTTTTTTTTTCAAAAAAGTCCAACCTTATCAATATTTTTTCGTCTAAAGATTAAATTGTTAGAACTATGAGACAATTAAAAATTGCAAAACAAGTAACGAATCGCGAAACAGCCTCTTTGGATAAATATCTACAAGAGATTGGTCGTGTTGATTTAATTACTGCCGATGAAGAGGTGGAATTAGCGAAAAGAATTAAGGAAGGAGATCGTCAGGCATTAGAAAGGCTTACTAAAGCCAATTTGAGATTTGTGGTTTCTGTTTCTAAACAATATCAAAACCAAGGATTAACCTTATCTGATTTAATAAATGAGGGTAACTTAGGATTGATTAAAGCTGCTGAACGTTTCGATGAAACACGTGGATTTAAGTTTATATCCTATGCGGTATGGTGGATCCGACAGTCCATTCTTCAAGCTTTGGCAGAACAGGCACGTATTGTAAGATTGCCTCTTAATAAAATTGGAAACATCAATAAAATCAACAGAGCTTATTCCGAATTAGAACAAAAGTTTGAGAGACCGCCATCTGCAGACGAACTTGCCGAAACATTAGATTGTACACCTCAAGAGGTAAAACAATCACTTTCTCAGAATGGACGTCATATTTCTATGGATGCGCCATTGGTTGAAGGAGACAATTCTTCATCAAGTATGTATGATGTGATGGGAAGTAAGGATTCACTTCCAAGTCCAGAATCTAACCTTGTTATGGAATCATTGCGTTGTGATATTCGACAATCATTAAAAAGTCTTACGCCACGTGAAAGTGAAGTTGTAAGTATGTTTTATGGATTAGAGGGAAAAATGCCTTTATCATTAGAAGAAATTGGTGATCGTTTTGATTTGACAAGAGAACGTGTTCGTCAAATTAAAGAAAAAGCAATCAGAAGATTGAAGCATACCTCTAAAAATGTAGTTCTAAAGTCTTATTTGGGTTAGTTAAAGAGGATCAACATCAATTACTACTTTTACTGATTTAAATTCTACTTGTTGAAAGAAAAGGTCTAGTCTTTCGTTGAGTTTTTCTTTTACCTTTTTTTCAGGAGCGGTTCTTTCTATTTTAAGTTTAATTTCTTTCAGATAATAATTTTTGATTTTTTGAATGATTGGAAATTCAGGACCAATGACCCGCTCTTTAAATGTCTCCTTCAAATTCGTTGCTAGCTCTTTTGAAGCCAATTCAACAAGATTTAAGTTTTTATGCTTAACCATCAGGCTAATCACTTTGTAAAAAGGTGGATAATTAAAGTTTTCACGTTCAATAATTTCATTCTCATAAAATTTTTGGTAGTCATGTTCTGCCACCAATTGAAGGACCCAATGATCAGGGTCTCCCGTTTGAACAATTACCTTACCTTGTTTCCCAAGTCTTCCTGCTCGTCCTGAAACCTGTGACATGAGCTGATAAGATCTTTCGTAGGCTCTGAAGTCTGGTCTGTTTAATAGCATGTCAGCATCTAAAATACCCACTAAATATACATTGTCGAAGTCAAGTCCTTTTGTGACCATTTGAGTTCCAATAAGAATATCTATAAGACCATTATCAAAGTCATTTAAAATTTCTTCATAGGCATTTTTTGCTCTCGTCGTATCTAAATCCAATCGCTTTATGATTTTGTCTTTAAATATGAGACTTAACTCATCTTCTATTTTTTCCGTACCAAATCCGATCATATTGAGTCGATTGCTCCCACATGAAGGACACGAACCCACTGGGTTTGCCGTGAATCCACAATAATGACATTTTAGGTGGTTGGCATGTTTGTGATAGGTGAGTGATACATCACAATTATTACATTTAGGTGTCCAGCTGCATATTTCACAGCTCCATAAGGGAGTATACCCTCTTCTATTTTGAAATAAAATAACTTGTTCACCTTTTTTTAAAACATGATCCATTTCCTCTAATAAAAAATTTGAGAAGTGTGAATTCATAGTTTTTAATCTGCGTTCTCTTTTCAGGTCTGAAAACAATACTTCAGGAAGCTTTAACCCTTTGTAACGTTCCTTAAGTTCAACCAAGCCAAATTTTCCTTGTTTGGCATTATAGTAACTTTCCATTGAGGGGGTAGCTGTTCCCAAAACCACTTTAGCTTGATGCATATGAGCCAATACAATTGCTGCATCCCTTGCATTATACCTTGGCGAAGGGTCATATTGTTTAAATGAACCTTCATGCTCTTCATCAACAATAATTAAACCCAATGATTGAAAGGGTAGAAAAACTGAAGATCGGGCTCCCAAGATTATTCTAAACTCATTGGGATCATCGGACAATATTTTATTCCAAATCTCAATACGTTCATTTTGATTGAATTTGGAATGGTAAACGCCTATTTTTTCACCAAAATAGGCAGAAAGTCTTTTAATCAATTGTGTAGTAAGCGCAATTTCAGGAAGTAAAAATAATATTTGATGTCCTTGATCAAGGTATTCCTGTATGATTTGAACATATATTTCTGTTTTTCCTGATCCAGTTACACCATGTAAAAGCGTCACATTATTTGATTCGATCGACTTGTTAAGCTCAGTTAATGCTTTTGCTTGTGGGGTACTCAGAACCTTAAATGAATCACTTTGTGCTTTTTCATTGTTGATTCTATCTACCTGATATCTTTCAGCTTCAATAACACTCTTTTTTTCAAGTGTAATGAGCGTAGAGGCACTTACGCCTTTACTAATCAATAATGGCTTTTGGATTGGATAGTGGTCCTCTTTTTCTAATTTATGCTTCAGGAAGACCATAATGGCATCGACTTGCTTGCTATTTCTTTTACTTAATTCGAGTTCAGCAATCAAGAGATTGAGATTGTGTTCAATTTGAAATTGAGGAGCCAATTTATAACAAAGAACAGTTTTCGGACTGTACCTTCTTTTTATTTCCTCTCTTGAAATTAAAACTCTTTGTTCAATTAATTTTTTAACAATCGGTTGGATTGTTTTTAAACCCAATAAATCGGAGATTTCTTTCAAATCACAGACCTCTTTGTATTCGAGATAATCTATTATTTCGGATTCCCTTTCTTCTAATTTTGAAAATTTGGCATCAAAATCAGGATGTATTTCAAACTTGGTTTCGCTGGCAAGTTTTAGGTGAGAAGGCAATGCCGCATTCATCACATCACCGATAGGAGACATATAATATCTTGAGATCCAATGCCAAAAATCAAGCTGTTTTTTATTTACGATGGGAGTCTGGTCCAATATGGCTTCTACGTATTTGGACTGATATGTAAGTGGAATATTTTGATGAATATTAAGAACGATTGCTGTTTGCATTTTGCTTTTTCCGAAAGGGACAATAACTCGGCACCCCACTTGAATATCATGATTTAATTCAAATGGAATTCTATAAGTAAATGACCTGTGAATTGGCACAGGTAAAATTACATCAGCAAAAAGAGTCAGCCGATCATTCATTTCGTGTTAAAGAGGTCTAATAGCCTTTGCTCTAATCACAAGCAAAAGGTTCATTATTTGCATTGTCCGCTGGATGGTCAGAACAAAACTTTAAAAATCCTGTAACAGGTCCTTGACAGAGTTCCTGGGTGCTATTTTTGTCTAAAGATCTGATAAAAGCTTGTTGAGGTGAAATATAAAACGGCCTAAACGTCTTTATCGTTTGTACAGAGGAGAATAGGCCAATTACTCTGTACCCTTCCGTTACTGACAAATTCGTATAGGTTGGTTTACTTTGTGCCAAGGAACTCGAAGGTGTATTTACAAGAATGTAATTATATAAATCTTCAGCGCCACCAGTAATTTGAACTTCAAAACCTCTTAGCACCCTTTTATCAATCGCTTCATTTGTAACAACATCTGCCAAAACTCGATTGTAAAAAGTGAGTCCATTTGCTCCAAAGGATTCTGATGAATTTGGAATTACTTCAGATTCTCCTACGATCCAATCAAATGATTTTATTACATAGTCACTTCCAATGTATTCACCATACTGAACTTGAATTTTAGCATTAACAATTCTTGAGTTCCCCGTGTTAGATGCAACAACGGATGTAGATTTATATTCTCCTGGGTTGCCAGCAAATTTGAATCTAAAATTTTGAGATGAGGCAGTAGTTGTCAAGTTCTTTACCAACTCTGTTTGAGCACTAACTTCAAATTCACCGTTCAAAATAGCTTTAAATCTATATTCAGCATTTGGATTTAAAGAACTCATCTGCGGATTTGATGAAGTTTGAATGTTTCCGAATATTCCTGAAGAAAAAATGGTGGGAAGTGTTTTGAAATAATACACCTTCTGTGTTGGAGCATAAAACACACCATTTGTATCCTTATTGTCAATCGTTGTATCTCTTAATTCCCATGTCCTGGTTACCACTCCATTTTGGATTTCCTCAATTATTGCCTCTACCGAATTGAAATAACTCGAATCGGAAATTTGTGCAATTTCAAGTGCATTTCCCGGACCAATAAAGGCACGTGTGATTTTAATATAATGCAGAGAATCTGAATGGTCCAATAATCCATAAACAATTGCAGTTTCTTTAAAGTCACCAATTAAATCAATTTTTTCATTACAGCTCCAAAGAGAGCAAACAGTCAAAAAAAATAGAATTACTTTTCTCATAGGGGCTTAAAGAATTTCTAAAAGTTCAACCTCAAATATAAGAAGACTATATGGTTTTATACCACTTCTAGGGTCTGGATTTGCCCCATAAGCAAGCTCTTGAGGTATGTAGAATATAAATTTTGCTCCAGGCCTCATGAGCTGAATGCCCTCAGTCCACCCTGGAATGACTTGGTTGAGCCCAAATTCAGTAGGTTCACCTCTTTTGTATGAGCTGTCAAACTCTTCACCAGAAAGCATCGAACCTTTATAATTCACCTTAACTCGAGAGCTTGCTGAAGGGTAAGCTCCTTTTCCATTCCTCAAAATTTTATATTGAATGCCTGAATTGGTTTCCAAGATGCCTTTTTTAGAACGATTTTCATTCATGAATTCGATTCCCTTGAGTTTATTCTTTATATATGCCTGTGTTTGCTTTACCTCCAGTATTCTATTCAGTTGTGACAACAATTCTTCTTCTCTTTTTTTATTACCATCAAAAATATTCTGAAGTCTTAAACCATCTTTGAAGCCTTCAGTGAGCATATTGTCATCAATAAGGTACGTTGCATCGACTTCTTCCATTTTCAAGATAAATTCATTTTTGGTAAGCCTTCCTGCACATACCGCAAAGTCATTTGAAAGATTTTGACTCATCGATGATTCGGCCATTGCCATTGCTTTTTCTACCGTTTCAAAACATTTTGTTTTGTCATAAGAGCCTATTTCATCCTTAAAGCCATCCAAAATTAAATCTTTATTTAGAGATGAAATCTCTTTCTGACCTTGAAACCGTTGAGAAATTTTATGGCCAATAATATAGGATGTACTGTCTTTGACATAAGATGTACTATCC
>CALKHF010000002.1 GCA_938092255.1 uncultured Flavobacteriales bacterium | reverse complement strand
TATCCTTTTCATTTATGGTTTCTTTGATTGATTTTTTATTCTCAAGATCTCCTTTGAAGTCATCTTTTGCATCGTTTTGTTCTTTTTGAAAGGCTTTTTCTTCTATTGGGTTTTGGGTATTTAATTGAAAAAGCTTTACAGATTCTAATGATATATCAACATGGTCCGTGCTGTAAAACCAACCTCTCCAAAACCAATCTAAGTCAACTGCAGATGCGTCTTCCATTGTTCTGAAAAAATCAGCAGGTGTTGGGTGTTTAAATTTCCATCTTTCACAATATGTTTTAAAGGCGTAGTCAAAAAGCTCACGACCCATAACTGTTTCCCGCAGTATATTTAAGGCGGTTGCAGGTTTTCCGTATGCATTGTTTCCAAATTGCCAAATGGACTCTGAATTGGTCATAATTGGTGAAATATTTGATTTATCTCCTTTCATGTAATCAGCAATTTTATATGCCGGGCCTCTTCTCGAGGGATAGTCACGCTCCCATTCTTGTTCTGTTAAATATTGAACAAAGGTATTTAGTCCTTCATCCATCCATGTCCATTGGCGCTCATCTGAATTTATAATCATTGGAAAAAAGTTGTGGCCAACCTCGTGTATAATGACACCCCACATTCCATATTTTGTTCTTTCAGAATATGTGCCATCAGCTTCAGGTCTTCCTCCATTAAAGCAAATCATTGGATATTCCATACCGATGGATTTGGAATGAACTGAAATGGCGACTGGATATGGGTAATCCACTGTAAATTTGGAATAGGTTTGTACAGTATGTGCGACAAGCTTTGTAGAATACCTCTCCCACAACGGATTTCCTTCTTTAGGATAATAAGACATGCACAAAACATCTTTTCCACCAACAGTAGTGTTTTGGGCATCCCAAATGAATTTTCTTGAAGATGCAAAGGCAAAATCTCTTACGTTTATCGCTTTAAACTTCCATGTTTTAGTGGATTTGCTATGATCGACTTCCGAAGACTTTGCTTCTTCTTCATTGACAATAAACACGGGAGAATCCGATTTCTTTGCTTGTTCTAATCTTTTTCTTTGGACTGTTGACAAAATGGAAGAAGTATTTTGAAGCTCTCCTGTGGCTCCAAGGATATGGTCAGATGGAACAGTTATTGAAACATCATAATTTCCAAAAGGAAGGGTAAATTCACCTCTCCCTAGGAATTGCTTGTTTTGCCAACCTGAAACATCGTCATAAACACACATTCTTGGAAAAAACTGTGCTACTGTATAGATGTAGTTGTCCTCTTTTTCAAAATATTCGTAACCGGATCGACCGCCAACCGCCATTCGGTCATTGATGTTATACCACCAATTAATTTTAAAAGAAATACTTGCCCCAGTTTTAAGTGGTTTATCCAAGTCAATTCGGAGCATAGTTTTGTTTATCGAATATTTCAAATTGACTCCATTAAGGCTTGTAACATCTTCGATCTTAAAACCTCCATCATAGTCAAACATTTTTCTTTTCAATTGACTGATGTCTCTAAAATCTTCCATTTTCTCCACTTGGATAAGTTTGGTATCTGAAGTTTTGGAGAAAAGATTTTGATCTAATTGAAGCCATAAATAATTGAGGGCGTCTGGTGAATTGTTCGTGTAAGTAATGACTTCGTCACCTTTCAAAATTTGTGTATCATCATCAATAACGATATTCATTTTGTAGTCTGCTTGCTGCTGATAATAATTGTATCCAGGGGCACCTGCAGCATTTCGGTATTCGTTTGGTGTAGGGATAAGCTCTTCAATTTGAGCAAACTTTTTTTGTCCTTGCGCTAAAGAAATAACGAAAAGAAAAACGGAGAGTACTAGGATTTTTGTGTTTTTCATAATTTTATATCTGTTTGTCGCCTAAAAACAAAGAAATAGTATGTTTCATTTGATTCTCTGCTATTCCTATATATTAACTTGTTTTGTTGCTCAGTATAGGTACTCATAAATAAATCGAAGCGAACATTAATTGACTCATTGTCAATTTCTTCGCTCCTAAAAAAGAAATAACAATTCCCATCGTTATTTAGTTCATGCCCCTCGTAAAATAATTGAGTAAATTTTTGGTGTTGCGAAATTTGAAACCCCTGAAGAAGAATATTTTCTACAATTTCAGTGTTCTGTATTTTATCGTTCAAAGCGATTTCGAGACTTCGAAAATCTTCAATTTTATTTTCAGCAATCGAGTTTAAGTCATGTGACGAAATTTTAATACTGATTTCAAGGCACGAACATTCATCATTATATTCCATTTCTGCAAATGCAAAATACGTTTCATGGGAATAGGTGATTGCATGAAAACTTAAAATAATGAGTGTGATAATTTGCTTCATTGAGGGGCGAATTTACAAATAAGATTCTAATCTTTAAATTCTTAAGTACATATAATGATTCGCTGTTTAAATGTCAAGACATCTTAACGAATAAAGCCCCATAACATGGGGCTTTAAAACAAACAACAAACAAATTCCTGAAGACCTCTGTCTAACGTAGGAATACCTTCTCTCCTTTCCGTAGTTGTTCATCCGGAGAAGAAAAATGATTCTTTCTCATCAATGAATTTAATCGAATGCCTTGCATTTGTGATATTTTTGTGGGGCTTGAATTTTTTGTTAAAACAATTGACTTATTTTTTTTTGATCTGAATCTTTTGGGCTCCAAGTATACGATATCATCGACTTTTAGTATTTCTTGGTTGAACCGTTTTGTGTTGTTATATTTATGAATCTGTCTTAGAGTGAGGCCAAACTTTCTAGCCAATTTATAGTAGGTATCACCTTCTTTTGCTTTGACGATCTTTAAATTATTTACGGATAATATATCTTGACTATGAGAACTGATAAACTCTACTATCGGTTTAGGAGTTTTTATTTCCTCATCATAAGAATAAAGCTTAAGTTCTTCAATAATGGTAATAAGACGACTTGCATAATTAGGATTGGTCGCATATCCTGCTTTACTAAGTCCTTTTGCCCAAGATTTGTAGTCATCTATTTTTAAGATAAAAAGATTGCTGTATCGTTTGTTCTTGGTTAAAAATTCGCTGTGATCGTTGTAGGAATCTAATACGGTTTTGTAGGTTCTGAAACACTCGTTTTCAGCATCGTCATCGTGGTATGTTTTTCCTCCCGTCCAATTTGATCCGCATTTAATACC
This sequence comes from uncultured Flavobacteriales bacterium, assembly GCA_938092255.1. GTDB lineage: Bacteria > Bacteroidota > Bacteroidia > Flavobacteriales_D > Crocinitomicaceae > UBA952. Next base: position 58,802 of record CALKHF010000002.1, on the reverse strand, counting down.
GAAATGATTGTTGGATTTTCTTGCGAGTTCTGAATTACCTGAACCAGATTCCAAAATCCCTTGTGCCAATGTAATGCTTGCTGGAATTTTATACATTCTCATGTTTTGAATGGCGTAGGGACTATAATTTTCAACATATTCCATACGGGTATCTAGCTCTGAAGCAAGGCCTTGAAATGCCGTGAATAAAAGCATTATAAATGCGGTGTTGAATTTATTTCTCATTATTTATTGGTTCGTTTTTTATCAAACGAGATTAATGCTTTTTGGTTTCGTTTTTTTGTGAATAACAAAATCATAATTCAGATGCAAATCGGAATGATCGAATCCAAAAGAATAGATATAAGTATACGACCTAAGTAAAGATTAAAGAAAGTCTAAAGAGTTATATCCTATATTTCTTAAAGAAAGCATCCCAATTCCAAACATAGTTACAAACAACTTCATCCATTCTTTTCAGGAACAATGGATTAGGTGATCTCATTCGTTTGAAATATTCATCCTGATAATCATTGAGATTGTATTTATGGAATATAGCTTTTGACATTCCATAAATCCAATTTTTTGAGGGATGATTGACTCTTGAGATGAAGCTTTGGTATTTTCGAATTAAGTTTTCAAAGTCATCAGCTTCCATTTCGTAAATCTTGGACAATTTTGAGAAAATAAGTTTTTCAACATTTGCAGCCTGCTCAGCATCAAAGACCCTTTCAAGGAAGGATAGGTTCCCTACAATTATTATTAGACCAAATTCACCACTCGCATTTTCACTGATATTCGGAGACTTTACAAAAACAGGATCTTCATTAATTAGAGCGGCAACCTCACTAAAACCTTTATCCACACAGTCAAAAATGGCGTTGATGAAAATGTTGGCAACTTTATTGTCAGATAATTTTTTTTTGATCAGTGTGCTAAACATACTCATATAATCCTTGGTTTTACCAAAGTTAATATGTCTGTTAGGTCGATTTAAAGAGGGTTTCATAGGTTTATCAACGAAGTTTTCAACATTGTTTTAAAATTTCCAAAAAAAATATACTTTTACTTCATCAAAAATGAAAACAATGAAGGCAATAATAAAGACGAGTAAAGGAGACATGAAAGTCGAGTTTTATACCGAAGATGCACCGAACACGGTTGCCAATTTCGTCAAATTAGCAAAAGAGGGTTATTATGACGGCCTTAAGTGGCATAGAGTACTTCCAGACTTTGTAATTCAGGGGGGATGCCCAAATACCCGTGAAGGTGAAAGTGGAATGCCTGGAACAGGTGGTCCAGGTTATCAAATTGACTGTGAATTGAATGGCGGAAATCAATTTCATGAAAGGGGTGTCTTATCTATGGCTCATGCCGGTCCTAATACTGGAGGCTCACAATTTTTCGTATGTCACAGTAGAAGTAATACTTCTCATTTAGATGGAGCTCATACTTGTTTTGGAAAAGTTACTGAAGGATTGGAGGTCATAGATGAGATTTCAGAGGGAGACGGAATTGAGGAAATTCGTATCCTGTAACGATCTTGATAAACTTTGAATAAATACGATTTAGGTTTTGTTAGCTGCTTTTTTAGAAATGAATTTCTTAAAGTATAACACTTCTTCATTTTATTTAAATAATTTCCACGAATAACCGGTCGGTCAGGAGATTGTATTAAATTTAACTCAGTTGGTTTTAAATAAAAGCACCAATATCACAAATATTGTGATTAGCACGGCGTATACCGTCATTCCTATACGTATAGCTTTTTTCGCTTCCAGATGTTTTCGGTCAAATCCATTGGTCTCAAAACTCCGAACTTGACTCATTGTATGTACCCCCCAACAAATCATGCCAAACATAAACTTCTGAATTCCAGTTAGTGGTCGATTCTTTTTGTTTGTTTTTGACAAGTTTTTTTCTAAAAAATCATGAGTCATACTCGAGTTATTTATGATGTATTAAATGTCCCACTATTTTTTTTCTAAAGATAATTGATTTCACTTCAAAAGAGGTCATTATGAATGTAGGCTATTCCTTACTCAATCCTAAATACGCTTTGCTTACTTCCATCGCTGTATATTTTGATCATACGAGTGTTGGGTTCGTCATTTATTTCTCGACCCATTACATCTACAATTTTTACAAGAGATTTAGGGTGCTGAGATAATTCGCTAATGGAAGAAGTAGCCTCGGACACATCCAAAATGAATAACCCATGTCGGGTATCTGAAATCAAAACAATACCAGATGGTAAATTGGGATATACTCCCCAGGCACCATGCCAAGAATATGGAATAGATGGTCCAGGCTCAGTATCGTAAAATCCAGCTAATGAAGGATTACTTGGATTCGAAATATCAAATATGTATAACCCATCGTGATAGTAGCTAATAAATAAATAATCATCTTTAATAATTAAGTTATGCGGTATTGAGTTTGCTCCCCCTCCAGAATTCACTGAAGATAAAATATCGATATTGGATAAGTCGCTTACATCGCATATCTGTACATCAGTATTAAACGTTTCCTCTGCAAAAACATATATATTCCCTTCATTATTCAACCAACCCGAATGATTGTATTCACCCAAAGAAAGTGACCCGAGCATTGCAGGGTTTTCTTGGTCTAAAGAATAATCAAAAACGAAGAGACCCGTTGGTCCTGTATGCCAATATGCTGTGTCATTTCTGACGTATAAGTCATGTCCATGATCAAATAAACTTCCTGTATTAACATTGGCTATTTCAATAGGATTTTCAGGGTCTTCTAGAGAATATACCCCTCCATTGGTATTGTACAAAATACCATTAAGTGAATCAATAAATATATTATGTGTACGGCTAAATAATGCGTCTGAATCATATACAACTGGTGCAGAATCTGGAAGGTAGCTTAAATCAGCTATCTGAAGCGTTCCAGGCCCCTCATCACATACAATATATAAATAGCCTTGGTAATCGTGATAGTCTCTATGAATTACTTCACCTGATGCTCCAGGGATGAATTCAACCTCTATCGAATTGGCTGGATCGGTAACGTCAAAAATATGTGATCCAATTGAGGATCCTATAATTGCGTATTCTCTACCGTTTATGGCAATACCCCAAACTTCATTATAATTGAGGTTATAAAAAGGTTCTGCTGGAATAGAGGGGTCATCCCAATGAAAAACTAAGTTTATATTTAAACTTTCTTGTGCATAGGATGTACAAACCATACATAATGTAAAAATCAATCGAGTAATATTCATGTATTTTAATTATTCTTAGACTTTTAATCTCATTGAATTTAATAGTACCAATTGCTTCTTTTCGCTAGAAAACTTTTTTAATTAGAGAGACCCAACTACTAGGCAGTTACAATTTAAATCCCAATTTGATTTTTTCATATTTCAATAATGATTATTTAAAGAACTTTAAATCTAAATCTTCACCACTTTAAAATGTTTTTCAAACGAGTTATTAAAACACTTTATAAAATAAGTTCCAGAAACATAACCGTTTAAAGAAATTGTTGTTTTCCCATTGCCATCTTTTGAAATTGATCCTGTTTGTATTGTTCGACCCAATTTATCATAGGTTTCAATTTGCAAAGTTTCAGATAGCGCAGAAACAGATTCGATTTCTATTACAAAATCGTTTTTAGTTGGATTCGGATAAAGCATGATCCCATTTGTTAAAAGCTCTCCATCAATACCCGCTCCTTCAACAACGATAGGAACACTCTCTTCATATAAACAGATACTCGATTCATCTATGACAACTACATTGTAAGTTCCTACAGGTAGGTCTGTGAAAATATTTGATGATTCAAAGTTTTGTCCTCCATCAATGCTATACATGTAAGGACCTTGCCCCGAAGTAGGAGTGATTTCAATCGAACCACTTGTTGATACCACAGAAGGAACGTCGGTTGCTATTATTTCGACCGTAGTTAATTCGCAAGCTTCAATTATCACAGTTTCTTGATAAGAACAGGACCCAGTAGCACCTTGCACGAATATGCTATAAACTCCAGGAGCTAAATCACTGAATGTATTTGTGGTTGTAAATGATTGTCCACCATCAATACTGTATTGAAAAGGACTCAGTCCTGAACTCGTATTAATTGTGATGGTTCCATCATTAGTAGCGACTGAGGATGAATGGGATACGTTTACAGTGGCTGTAATTTCACATCCTGTTCCATCTGGACAAAATACTTCAACAACTTCAGAATCAAACTCACCATTGTTTACTACAAGTTGAACTCCTGACGAATTTAATACTTGAAAGTCACCAATTCCGTAGGCACAACAGATTCCATCTCCATAAGAATCGTAGAAATATAGAGAAAAGCATGAGTTATAATCAATACAAATGTCTTCGACATATTGACTGCCATTAGGCAATGAACCAAAAGACACGAGCTTATCTGTATTTTCATTAATGATTTCCCAGGATGTTTCATTAGGATAATCATCAGGGTTAATTATGAGCGTAATAAAATCATAATCTGAATCAAGTGTAGTAGATGTTGATGCAGAGTTATTTGTTAAGTTTTCATCAGCTTGATTGTTGATACTTATCAGGTTCAGGGTGATGTTATTATTGCTTTGTTGTAGGTTGTTGCTAATGGTGATTTCTATCTTGTCTTGTTCCTGGAAAGGTACATCAATCGCAGCATTAATTACATCAACGACTAAGCCATTAACAACCACTTCAATCGCCACATCAGTTATAGTAGTTTCGCCTTCATTGTTAATGATGGCCTTAAGTTCAACCTCATCATTACAAACCACCTCGAGTTCTCCAATAGAGAGTTCACCATCTAATGCATAAACTTTGCTGATCATAACGTTTAGGGTATCATTATTGCCATATTCATCATCATCGTGACTCACAATAGCCATGATATTATAATCTCCAATAGTTGAAAAGTCTTGTGGTGCTGAAAACTGAAAGTCAGCGTCATTAAAAGGCTGTATGGTTTGAGGAACTGATATCGTTTCAATTGATTGACCATCAATCATTAACTCAATATCAAAATCACTCATGTCGTTTAATCCTTGATTGGCAACATTAATAGTTACCAACTCATTACTTCCAAGGCCAGAAGATGATACAGGGTCTACAATAGCTGTAACACCCAAATCCCGATCACCATTTATATCAGCCCAAAACGAAACCCATGGTCTCGCTTGTTTAATTGCCAATTGGTCTTCGGCGGTCACTTTATACTCGATATCCATTCCGAAACCTTCAGCTCCGACAACATCATAAAGTATTTCAAATTCATCATGAATAACAGATAGGTAATCTCTCATTTGATCTAGATAGATTTGGTCCATTACGAGTTCTCCTGGATTCACCAAATTGGACAATCTCAATACAAGGTAGCCACCTGCTTGAGTCGGGTCTTCATATAATAATATCTCTTCAGGAACCGAATTCGGGTCAGGATTTGTAATCAGTGATTCTCCTACTTGGGTGTTTAAATAAAACGTACCTTCTGTGTCATAAATGGGATCAATACTAATTCCAACGCCATTTGATTTTTCATTTTGAAAATTCGGGTGACATAATACGCCCATAGCTGCCATAAAGTGGTCAACACGGTAAAAATCTCTTTCCTCATATGCTCTAAAATTCCACATACTTGCATAAACTTGCTTAATGGATTTCGAAATGTGTCCTTCATCCAAATGTTGTGTTTTTGAAGTATACAAACCGGCTCCACTAAATCCAGGTAAATCCTCATTATTCGTGCTTGATCGACACCTTACAGCTGTTCCCTCTGGAAAATCATCATGCATGGCTTGTAAATCATCCATAATCCATTGAGGCATGGGTGCATCCTTAATGTCTCTTCTAAAATCTTTTAGTCTCTCAATCCGAAAGTTGATGTCATTTTGGAATGTTGGATTGTCGATCATTACTTGTGCCTCTTCATAAAAATTGTTGAAAAGCATAAATTCATCATAATAATAAAATGGAATTCCAAAACCATCAGGAATCGTACTTTCAGGGAATCCAAAAGATCTCATTGTCGCAACGTTAGAGCATTTAGCTCCAAAAGCTGCAGACATTTCGAATTCAATTGAGTCTAAGGGCTTAATTTCTGTTATGCTCAAATCCCGAATAGGAATTTGCGGTTCAGTTGGCCTAAGATCTTCATACCAAGCATTCACTTCCTCCAAAGTGGCTTCTCGTATCTGAAAGGTCTCGTTTTCAACTTTATAATAAATATAACTTCCCAAAAGATTTGATATTGAATCAATCGACAAAGGATCTGAGATGTAGGCATTGGGAACGTTGTCTTGAATTGCTCTTAAATTTACGTGAGATAATGGTGTTTGTATGACTGAAGTCATTATTCCCCCAACTCGTGGCAATGAATTTGGCAATGCATCGTAAAGCACTATGTCTCTACTTCCCGGAGTTTCGTTCAAATCATCCATATGTTTAAAGAATCCATATCCTTCTGCTTCATGAAAAGGGATGTAATTGATTTCGGCGAAAACATCACTTTCTAGAACCACATCAATTCTAGATCCTACAAAACCGTCAGCGTAGTTATTGAGGTAATTGTTTTCATCGGCCTGTCCGATAAAGTGGTTCATGTTATTTTGAAGGAATGGCATGTTCGCTGCCAATAGTTCATACGTTCTTTGAGAAGCCTCAAAATCATAAGTGTTGCCAAACGAGAAATTGAATGAATAAGTACCGATAACTCCAGTCGGAGTAATTTCGTTGGGATTAAAAACAATCTCTCCAGAACTGTCATCACCTACAACCGAAGCACCAATTGAATTGAAAAAGGTCGCATGAATTGTATATGTATTGCTATTGATAAAATAAACTTTAGGTTCAGGTGTATCTCTATCTAGTATTCCGAACTTTACATACAATTGCCCATCCAGAAATGGCGCCCAACCCACATTATTTATTGTTGCCAAATCCATAAAGGTTTGAGCATCTGGTATGGATGTTGCTCCATCAATAAATGCAACAGGATCCGCAAAGTTGATGGGGGCATCAGTAGGCATGTTGTTAAATTCTGTAACATCATCTATTCCATCTCCATCATAATCATCTGGGAATGCTACATCATGTTCTGTGATGGAATAATTGGCTTCAGGATAAGCTCCGTTGGGTTCAGAGATGACCATGGTCCCATTAACACCCATTGTCATCGAAACAGCCCAATTAAAAGTTGGAGAGTGCTGCGCGTGCAATATGTAATACTTTCCAACTTGTCCTTGAATTGATAGTTGAACTTGTCCTAGGGCATTTACCGAGTAATTGTCAATATTAACCTGACTACATGAATAATTGTAAGCAAAAATTGCAAAAAGGAGGGATAAATATAATTTCATAGTGGTTGTAAATGGTTTGGTTAGACTTATTTAAATCTGCCCCCAAGGTACAAATGTTTGTTTGATATTAAAAACAGCATTTTGATTTCAATACTCCTCTAATGAGTAAAACGGTTTATAGAGAATTTAAAGGCTGGAGATCGTATATCTTATTCAGAATTACACGAAAATGAAGTATGCAATAAATGAAGCCTCCCTCTTTTTTTACGAAGAACCACCTGGTATATTCTATCATAAATGCCCAAATCAAATTCTCCAATTTCTTCTCCGACCAGAAGGCCTGCCAAAACACCTGTGGTATTACTATGTCCAACCACTAGAGCATCTTGCTTGCACTTGCGCAATAATTTTGAGAAATCAATGAGGGTTTCTCCATCATACTCTTGTATTTCGAGACTTTTTGATTTGGCTGTAGGAAAAGCTGTGTTTTTGGTACGGGTATAACTTGTACTGTATATTGCTTCAATAGGGACATCTTTAAAAAAATTACTTATACTTTTTGATCTTTGCTCACCACAATGAGTGAGTGGAGGGTCTGCGGAATTATTGAATGATACATCTTTTTCTGAATGTCTAACCAAATAGATTGTGAAAACGCCATTATTTTTAACGGTTTGGCAAGATTGAGAAACTAAAATTATTAATATTAAGTAGAGTGATTTTTTTGTCATACCGAGGCGTTTATTTCGTTAATGGCTAAATTGCCTAGTAAATAAGCTTTAAAGTTGACATCTGGGATGTTTACGTTCTGCGCATTGATTGAACATGTAAATAAGGTAATAAGTAATGTAGTAATTCTTGTTTTCATCAGTAGGTTCCACCTAAATATAAGCATTATTTGTAATTGTCAATAACGATTATTTATTTAGCTTAAAATCACTTAAAAATTGGCGTGTATTATGTTTGATGAGTTGTACTGTAATAGCTCATTAGCCCAAGGCTGCCTTAATTTGATCCGCAAGCTCGGTTCCGATTCGGTCTTGTGCCTCAACTGTTGCAGCACCGATATGTGGTGTGCAGGCAATACTTTCATGAGATGTTAAGGACGCATCAGGATTGGGCTCGTTCTCAAATACATCAAGTGCAGCAGCGGCCACAATTCCTCTCGAAATGGCTTCTTTAAGGTCGTCTTCATTGATGACACCGCCTCTAGCGGCATTAACAATACGCACACCCTTTTTCATCATTTCAAATTCTTTCATTTGAATAACTGCACTTCCATCTGATTGCTTGGGGACGTGTAAAGAAATATAATCTAGGTCACCAATCACTGATGATAAGTCATTGGTTGGCGTAATTTGAACTTCAACATTTTTGCCTCCAACGTTTAAGGAGATAGTCGCTGTTTCGGTATATTGGTCAATGGCAACAACTTTCATTCCTGTACCTAAAGCGTAGGACGCTAGGCTCTGTCCGATTCGGCCAAATCCAATAATCCCGATTGTTTTTCCTCGTAACTCGACTCCTTTGGCATAGCTCTTTTTGAGCTTTGCAAATTCACCATCCCCCATATTTTTATATGAAGCATACAAAAAGCGAGATACTGCAAATAAATGTCCCATAACGAGCTCAGCAACGGATTGTGAGGAAGCACCAGGTGTATTGATTACGGTCAATCCTTTTTCTCTAGCATAGGCGACATCAATGTTGTCCATTCCTACACCACCTCTTCCGATAAGCTTTAGGCTTGGGCACGAATCAACTACATTTTGACGAACAGTTGTCGCACTACGTACCAAGACTCCAACAACTTGTTCTTGATTAATAAAATCGATCAAATTGTCTTGTTCAACTTTATCAAGAATTACTGTAAATCCTGCTGCTTCAAGGGCGTTAACTCCACTAGCAGATATACCATCGTTTGCTAATATTTTTATCATATTTTTTTATCCTTTATTTGAGAATTGTTTCATTAAATCAACCAGTACCTGTACACTTTCAATGGGGAGTGCATTGTACATAGAAGCTCTGAAGCCTCCAACGGATCGGTGTCCTTTAAGTCCTACAAGGTCATTTTCTTGCCACATTTTGTTAAACTCATCCAATCTTGAATCATCCTTCATAAGGAAAGTAACGTTCATATTGGAACGATCTTCTTTTGCGACAGTTCCTTCAAACAATGGATTGTTGTCAATTTCATTGTAGAGTAAATCGGCTTTGGCTTCATTTCTTTCTTGTGCACCCTTGACACCACCATTTTTAATCAAATGGCGTAAATTCAGCATTGATGCATATACCGGAAATACCGGAGGAGTATTGAACATGCTCTCTTTTTCAGCATGTGTTTTGAGATCCAAATAGGTTGGCATGAAATCAGAGGTCGATTTTCCTAATATTTCATCCTTAACAATATATAAAGTTGTTCCTGCAGGTCCCATATTCTTTTGAGCACCAGCATAAATCAAATCAAAATCAGCAACATTAATTTCTCTAGAAAAAATGTCTGAAGACATGTCACAAATCAAAGGAAGTGAAGTCTTGGGCATTTCTTTAAACTGAGTTCCGAAAATGGTGTTATTGGAAGTGAAATGTACATAATCAGAGGAAACATTAAAGTTAATGTTTTTTGGAATGTAATTGAAGTTCGTGTCAGCAGAGCTTGCCGCTTCAATAACTTCAAATCCTGCTTTTTTAGCCTCAGTCATGGCTTTTTTGGACCATGTTCCAGTATTGATATATGACGCTTTTTTAGTATCTCTCATCATATTCAAAGCACTGATTAAAAAACCTAATGAAGCACCACCTTGTAGAAAAATAACCGAATATCTTTCAGGAACATTTAATGCTTTCTTGACAAGGTCAGTAGCTTCGTCCATGACGGCTACGAAATCTTTGTGCCTGTGAGATACTTCAAGGATTGATAGACCATTGAAATCGACAACAGAGCGAGAAGCTTCTTGAAAAACGTCTTGCGGTAGAATGCACGGACCCGCGCCAAAATTATGTTTCATGTAAATATGTTTTTAGCAAAAGTCTAAAAACTATTTAACGTGCAGGTTAAATTTTTGAAAATTTATTCCAAATGTTAAAAAAAAAACTGTTTTAACGTGTTTAGTCTTTCTTTTCGGACTCTTTTTTCGTTGCAGTGGGCGCTTTTTTCTTAGCTGTTGAAGCTTTCTTTTTTGCAGGAGCTGCTTTTTTTGCTACTGGTTTTTCAGCGGAATCAACTGTTTTTTTGGGAGCAGCTTTTTTCTTTTTGGGCTTGGCAACAAATTTTACGCTTTCCTTTCTTTTTCTTGAAACGCCATAAGAGCCAATTGTTCTTTTTCCTTTAGCCGTTTTTCTATCTCCTTTACCCATGATTATACTTTTTTGTTAATTATCTAATTTCAAATTTACAATTCTTTTCCAATTATTCTTCGTCTAACTTCTCTTTCAATCTGTTTTCCCTTAATTAAAGTTCGTTTGCACCATTCAATTTTTAGTTTGGTTTGTTCTTCTTTATTCAGTTTCCAATTCAATTCAGATGATTCAAGTCTTTTCCTTAAACTGCTCAACAATATTGCGGCAGAAACTGAGATGTTAAAGCTTTCTGTAAATCCGTACATCGGAATATTCACTTTGTAATCGGCTTCATTTATTACTTCATCAGAAAGCCCATTCATTTCTGTTCCGAAGAAAACGGCCATGGGTTCATGAATAGGTACATTATAAATGTTATAATCATCGGTATGAGGTGTCGTTGCCAATATTTTATATCCTCTTTGTTTTAACGTCTTAATGCACTCTAAAGTGGGTTGTTCACCTTCTATATGGGTTTCAGTTTCTACCCATTTCCCTGCACCCAGAGCAATATCACTATTAACCTTGTATTTATTCACATTTTCTATAATATGCATCTTGTTTATTCCATAACAATCGCATGTTCTTAAAACAGCAGAAGCATTGTGCGCTTGATATAAGTTTTCTACAACAACATTGATGTGATTGGTACGTTCTGCGGCAATATGATCAAATAATGTCGCTTTGTTTTCAGTAAGTAGTTCTATTAATTCACTTAATACAATTTCGTCCATGTTCATTCTTGTAGGTATTTATTTCAATTTAATCCATCCAGTTAAATCCAATACTTGTTATCCTAGAGGTTGGTTCACCGTCGATAATCTCTAAACGAATTAAATCTTGGGACATATTACTATCTAAAACCTCATTAATATTTTTGATGAAAGCACAAGGCACATTTAAATGGTGCAATTGATTCATAAGTTCTTCTGAATTCAAATGCTTCACTTTTTGTTGAATTAATGTTTCGAGTTTTCCTCTGTTTTGAACCCGTAATTGGTTTGTTGCAAAATCCTGATCCTCTGTAATTTTCAATTGCAGAGTATTGCAAAGGTCAATAAAATGTCTGCTGCTTCCAATTGCAAAGGTAATCCGTTTGTTGTCTTTTGTTTTAAAGATCTCCCCGTATGGTGCTATGTTGGGGTGCAAGTTGCCAAGTCTTTCAGGTATTTTTTTTGTCATTAAGTAATTGCTCGCTTGATTCGTTAAGCTGCAAACCGCCGCATTATAGAGAGATACATGGACCGTTTTTGCTTCACCTTCCAAATGTCTGTGAAGTATTGCTAAAAGAATCGCCTCTTTGAGCTGATGGGCTGCAAGAACGTCAATCAAAGCTACTGGCATTTTCAATGGTTCTGCATTTTTTTCACCATTTATTGACATAAATCCACTTTCTGCCTGAAGAATTAAATCATAAGCCACACGATCACTGTCAAGACCAAACCCTGTAATCTTGGCGATAATTAAGTTTGGATTGATCTTTCTCAATGCTGAATCCGTAATTTTCAATTTAACATCACCCCCTTTTTTAAAATTTGAGATAAGAATATCTGCTGTTTTTATTTTATCTATAAATTTTTTATAGTCCTTTTCGTCTAAAAGATCCAATTGAATGTAATTCTTTTTGTAATTAATACTTGAGAAATAAGCTGAGGTTTTATTGCTTGATTTTTCTGATTCCAATTTCCATGAGCGGGTAACATCTGGGGTATTAGGGTGTTCTATTTTAGTCACTTTCGCCCCTAATTCTGCTAAAAAACTACCAACGGAAGGACCAGCAAGTACTGTGGAAAGGTCAATAACGTTTATCTTGTTAAGATTCATTAATTGAAAGGGTTTTGTATTGGGCAAATGTAAAAAATAAGAATCATTAAATATGATGGCTATTTTCGATCATTTTCATTTTTACATCTGCTTTTTTTTAACAATGCCGTTGTAAGCCCTTGATTCTTCAATCAAATTCTTTAAATTCGCGTTTTAAAGAAAAACAGAATAATGGTATTTGATATTGAAATGATTAAAGAGGTGTACGCGAGGTACCCGGAGCGAATTGCGGCAGCTAGAAAAGCAGTTGGTAAGCCATTAACACTATCGGAAAAAATTCTTTATGCTCATTTGTGGACGGGTAATGCAAATACGGCTCATGCCAGAGGCAAATCATATGTTGATTTTGCCCCTGATAGAATTGCTTGTCAGGATGCAACAGCTCAAATGGCATTATTGCAATTTATGCAAGCGGGAAAAGCCAAAGTAGCTGTTCCAACTACGGTACATTGTGATCATTTAATTCAGGCCAAAATGGGAGCTGATAGTGATTTGCAAAATGCGATGAATCAATCCTCTGAGGTATTTAACTTTTTAGATTCGGTATCAAATAAATATGGAATAGGTTTTTGGAAGCCAGGTGCAGGAATTATTCATCAGGTAGTTTTAGAAAATTATGCTTTCCCAGGAGGAATGATGATTGGAACGGATTCACACACTGTAAATGCTGGAGGACTTGGAATGGTGGCTATTGGTGTTGGTGGAGCGGATGCCGTTGACGTAATGGCTGGAATGGCATGGGAATTAAAGTTTCCAAAGCTAATTGGTATCAAACTCACAGGAAAATTAAATGGTTGGACATCACCAAAAGATGTAATTTTAAAAGTAGCAGGAATTCTTACCGTTAAAGGTGGTACAGGCGCAATCGTAGAATATTTTGGAGATGGAGCTAAATCCATGTCTTGTACAGGTAAAGGTACCATTTGTAATATGGGCGCCGAGATTGGTGCAACTACCTCAACTTTCGGATATGATGAGTCGATGGAGCGTTATTTGCGTTCAACGGGTCGTGATGATGTGGCTGATGCTGCCAATGGAATTGCCGAACATCTTACGGGTGATGATGAGGTTTATTCTAATCCAGAAGCTTATTTTGACCAAGTGATAGAAATTAATTTAGATGAACTAAAACCACTTATCAATGGTCCTTTTTCTCCTGATCTTGCCACAAAGGCTGGTGAGGAAATGCTTGCAAAAGCAACAGCAAATGATTGGCCTTTAAATGTGGAATGGGGCTTAATCGGTTCGTGTACGAATTCTTCATACGAAGATTTGTCCAGAGCATCTTCTATTGCCAAACAAGCTTTTGAAAAAGGGGTAGAGGCAAAAGCAGATTTTGGAATCAACCCTGGTTCAGAGCAAGTGAGATATACCGCAGATAGAGATGGTTTATTAAAAAACTTTGAAGATTTGGGTGCAAAAATATTTACCAATGCTTGTGGGCCATGTATAGGACAGTGGGGTCGGTATAGTGATCCTAAAAATGCTCCTAAAAACACGATTGTGCATTCTTTCAATAGAAACTTTGCCAAACGTGCGGATGGAAATCCAAATACGCATGCATTTGTTACATCACCTGAAATGGTTGCAGCAATAGCGATCTCAGGAAGATTAGACTTTGACCCAACCACAGACACCTTAATAAACAAAAATGGGGAAGAGGTTCGACTAGATGAGCCAGTTGGTTTTGAGTTGCCTCCAAAAGGTTTTGACGTTGAGGATGCAGGCTTTCAAGCTCCAGAAGTGGATGGTTCGGGAGTAAATGTTGTTGTTTCAGAAAGTTCTGAACGCCTTCAGTTATTGACGCCCTTTACTCCATTGGGTAATCAAATTACTGATGCCAAACTCTTGATAAAAGCGCACGGAAAATGTACGACCGATCATATTTCAATGGCGGGACCATGGTTGCGTTACAGAGGGCATCTAGATAATATTTCAAACAACTGTTTGATTGGAGCAGTGAATGCTTTCAATATGAAAACAGATACTGTTAAAAATCAACTTACAGGTGATTATGGTGCTGTTCCAGCAACGCAGAGAGCTTATAAGGCCGCGGGTATTTCTACGGTTGTTGTCGGAGATCACAATTATGGAGAAGGATCGTCTAGGGAGCATGCCGCGATGGAGCCAAGACATTTGGGAGTGGCTGCAGTGATTGTAAAATCTTTTGCAAGAATTCACGAAACGAACCTAAAAAAACAAGGAATGCTTGGTTTGACTTTTGCCAATGAAAGCGACTACGACAAGATTCAGGAGGATGACACATTCAACTTCGTTGATTTATCAGATTTTGCACCAGGAAAACCTTTAACATTAGAGGTCGTTCATGTTGATGGTTCGAAAGAAAATGTTTCTTTAAATCATACTTACAATGCTTCCCAAATTGAGTGGTTTGAAGCAGGTTCTGCATTGAATCTAATCAAAAAGCAGACTTCTTAACTATTCGGTTAATTAAAATCGACATGTTTAATAAGATTTTTATTTGCTGTATTCTTTTGTTTTGCATTAGCTGTAAGGCACCGGATGGTAATGAAAATCCTAAGAAATCCAAACTTGATCAGTCAAAAGACACACTGAGCATATTGACAAATACTACACCGTACACGGACGATGGATTTGTCAATGCGTTGATAGAGATTCCGGCTGGAACTATAGATAAGTGGGAGCTTAATAAATCTAATGGAAAGTTGGAATGGGAATCTATGAATGGAAAACCAAGAAAGATAAATTACATAGGTTATCCAGGTAATTATGGTATGATTCCATCAACATTGTTACCCAAAGAGTCGGGTGGTGATGGTGACCCATTGGACATTTTGGTGCTTGGGCCAAGTACTCCTCGAGAACGTATTGTGACGTGTAAAATTATAGGTGTGTTGTATCTTTTAGATCGGGGAGAGCGCGACGATAAGTTAATTGCAATATCCTCAGATTCTCCAATGATAGATGTAAATAATATGAATGAGTTGGAAGATTCTTATGACGGTGTATTGGAAATAATAAAGCTTTGGTTTGAAAATTACAAAGGTCCTGATTTAATAAAATCTCGAGGATACGGAAACAAAACAGAAGCAATTGATATCCTTAATGATGCCATTGAGCAGTATAAAATGCACTAACTTCAACCATTTAGATGCAAACCAGATTTCAAGGTTTAATCAAATTCTGCACTTCAATTAAGCAAAAAGTAAGTTGGTTCAATTCTCTTTTTTTTATGTTTGTTGGTCCTTTTTAAAAGTCATTGATTTCCTTTAGAAAAACCTTTTGTTTTGTAATAAATTGCGAACAAATTTTCAGTCAAATTGTATTATCAATAACGCACGTTACGTGAAAAATTAATATTCATACGTGCCAGTAGTTACAATCAAATCAAAAGAAAAATGGAAAATTTATTAATAGTTGCTCAGATTGCCGTAGCCTTATCAGTTTCATATGTTTGGACCTTTAGGTATCACAATGTCATAACAGAATTTAAATCATTCGGACTAAATGACTTGACCCGAAATATAGTGGGGGTTTCGAAAATCGCTTTAGCGACCTTATTAATCACCGGTATTTGGTTTCCGTCTTTGGTATTGGTTTCTTCATTGCTCATGGGAGTCTTTATGATTGCAGCTCAAGGTTTTCATTTTAAGATCAATAATACTTTCATAAAGCACCTTCCTTCTCTGATTTTGTTGCTTCTTTGTGCTTTTATCGCTTTAGATTCTATGAATTAATTTTGGATGGATTTTTATAAAATCTGTATTCTAATTTCTGGTTTTTCCTTTTTTGGGTATTCTTTTTATTACTTCATTTCTTCAAGAATGAGAGAGGAGTTGGTACGATTGGGAATGGAAAATTTAGGAAGAGTAATAATAGTCTGTCAGTTTTTAGGAGCTTCTGGAATATTTTTAGGTTTGCTATTTAATCCCTTGCTGGTTTTGTCCTCATTTTGTCTTGCCTTACTCATGTTTTGTGGCTTACTGGTCCGAATGAGAACCAAGGATAGCTTGTGGGTTTCCCTACCGGCTCTATTCTATTTGATTTTGAATCTCTATATTTTTATTGGCTCAATTCAGTAAATTTTCAATAGGGTATTCGTGAAATGAAAGTCTTTTTAGAGTAATCAAAGCTATAGTTAATTGGTGTACAATGAAAAATGAATGGAGAACATTGCTCCAAGTTTGTCTTTATTTGGATGTATTATTTATATATTGTGGAATTCTATTTCTTAGAACCGTTATTAAATATTTAAAAATCAACCAATGAAAACTATTTTAACTCTCGTATTGATTTTATGCTCTTATGGTTTCTTCGCTCAGAAAATTGAAAAAATTAAACTCAAAGGAGAAAAGGATTTCGGTAAAAGAGAATTATTGATTTATACTCCCCCTGAATATTTTGATCAATCGAGAAGCTTTGAAGTTGTTTATGTTTTAGATGCACAAAATAGAGAGTTTTTTGATGCGGTTCATACGACTGTAGCTTTTCAGAATAATGGATTACGACCGATGATTGTCGTGGGCATTGCTTCTCCATACCGCAATATTGATTTTTTACCTAAAAATGTACATCCTGAGACCGTTCAAGAGCAATACGGTGAATTGGGCGGTGCGGATGATTTTAGTGATTTCATAGAGAATAGTGTAATGCCCTATGTAGATAAAAACTACCGAACCATTCCTACTAAAATAGGAATAGGGCATTCTAATGGCGGCACATTTATGAATTACACCATGATCAAAAAGCCTGAGCTGTTTGACGTGATCTTTTCAATAGATGCAAACTTCAATTATGATAAAGGTCAGTTGGTAGACCTTATTAAAAATCAATCTACATTTAAAAACTCACTAGATTTTTATTACACCTGTCAAACTCGTTATGGGGATTCATGGATTGAAAACAGTGTTGCGTTCAATGCGTCTTTAAAAACACTGACAGACATGAATATTGTACAGGAGCTTTTTGAATCAGAAACCCATAACTCAGTATACCAAATAGGGGTGATGAATGCTTTCAAGGCGTATTTCAAATTTCAATTCTTTGATGTTAAAAATCTTATTGAATACCTCAAAGACCTTGATAGTAAAGAAGATTTTACAGTAAAACAGAATGAACTTCTACAAATGGCAATTGTCTTTAAAAGGTTTGAGCAGATAGAAGCTGCAAAACAATTATTGTTAAGCTTCCAAGAAAAAATAACGGTTGAACATGAATATGACAAAAGAGTTGATATATACGCTTTATTTTTTACAGCTGACTTGTACTTTAGTCTCGGATTTAGTGATTTGGCTAAAAAGTATTTCTTGTATTGTGATAGAATGCTTGAAGAAAATAAAAAGGATTATGGTATTGAGAAATACAATATGGGTAAAAGAATGATTTCAGAAAAGTTAAAACTGATCGAGCAAGCTGAATAATACAGTATTGGCTTAATATAGAAAATTGATACTTAAAATAGTATCATAAAAAAAGCGAGCCATTGGCTCGCTTTTCTTTTGAAGAACAACTTGTATTCTTAATATCTGTAGTGCTCTGGCTTGTAAGGGCCTTGAACTTTAACACCAATATAATCTGCTTGATCCGTAGAAAGCTCTTCAAGCTCAACACCAATTTTTGCAAGGTGCAAACGGGCTACCTTTTCGTCTAGTGCTTTTGGAAGCATGTATACATCATTCTCATAATTATCTGAATTTTCCCAAAGCTCTAGCTGAGCTAATGTTTGGTTTGTAAATGAGTTAGACATTACAAAGGATGGGTGCCCTGTAGCACATCCAAGATTTACCAATCTTCCTTCAGCTAGAAGGATAATCTCATTTCCCTTGATATTGTACATGTCAACTTGTGGTTTGATTTCAATTTTGCTATCACCATAAGTACCGTTCAGCCAAGCCATGTCAATTTCGTTGTCAAAATGGCCAATATTACATACGATTGTTTTGTCTTTCATTTTTTCAAAATGAGAACCTACAACGATGTCTTTATTTCCAGTAGTGGTTACAACGATATCCACGTTGTGAACAACACTATCTAATTTTTTCACTTCGAAACCGTCCATTGCGGCTTGCAATGCACAGATCGGGTCAACTTCTGTTACAATCACTCTTGCTCCCGCTCCTCTTAAAGAAGCCGCTGAGCCTTTACCAACATCTCCATATCCACAAACAACGGCAACCTTACCTGCCATCATTGTGTCTGTAGCTCTTCTAATGGCATCAACCAAGGATTCTTTACAACCGTATTTGTTGTCAAACTTAGATTTTGTTACTGAATCATTCACATTGATTGCAGGCATAACAAGCGTTCCATTGTTTTTTCTTTCGTATAACCTATGAACTCCTGTCGTCGTTTCTTCAGAAAGACCTTTGATGTTCGCAGTCAATTCAGGATAACGATCAAATACCATATTGGTTAAATCACCACCATCATCTAAAATCATATTAAGAGGTTCACCACCTTTAAATGCAAATAATGTTTGTTCAATACACCAATCAAATTCCTCATCATTCATTCCTTTCCAGGCATAAACAGGAACTCCTGCCGCTGCAATTGCTGCTGCCGCGTGATCTTGTGTAGAGAATATATTACAAGAAGACCAAGTCACATCAGCACCAAGTTCTACAAGTGTTTCTATGAGTACTGCCGTTTGAACCGTCATGTGTAAGCAACCTGCAATTCTTGCTCCTGTAAGAGGTTTGGATGCACCAAATTCTTCTCTAAGGCTCATTAAACCTGGCATTTCTGCTTCAGCAAGTTTAATTTCTTTTCTTCCCCAATCTGCAAGGGAAATATCTTTTACTTTATAAGACATTTTTTCTGTTGTATTTGACATAATCTTCTTTAAATGAGGTGCAAAATTAACAAACTATTCAATGACGCACAAATAACTAAGCGTTTAATACCAATTCATTCAGACATGAAATAAACTCAGGGTGGTCATTGCTACTCGGAACAAGATCTACTGTTTTACCACCATGTTCTTCAAATATTTCTTGATATTCCGATCCGATTTCCACGAGAGTTTCAAGACAATCAGCTACAAAAGCGGGTGAAAATACCAGTAATTTTTTGGCACCTTTTTTTGCCCATTCCTCAACTATTTCATCCGAAAATGGAGTAAGCCATTTTTTATCTAATCTTGACTGAAAACAAACGGTGTAGTCAGAATCTTTAAGATTTAATTTTTCGGCGATTAATCTTGTAGTAGCATAACAGGTTGCCTTGTAACACAACTTATTCTTATCGTTTAATTCTGATTCGCAGGGTTGATCAGCACACAAATCAGTTCCCTCATAAACTTTATCTACATGCCGCTCAGGTAGTCCATGGTATGAAAATAATACATGATCATACGATTTAAGGTCAAAGGCTTTGCTTCTTTCTACAATGGAGTTGATATATCCTTCAGAATCCCAGAATTGACTTACAATTTTGATTTCTGGAATGACCCACCATTTTCTGATAATGTTCATGGCTTTTTCAATAGCCGATCCACTGGAAGCACTAGCGTACTGAGGAAAAAGAGGGATGACAATAATTTTGTCGTAATTTACTTTTCTGATTTTTTCAAGAACCATATCCATGGATGGATTCTGATATCGCATGGCAAATTCTACGGTTACATGCTCGTCCATTTTTTTTTGAAGAAGCTCACTCACATTTTCAGTATGTGTGATTAACGGAGAAATACCACCATTCATGTCCCAAAGTTCTTGGTATATTTTTGCCGATTTCGGAGCTCTAAAAGGAACAATAATTCCGTTAACCAATAGTTTCCGAGCTAAAAACGGCAAATCAATTACCCTTGGATCATTTAAAAACTCAGAAAGATATCTTCGAACATCTCTTGTTTTAGGACTGTCGGGTGTTCCTAATTGAATCAATAAAACACAAGTATTTTTCAATTTAGTTTAATTTTCACTCGATTGTTTAACAATAAGAGTTGATTTTCGTTCAAAAGTAGTTAGATTATTATTATATGTAGGATGATATTAAATAACTTTACTTCCGTGAAATGGCGAAATAAAATATTCAAAAATCATTCAACCCAGGAATTTGAAGACCTGGCTTTTGAAGTTTTTAGGTATCAGTATAGTCATTGTGAGGTGTATTCTGAATATGCATCCGCATTGGGAAAAGTGAATCCGAGTCAATTAATCGAAATCCCATTTTTACCCATATCCTTTTATAAATCAAGAAAAATCATCTCCAATACTTTCAATAATCATGAAGGTGTATTTAAAAGTAGTGGTACACAAGGGAGAAGAAGCAACCATTTCGTTGCAGATATAGACATTTACAAAAATTCATTTGATTGGACGTATCGAAATTTTATTGGAAATCCTGAGGATCAAATAATTATTGGACTTCTTCCTAATTATGTTGAGCAGGGAGATTCAAGTCTTGTCTTTATGGTGAATAATTTGATTGAAACGAGTAAGCATAATGATTCACAATTTATTCTTTTGGAATTGGATAAACTCCGAGAGGTTGTGACCAATTCAAATGTTTTGGGAAAACAACTCGTTGTTTTTGGTGTGGCTTATTCTCTATTGGATTTATGTGATTTAGGAATCAATTTGGGTAATGCAATCGTGATAGAGACTGGCGGAATGAAGGGAAGACGAAAAGAGATGTCAAAAGAGGAATTGCATTCAAAACTTATAAAAGAATTAAATATAAGTCGTCTGTATTCTGAATACGGAATGACGGAGCTGCTTTCTCAAGCATATTGCAACAAGGATTTCCAGTTTCAAGGTCCACCATGGATGCGCGTTCTCATAAGGGACTTGTATGATCCCTTGTCCATTATCGGAGGTGAGAAACGGGGAGGAATCAATATAATAGACCTCGCCAATGTATTCGGCTGTAGTTTCATCGCCACAGAGGACACGGGAATAAAGTATGGGGATAAATTTCAACTCATGGGAAGAATTGAAAAATCTGATCTTCGAGGATGTAATTTATTAGTTGAATAGATTTTGTATTTTTGATTTTTAAAGAAAAAACATGACAATTCAAACGGTTTTAATTCTATTTTCTATTGGTATTTCTGCAGGTATGCTTAGTGGTTTTGTGGGAGTAGGAGGGGGAATTATAATTGTACCGGGTCTTGTTTTTTTAGCAGGACTTTCTCAGCATGAGGCACAAGGAACCAGCCTATTTATTTTATCGATGCCTGTAGTTCTTTTAGGAGTAATGAATTACTGGAAGTCAGGCGATGTCAATTGGAAATATGGTTTGGTAATTGCCTTGACCTTTTTTATTGGTGCTTACTTCGGATCCAAGTTGTCTCTTAAATTACAGCCAGGAATGGTTAAGTTTCTCTTCGGTCTATTGATGGCTGTTGTGTCAGTTAAATTAATTCTTTCGGGTTATACCTCAATAACTTCAGATGGCGATTGATTTCAAACAAATTGAGATTTACTCTGAAAAGATTTATGACAAGGTCTTAGGATACCGCGAGCATTTACATCGCAATCCTGAATTGTCCTATAAGGAATACAATACGTCAAAGTTTGTTTCATCTGTTTTATCTGAAATTGGTATTGATAATTTTTCAATCGGAGATACGGGCGTTGCCGCTTTAATTTCAGGGGATCATCATTCAGAAAACATGGCTTGTATTGCTTTAAGAGCAGATCTTGATGCTTTGCCAATCCAAGAGGCTAATGAGGTGCCTTATAAAAGTAAAGTTGATGGGGTCATGCACGCATGTGGTCATGATGTACATACTTCTATATTACTTGGGACTGCAGAGTTTATTTATCAAAATAGAAATCAATTAAATCAACCAGTAAAGCTTATTTTCCAGCCTGGAGAAGAACAAAACCCAGGAGGAGCCACTCTCGTAATTCGAGAAGGAGGACTCAAAGCACCATTGGTTGATAAAATGGTGGCTCTTCATGTATTTCCTGATTTGGACTATGGTCATTTTGGATTTAAAGGAGGTTTATATATGGCATCTTGTGATGAATTGCATGTTGAGGTGCAAGGATTAGGAGGGCATGGAGCACTTCCAGACCGAACCGTGAATCCACTTTTTATGGGTGCTGAGTTCATTCTTCAAGCCAAGCAATTTATAGATGAAAATACCCCAAAAAATATTCCAAGTGTAATAAATTTTGGGCATTTTGAAGCTAAAGGAGCAACCAATGTAGTTCCTGAAAAAGCATTTATAAAAGGTACTTTTCGAACAATGGATGAAAAGTGGAGGGATGTGGCGAAAGTTGAACTCATTACAATTGCTGAAAATATTTCAAGAAAATATAGAGGAGAGATTAAATTGAATATTTCTCATGGATATCCTTTTCTTAAAAACGATGTAGAGCTAACGGGTGCAATTCGAAATATTGCTATAGATAATTATGGAACAGAAATGGTTCATGATTTACCTAAGAGAATGACTTCCGAAGACTTTGCTTATTACAGTCAACTAGTTCCAGTATGTTTTTTTAGATTGGGAGTAAGAAATGAAGAAAAGGGTATCGTTAACGGATTGCATCATCCTAATTTTGACATCGACCCTCGTGCGATTAAAAAAGGAATTCAAATGCTTTCTTCAATTGTATTTTCATGAATAAATTGAAAGTGCTATTTCTTTTTGTATTTACATTCTCTATTCTTTTTTCGTGCTCAAAACAAAAAAGAATTGAAAATAAAATTTCTGGAGAATGGGTACTTGAGGAAATGCGGGTTGTAGACGGTCAGGGATTTACCTTTTATCTTAATAATGTTGAAGGTGAATTAAAACTGAACTTTGAGGAAAACACTTCTTCCGGAGTAGTGTTTTTTCAAGACGATGATGTTGCCAATGGACAAGCTTACAGCATTAATTTCGAGGGAGATTCGTTGAATGTAAATTCAAATTCAGAAGTATTGAATCTATCTGTCAATCAGGAAATTGTTCCATTTAGTTTGGTTTTGTTTAATTCGAAAGATCTCGTTATCGAATATTATGATTTTCCTAATTATCAACTACGCAAGTTTATATTCACTCGAAATTGATACAATAATTAAAGGTTTTTAGCTTATATTTGTTCAGAATGAAAAGCATTGGGATGATTCGGATATTTTTAATTTTAATTTTATTGATTTTTTCAAACGTGGGTCAAGCACAGTTTGAGCAAAACAATAAATGGTCTTTGGATTTAAATGGTGGTGCTACAAATGCAGTAAAACCTTACGCTACAGGATATTTTTCAAACACGGTAGGTTTGTTTCATGCTTCAGGTGGACTTCGATACATGTTTAATAACAAATACGGCATTAAAGTAGATGGAGGTTTTGACCGAATTAAAAATGATGAATTTGGTTCAAATGGCAACAGTTTCGAATTTAGAACGAACTACATGCGAAGCTCCTTGCAATTAATTTTGGATATCGGAAGAGCATTCAAATTTGAGAATTTCTCAAATCACATAAGCTTATTGTTTCATACGGGAGGTGGTTTATCTCAAATCAAGAGCGTTGATTCTGGATTAGCTGATAAAATGTTTAATTATGTGGTAGGTTTTACACCACAGATTAAATTAGGAAATAGAGTGGCTCTTGTTGCAGATATTTCGTTTATCTGGCATATCTATCAGCAATATACTTTTGACATGACGCAATCCCATAGTCAAAGAGGGTTTGATGGTTTTCTTGCCAATGGAAGTTTAGGATTGAATTTTTATTTGGGTAAAAATGAAACTCATATGGATTGGGCATACACGCCATGCTTTCCAGACATGTCTTATCTAGATGTAGAGATTAAAAAATTGGACAGTACCAATCAAAATTTAATGAAGAAATTGAGAGATGATGATGGTGATGGAATTATCAATGTAATGGATGATGAACCCAACACACCTGAAGGAAATACTGTAGACTGTAAAGGAGTTACGCTTGATTTGGCCCAAAATCCAGAAACGCCTGAGACACCAGAAACACCTGAGACACCAGAAACGCCTGAGACACCAGAAACACCTGAGACACCAGAAACGCCAGAGACACCAGAAACACCTGAGACACCAGAAACGCCTGAGACACCAGAAACGCCTGAGACACCAGAAACGCCTGAGACACCAGAAACACCAGAAACGCCTGAGACACCAGAAACGCCTGAGACACCAGTAACGCCTGAGACTCCAAATACAACCCCTATTGTTATAGACAAGTCAAGCCTAACTACCATAGGTGATATAAATTTTGGATTGAATCAGTCATACGTTCAAGGAAAGTTTTATAATGTATTGAATGAAACGGCCAATATTTTGAAATCGGATGCGAGCTTAAAAATACTATTAACGGGTCATGCCGATATTACGGGAGGTGAAGATCTTAATTTAATACTTGCTAGAAAAAGAGCAGAGTCGATCAAGAAGTATTTAGTGAGTAGAGGTGTTGATTCCTCGCGTATTGAGGTTGTTTCCTTTGGTGAAACCAAGCCCAAGTTTTTAAGTAATACATCTGTTGGTAGGGCTCTTAATAGAAGAGTAGAGGTATATATTCAGAATAAGTAAATTATAAAAAGCCTAGCTCGAGCTTTGCTTCTTCACTCATCATATCTTTATCCCAAGGAGGATCAAAAACGATATTCACTTTTGCTGATTTGACATCGGTTATTTCTGCCACTTTATCTTCAACCTCTTTTGGCATGCTTTCCGCTACAGGACAATTGGGAGATGTCAATGTCATTTCAATTTGAACATTTGATTCTTTGTCTATTTTTACTTCGTAAATTAATCCCAATTCATATACATCAACAGGTATTTCAGGATCATAAATAGATTTAAGTACATCAACAATTGTATTTTCTAATTCTTCCATTTAAATGTTTTTTATGGCGTCTAACTTCATTCGCTTAACCATTTCTAAAAGACCATTGGCTCTTGTAGGAGATAGGTGCTCTTGAAGGCCTATTTTTTTTATGAAAAACAATTCCTCTTGGGCTATTGTTTTAGGCTTTTCACCATTCATGACTTTTATAAGTAAAGAAATGATGCCTTTTGTGATTATGGCATCTGAATCTGCGTAATAAAACATTTTGCCATTTTTGTAATTGGATTTAAGCCAAACTCGAGACTGACACCCTTCGATAAGTTGATCATCCTGTTTATCTTCCGTTGGTATCAATTCAATTTCTTTTCCCAAGTCAATAATTAATTCGTATTTCTCCATCCAGTCATCAAACATGGAAAAGTCCTCAATAATGGAATTTTGTTTTTCGGTATAGTTCATTAGCTCAGGATTTGAATGGACTTGTTTAAAGCTGCCATAAATAAATCTATTTCACTTTTAGTATTGTATATACTGAATGATACTCTTATTGTCCCAGGTATTTGATAAAAATCCATTATTGGTTGAGTACAATGGTGCCCTGTTCGAACTGCGATTCCTTGCTTGTCGAGTAAGGTTCCTATGTCAAAAGGATGAATATTTCCCACGTTAAATGAGATCACACTTGTCTTGTTTTTAGAATTTCCAAATATTTGAATGCCCGATATTGATCTCAATTGTTCTTCTGCGTAACGGAGAAGTTCCAATTCATGTACTTGACACTCTTCAAAATTGAGTGATTCTATAAAATCAAATGCAGTACCTAACGCAATACCACCTACGATATTTGGAGTTCCTGCCTCAAACTTGAAGGGTAAGACATTAAAAGTGGTCTTTTCAAAACTGACTTTTTCAATCATATCACCACCGCCTTGATATGGAGGCATTATATTTAAGAGTTCACTTTTTCCGTAAAGGACACCAATCCCTGTAGGGCCATACACTTTATGACCTGAAAAAACGAAAAAATCACAATCCAATTCTTGTAAATCGATTTTTTCGTGTTGTATGCTTTGAGCACCATCAATGAGTACTTTAGCACCTACTTTATGGGATTTATGAATAATCTCATCAATTGGATTTATAATTCCAAGAGAGTTCGAGATGTGTGTTATTGATACAAGCTTTGTTTTTTTATTAAGTAAATTCTCAAATTCCTTAAGGTCAATTTCTCCAGACTTATGAATTGGGATTACTTTAAGCTTGATTTTTTTTCTAGTTTCTAAAAGCTGCCAGGGTACAATATTCGAATGATGCTCCATTGCTGAAATAAGAACTTCGTCACCGGGATTAAGAAGTTCACCAAACGAAGAGGCTATTAAATTAATTCCGTCAGTTGTTCCTTTGGTAAAAATAATTTCCGATTCACTTCTTGCATTGAGGTAGCTGCTTATCTTTTGTCTGGCTTGTTCGTAAGACGTTGTGGCCTCTTGACTTAATGTATGAACACCTCTATGTATATTTGCATTCTCCTTTTCGTAATAGGAGCTTATTCTATCAATTACAGACTTGGGTTTTTGCGAGGTCGCTGCATTATCAAAATAAATCAAATTCCTTCCATTAACCTTCTGAGTCAATATTGGAAACTGAGCCCTAATGCCTTCAATGATTGTATTCTTTTTTGGTGTGTCCATCATTATTGTGCAAAATTAAGGAAAGCAAGACATAAAAGTGTTTTATAGATAATTTTATTTGGACCTCATTTCAATGTAAGGAATCAACATTTCCTCCATCGAAATTCCCCCATGCTGAAAAGTGTTCCCATAATAATTTACAAAATGATTGTAATTGTTGGGATAAACGAAGAAGTCTTGTTCTTTTGCAAAGACAAATTCACTTGACATTTTTTGTTTAGGAAGAAAAGCATCCTGCGGGTTTGAAACCACAAAAACCTCTTTACTCTTGTATCCTAAGCCCCTGCCAACCTTGTATCTAAGATTGGTGTTGGTATTTCTTTCTCCTGCTATCTTGACGGGTTGATTCACTTTTATAGTTCCGTGGTCTGTAGTAATAATTAATTTAATTTTATCTTCTGCTGCCTGCTTTATAATGTCTAAAAGAGGAGAATGTTCAAACCAAGACATTGTTATTGATCGATATGCCGACTCGTCATCAGCCAGTTCTCTAATAACTTCCATTTCAGTTCGTGCATGTGACAGCATATCAACAAAATTGTAAACGATGAAATTGATGTCATTTTCTTTGAGTTTGTGAAATTGTTCAACCAATTTTTTTCCAGCATTAACATTGGTTATCTTGTTATATGAACATTTCAAAGACGATTTCCCAAGTCTTTTCATGTTTTGCTCCAAAAGTTCTTCTTCAAATTTATTTTTACTTCCTTCGTCATCTTCATTTTTCCAATACTGAGGATGTTTTTTTGCTATTTCAGAGGGCATTAATCCAGAGAAAAAAGCATTTCTAGCATATTGAGTAGCAGTTGGTAAAATTGAATATACAATTTCTTCTTTCTCCTTTACGAAGTATTTATTAAAAACGGGTTCCAACACTTTCCATTGGTCAAAACGAAGGTTGTCAATTACCAAGACTAAAGTTTTATCCGCGATATTGTTCTTTAAAATCCTGTTTTTTAAAACATTATGTATGAATAATGGACCCTCTTCAATACCGTTATGCCAGTCTAAATAATTGTCCTCAATAAATTTACAAAACAGTTGATTTGCCTCTTTTTTTTGCATTTCAAATATTTCACTCATTCCTGAATCTTCAATTTTATCCAATTGAAGCTCCCAGTATACCAGTTTTGAATATAATTCCGTCCATTCTAAAGCGTCCATTCTATTATTTAACTGCATACCAAGCTGTCGAAATTCTTTTCGATAGTTTAAGCTGGTAATATCACTAACCAATTTTGATCGGTTTAGGTTTTTTTTGAGACTAATGAGGATCTGATTTTGATTTACAGGTTTAATTAAATAATCAGCAATTTTAGAACCGATAGCGTCTTCCATAATTTGTTCCTCCTCGCTCTTGGTAATCATAACTACGGGTACATTAGGATCGACCTCTTTGATTTTGGTCAATGTTTCTAGACCCGAAAGTCCTGGCATATTTTCATCAAGGAAAATAATATCAAAGTAAGTACTTTGAGCCAATTCAAGGGCATCTAAACCATTGGTTACTCCTTCAACGGTGTAACCTTTTGATTCCAAAAAGAGTATGTGTGGTTTAAGTAGATCAATTTCATCATCTGCCCAAAGGATATTTCCTGAATTAGTCATTCTTTTAGCTTAATTTAGTAGTGAAAAATAAAAGTAGTCATTTGCAAGTAAAATTGAATCGCAACAATAAGAAGAAAATCATAAACGATCCAATCTATGGTTTTATTGCCATACCTAACGATTTAATATTCGATATCATCGAGCATCCGTTCATGCAAAGATTGCGACGAATTTCTCAACTTGGATTGAGTCATTTGGTTTATCCAGGTGCGATTCATTCAAGATTTCAACATGTTTTGGGTGCAATGCATTTGATGACACAAGCTGTTGCTGTACTGAAGAGAAAAGGTCACGAAATTACAGATGAAGAAGAGCGCGGTGTTTTTCTTGCAATTCTTTTGCACGACATAGGACATGGCCCATTCAGTCATGCTTTAGAATTCGATATTGTAAACTCAGTAAATCATGAGGATATTTCTGGATTTTTTATCAAGCGCTTGGAGCGAGAATTTGGAGCAGATTTAAAAATGGCACTTAGTATTTTTGAAAATAAACACGACAAACCCTTTTTACATCAATTGGTTTCAAGTCAGCTTGATATGGATCGGTTGGATTATCTAAATCGAGATAGTTTTTATTCAGGAGTTAGTGAAGGAATTATTGGAAGTGACAGGCTTATTGAAATGCTTCAGGTTCACAATGGAAGTTTAGTCATAGAAGAAAAAGGAATTTATTCTATTGAAAAGTTTATTGTCGCAAGAAGATTAATGTATTGGCAAGTATATCTTCACAAAACAGTTGTATCTGCCGAATACATGCTTATTTATGCGCTCAGAAGAGCAAAGAAATTGGTTAAAAGTGGCAAGGAAGTATATGCGAGCCCTTCACTTTCCTTTTTTTTAAAAGAAGATATTTTGAATGAAGATTTCAAAAATAAAGACGATGCTATTGATCGATTTGCAGAACTAGATGACTTTGATATTTTGGCGAGTCTCAAAGTTTGGTGTCGCCACGAAGATGAGGTGCTGAGATTCTTATCCGCTTCTATTGTGAATAGAAGGCTTTTTAAAATTGAAATTTCACGAACCCCTTTTTCACTTGAACAAATTGAAAAGCGAAAAAAAGTAATAACTACTACTTCTAAATTTAAAGGTTTAGATCCTGATTTTTTGGTGTTTTCAGATAAACTAATCAATAAGGCATACAACCAAAAACATCAGAATATTAATATTTTATTGAAGTCAGGTGAAATTGTTGATTTGGCAGAAGCTTCAGATAATCTTAATATTTCTGCATTGGCTAAACCAGTTGAGAAGTATTTTTTGTGTTATCCTGAATAATATCAAAAACATCACTCACGTTTTAATTTTCCCTCTTTCCAATCTCTAATTAGTTTGGCCCACGAATATGGGTTAAGTAAATTATTGATAGGGAGTTGGCCGTTTGTATAGAGTTTGGTGTATCTTTGGTTCATTGTTAATCCACTTGCCAATGAAGCATCTGCATCAAGCCGCGCTGCAACAAAAGCAAGAGATTCGCCTGAGAGCTCTCTCTGTGCACGTCTTATGGCATCATCATAAGGCTTCATTTCAACAAAAAACCGCGCAAAATCTTCTCTAGATGGCCATGGATAAACGGTTACCTCTGGTAAATTAATTGTGTCCTGTTGCAGCATGTGTATTATACTGTATCGATTTTCCTCTAATGAGTCAGGGACGATGTAAGATGAAGTTTTATAACCATAATAAGAAAAATACAAAGTATCTCCGGGAAATGAAACCATTGAGAAATAGCCGTAATAATCTGCAATTACACCTCTACCAATGGAGCGGTCATAAACAGTTATATAGGGCATTGGATTTAAGTCGTGTTCAGAAACAACAACCCCTGAAAGTTGTAAAATTTTTGAAGTATCAATATCGCTACGTTGCGCTAGTGTTAGATGTCCAAGAAAAAATGTGCCTAAAAAAAGAAATAAAATTTTCATATTCATTACACGACAAGTTTACGTATAAATTGTAATTGATGTTAATTTTTTAATAATATTAACATTAGAAAGTAGAGTTCTAGTGTACTCCCGTGAATTTTTCATAAATTTGCAAGAATTTATTTTAACAATAGGTTCGTTATGTCTCTAGAAAATTTAGCACAAATACAAGAAGGTTTAACCTATGACGATGTACTTTTAGTACCCGCTTATTCAGAGGTGCTTCCTCGTGATGTGAATTTGTCTAGCCGTTTTTCCAAAAACATTCAATTGAATTCCCCAATTGTATCTGCTGCTATGGATACAGTTACTGAAGCAAATATGGCAATTGCTATTGCTCAGCAGGGCGGGATAGGCGTGATACACAAAAACATGTCTATTGAGGATCAGGCAAAAAATGTTCGCAAGGTTAAAAGATCAGAAAGTGGTATGATTATAGATCCTATCACATTACATAAAGAGGCTCTTGTTAAGGATGCTCTCGCGTTAATGAAAGAAAATAGCATTGGCGGAATCCCAGTTATTGATGCGGATAAAAAACTTATTGGCATTGTAACCAATCGAGACTTAAGGTTCGAAAGAAATACCAATAGGCCCATTGTTGAAGTTATGACATCAGAAAATTTAATTACAACGCCTGAGTCTATTGAGTTGAGTAAAGCGGAGGTTATTTTACAAAAAAATAGAATCGAAAAATTACCGGTAGTTGACGCTGATAACAATCTTATTGGTTTAATTACATATAGAGACATTATTAAGGTTAAAGAGCATCCATCATCGTGTAAAGATCATTTAGGAAGGTTAAGAGTGGCAGCGGCCGTTGGTGTAACAGACGATACGATTCAAAGAGTAGAGAAGTTAGTAGAAGCTGGTGTTGATGCGATTGTTATCGATACGGCTCATGGTCATACAAAAGGAGTGGTCCTTAAACTTAAGGCTGTAAAAAATAATTTTCCTGATTTAAGTGTGATTGTTGGTAATATTGCTACACCTGAGGCAGCAAAATATTTAGTAGATGCGGGAGCAGATGCCGTGAAAGTAGGTATTGGACCTGGTTCAATTTGCACGACAAGAATAATCGCAGGGGTAGGCGTACCGCAACTAACTGCAATAAATGATGTCGCAAAAGCATTAAAGGGATCTGGAGTTCCTGTAATAGCTGATGGTGGAATTAGATATACCGGAGATATTGTGAAGGCTTTAGCTGCAGGAGCAGATTCAGTAATGCTGGGATCTATGTTTGCTGGTGTTGAAGAATCTCCCGGAGAAACCATCATATATGAAGGCAGAAAATTTAAATCCTACAGAGGAATGGGCTCAATAGAAGCCATGCAGCAAGGCTCTAAAGATCGATATTTTCAAGATGCTGAAGACGACATTAAAAAACTTGTTCCTGAAGGAATTTCAGGTCGTGTACCATACAAAGGTTCTCTTTCGGAAGTGATGTATCAAATTATTGGGGGTATACGCGCTGGCATGGGATATTGCGGTGCATCAACTGTTGAAAAATTAAAAGGCTCAAAATTTGTAAGAATTACATCGGCAGGTGTTCGTGAATCACACCCACACGATGTTTCTATTACAAGAGAAGCCCCTAACTATAGTATTAAATAAATAAACTCATGAAACAAACTATTTTCTTTTTATTCTCTCTTTGTATTATTACTTCATCATTTGGACAGACCGATCCTATTATTATGGAAGTGAATGGTGATGGTGTAACAAAAAGTGAATTTTTACAGATTTATTTAAAAAACAACAATGAACCTAAGTATGACAAGGCATCCATTGACGATTATATGGACCTTTTCACAAAATTTAAATTAAAAGTTGCAGAAGCAGAGGCTCAGGGATATGATACTGTGCCTAGATTAAAAAAGGAACTTGAAGGTTACAGAAAGCAACTTGCTTTGCCATATTTGACTGATAGTGTGGAAAACAAAGCCATGGTTCAAGAAGCCTACAACCGTCTTAAAACTGAAATTCGTGCCTCTCACATCCTCATAAAAGTGAGTCCAAACGCCTTACCAAAAGATACTTTAAAAGCATACAATCGTTTGTTGGAGCTCAAAAAAAGAATAGAGGACGGGGAAGATTTTGCAATAGTTGCGAAGTCAAAAAATAGTTCACAAGATCCGTCAGTAATTCAAAATGGAGGAGACCTCGGTTATTTTACGACTTTTCAAATGTTGTATTCGTTTGAAGAAAAAGCGTATAATACACCCAAAGGTGAAGTTTCAGATCCCTTTAGAACAAAGTATGGTTATCATATTATGCAGGTTACCGATTCGCGGCCAGCGAGAGGAACCATTCGTGTAGCTCATTTAATGGTCGGCACACCGCAAGGCAGTACAGATGCGGATATCGCTTCTGCAGAGAAAAAAATCAATGAGATTTATGAAAAATTGAAAGCATCAAATAGTGATGAATATTGGCAGAAAATGGTTCAAAAATATTCAGATGACCCTTCCTCTTCTAAAAAGGGAGGAGAACTACCTGTTTTTGGTTCAGGATCTGCTCAACGTATGGTGCCCGAATTTGAGGATGCCTCATTCGCTCTTAAAGAAGATGGTGAAATCTCAAGTCCATTAAAAACCAATTACGGATTTCACATTATCAAACGATTATCATGGAACGACGTTAGGCCTTTCGACGAGATGAAAAAAGAATTGAAGAAAAAAGTAGACAAAGATGATAGAGCTAAAAAAACACAAGACGTTTTTGTCTCAAAATTAAAGGTTAAATATAATTTCCAAGAGTCTGAGGGTCAATATTTAAATTGGTTCGTGGATAATTTGGATTCCTCGTATTATGCTGGAAAATGGAATGCTGACAAGTTGATTACTGATGGTATACTGTTTAGCTTAGGCGAAAAGTCATATAGACAAACAGATTTTGCTGAATTTTTGAAAAAAACATTCAGAGGAATGCGTCGATATACCTTTGAGGATATTGTGAACAAACAATATAAGCAATGGGTAAAAAAGAGTGTTTTAGCTTATGAAGAATCTTTATTGCCAGCAAAGTATCCAGAATACAAAGCCTTGGTTAAAGAATATCACGATGGGATTATTCTTTATGAAATAATGTCTGATAAGGTTTGGAATAAAGCAGTTAAAGATACTACTGGTTTAAAAGCTTTTTATGAGACTCAAAAAATGAAATATATGTGGCCCGAAAGATTAGAAGCGACAGTATACATTTGCGCGAACTCGTCAATTTCTGAAAAAGTGTATAAACTTCTTAAGAAGAAGAAAAACACTTCTGATGTAATCATTGAGAAAATCAATGTTGATACCGAATTAAATTTAGATGTTAAAATGAATAAATACGTTCCTAACGAGACGGATTTTCTTAAAGGCAGATCTTTATCAGAAGGAAGAAATGAGGCCTTTGAGTCAGGAGGAAAGCACTATGTTGTGATGGTAGATGAAAAATTACCTGTTATGCCTAAAGAGCTATCCGAAATTAAGGGAGCTGTAATTTCTGATTACCAGACTTACTTAGAAGTAAGCTGGTTAGAAGAATTAAAAAATAAATATCCAATTAGCATTAATTATGATGTTTTGTACAATTTAGGAGCTGATGATTAAACATACACTATTTCCTTTATTCTTACTTTTCACATCAACTCTCTTTGCTCAAAATGGTAAAATTGTAAATAAAGTTTTGGCTCAAGTTGGAGACAATATTATTCTTTTGTCTGACATTGAAATTCAAAAATTACAAGCAACCCAATCTGAAATGGAGGTTGATTTCGCCTTTTCCTGTTCTGTATTGGAGAAGCTCATGGTTCAGGAATTGCTTGTTAATCAAGCCAAACTTGACAGTATTCCTGTTTCCGATGAACAAGTAGATGCTGAAATGGAGAATCGTTTACGAATTATTGAAAAGGACATGGGAGGTAGGGACAAACTCGAGGAATATTACGGTAAGACTACAACTCAAATTAAAGAAGAGTTTCGTTCCATAATCAAAGACAGAATATTGGCACAAGAAATGGAAAGGACAATCACAAATGGTATATCCGTTACCCCCAAAGAGGTGTCATCTTTTTTTGAAGCACTACCAAAAGATAGTGTACCCTTCATTAATATGAAGCTTAGCTTTCAACAAATTGTTATTTACCCTGACATTAACGCTGAAGATAATAAGCGGGCTTTTAATGAATTAAATGAGGTTCTTGATTTGATCGTTGTTGGAGGTAAAAGTTTTGAGACTATGGCACGAATTCATTCTGATGATCCGGGCAGTGCAAGTTTAGGTGGGAAAATTGAAGCATCTCGAGGAATGATGGTTCCTCAATTTGAATCAACAGTATTTAAATTGAAAGTAGGGGAGGTTTCTGATATTATAGAAACACAATATGGGTATCATATAATTAAGCTTATATCACGAAAAGGTGACGACTACACTTGTCTTCACATTTTAAATATGCCGGAGTTCAGTAATGATGCAATCAATAAAGCATCAGTTAAAATGGACGAATGTTATAAGAGGTTAAATGAAAATGAAATAACCTGGAATGAGGCAATTTCTATTTATTCAAATGATGAAAGAACGAAACAAAATTCAGGAATTCTAACCAATCCTATTACTGGTGATCAATTGTGGGATATGGAAGACTTAAACCAAGTAGATCAACAAATATATTTGCTCACCGACGCAATGGAGAAAGGAGACATAACGTCTCCCAATTTATACGTAGATATATACGAAAGAAAGCAAGGTATTCGAATCGTTCGATTGATGGAAAGGTTTGTACCTCATATCGCGAATATTAATGATGACTATAGCTTAATTAAAGCTGCCGCTGAAAATGACAAGAAAGAAAGAATCATGGGAGCATGGATTGATTCAAAAATATCCAATGCCTTTATCCGTGTAGATGATTCTTACAACAATTGTGATTTTTCTCACAAATGGTTCTTAAATTCAAACAACTGAAACTATGACCGATAAAGAAAGAATTGATGAGCTCGTTGTTAGCTACAAACGTTTAAAGCAAGAAATAAGCAAGATTATTGTTGGTCAAGATGATGTGGTTAATCAAGTATGTATATCTATTTTTTCTCGTTCTCACTGTCTATTAGTAGGGGTTCCTGGATTGGCAAAAACCCTTCTTGTAAATACCATTTCAGAAACGCTTGGCTTGAGCTTTAATCGAATTCAATTTACACCGGACCTAATGCCCTCAGACATTATTGGTTCTGAAATATTAGATGAAAGTAAGTCATTCAAATTCATTCCAGGGCCGGTATTTTCAAATGTTATTTTGGCAGACGAAATAAATAGAACACCTCCCAAAACTCAATCAGCATTGCTTGAAGCGATGCAGGAGAGAAGCGTTACAGCATCAGGGAAGACTTATGAGTTGCCCAATCCCTTTTTTGTTTTAGCTACACAAAACCCGATTGAGCAGGAGGGAACTTATCCTCTTCCTGAGGCTCAGCTTGACCGATTCATGTTTAATATTTGGGTTGATTACCCGAGCTATGAAGAGGAATTGGAAATTGTGAAGAAGACCACCTCTGATACCAAAGAAAAGTTAGATGTAATTCTAACTTCTGAACAAATCATCGCTTACCAAGATTTAATCAGACGCATACCAGTTGCTGACAATGTATTGGAGTATGCTGTTACATTGGTCAATAATACGAGACTTAATAATAAAAACGCACCTGAAATAACTAAAAATTATATCACTTGGGGAGCTGGACCTAGGGCCTCTCAATATTTAATTGTAGGTGCCAAATGTTATGCTGCGCTTCAAGGGAAGTATTCACCAGACATTGAAGATGTTAAAGCGATTGCAAAGCCAATTCTTAGACATCGATTGGTGCGTAATTATAGGGCAGAGGCAGAGGGTTATTCTATGGACAGAATAATATCAGAATTATTGTAGTTCTATATGTCTTTGTTTCGTAATGACAATTTAGCTCTATCCCAATATTGATCCATTTCTGTTAAAGACATGTTTTCGATTTTATTTTGGTCCTTTAATATTAAATCTTCCATGAGCTGAAACCTTGTAATAAACTTTTGATTTGTTTTAGAAAGTGCTGACTCGGGAGATAAATCAATAAAACGGGCATAATTGACTAAAGAAAATAATAAATCACCAAATTCTTCTTCTTTTTTATCCGTATTATTATTCAATTCAATTTCAAATTCCTCAATTTCTTCTTTTACTTTTTTCCAGACGTCTTTGGCATTCTCCCATTCAAAACCAATCCCTTTTGCTTTTTCTTGAATTCTAGTTGCTTTAACCAATGCTGGTAGTGAATGTGGTACGCCCTCAAGAACTGATGTTTTTCCTTCCTTAAGTTTTAATTTCTCCCAATTCTTTTTCACCTCATCTTCGTTTTGAACGATGACGTCCCCATAGATATGCGGATGCCGATGTATCAATTTATCACAAACAGCATTTAGGGCATCGTCAATATCAAAAGCTTTTTTTTCACTAGCGATTTTGCAATAAAAAACCATGTGTAGAAGTAAATCTCCGACCTCTCCTTTTAGTTCATTTAAATTCTGTGCCGTTATGGCATCGGCGAGTTCATACGTTTCCTCTATAGTAAGATTTCTAAGTGATTCAAGGGTTTGTTTCTGATCCCAAGGACACTTTTCCCTTAAATCATCCATTATATCCAATAATCTCTTAAATGCGACTAGTCTTTTATCCATTGTGATTACAAAAGTAATATTTATAGCATTGAATGCTTAACTTTGAATTGGTGAAAAGGACACTTGTTATTTTATTCTTGTTATTCAACGCATTTGGTTTTCGATGTCAAATCAGTGAGGGATTTAATATTCGTTTTAAAACAGGGTTTTTAGCTGCCCACAGAGGGGTTTTATCTCATTTGCCTGCACAGACAGCATTAGCGACTGAAATATCCTATTACAAACGCTTAAAAGACGATAAATCTTGGGCTAGGCATTTTAATTATCCAACTGTAGGTGCGGCATTCTTCTTTGGCTCCGTAGGTAATAACGAAATTTTGGGAAGATATACTGCTTTGTATGGTTTTGCGGATGTTCCCATACTTTTAAAGAATAATTTTGAAATCAATTGGAGGTTGGGTTCTGGACTTGGTTATACAAATAGAATATATGACCCAATATTAAATCCTAAAAACATGGCTGTTAGTTCTCACCTTAATGCCATGATTGTTATGGGGATTAAGTCACTTTATCGATTTGATCGAAGTTCGATTTCTTTAGGATTAGATATTACTCATTTTAGTAATTGTGCGTTTAAAATACCTAATTATGGCATTAATATGCCTTATCTTTCTATGGGTTATTCTCGAAATGTTTTAGAAGAACGACAAAGTTCAGTTCGCAAACAAATAAAGGAGTTTAAAAAAGTTTATTTTGGCTTTCAAGGTGTTTTTTCATTAAAAGAAATCAACCCTCATGGAGCTCGGAAATATCCTGTATTTGCGATCGGGGCTTTTGGAAGGTGCTATTTTCAACCAAAGGTCGGAGTCGAAGTCGGATTAGACCTTATCTCAAAACAATCTATTTTTGATTTTGAGCCCCAAGTCAGTAAAACACAATTCAGTATTTTACAACTTGGTTTTTACACAGGCTATTTATTGCCACTAAACCATTTCCATTTTTTCTTTGGAATGGGAGCATATATAAGAGATCGGTACAAGCCAAATGGGCCATTATATCATAGAATTGGTTTTCGCTATCTATTTAAAAATGGATTGTATGCAAATATCACGTTAAAAACACATTGGGCCAAGGCAGATTACATGGAGGCCGGTCTTGGATATCTTTTAAATTTCAAGAAAAAAACATCAAATGAATAAAACGTATCATTCATATCGACGTATAATTCTATTCCTATTTTTAGTGGTGGTGTTATACGGTATTCATTCGTGCAAACCGGCCAAGGAGCGAGCTTGTTTTAAAAGATCTGGAGAAATTGATTCTTTAATGATTGAATTGCCTTCTTTTGATAAATTAATCTTGGGTGAACATATGCGTTTTGTCCTTGTGCAGGATACAATTGAAAAGATTCGTCTGTATGGTGGATCGAATTTATTGAATCAAATATCGATTGATACTGATGAATCAAATGAGATTTATATTAGTAATGAAAACCGTTGTAAATTTTTTAGGTATAGAAATAATGATATTATTGTATATATCCATTTTATTGGATTAAATGAAATCGTCTTTAATGGGTCCGAAGAATTAAGCAATCAAGGAGTATTGGTATTGGAGGACTTAAAAATAACGACATTAGGATCAGGCGGATCAGTGAATTTATATTTGAGTGCAAATGAAATTTACAATCTTAATGAAGCGGGTTGGCCAGATGTAACTTTGCATGGAGATTGTACTTCCTTTCGTTCAGAAACTTTTGGGAACCTTATTTTAAACTTGATGGATTTAAATGTAAATGAATCAATGGACCTAATATCTCAGGCCGGTACACTTTCAAAAATTAATGCACACGGGAATGTTTTGAAAGTAGAATTATCGGGAACTGGGGATTTGTGGTATTATGGAACCCCATCGGAAATAGTAAAAAAAGAATACAATTCTGGAAAGCTTATTGATAAAAACTAATAATTTTGTGATATGTATATTGTAATTCCTATTCTTTTATTAACTCTTGCCTTCGCTGGTATAGCCGTTAAGATTCTATTGAAAAAGGATGGTAAGTTTGCAGGTACCTGTGCAAGCAACAACCCAATGTTTCAAAATGAAGAGGGCTCCTGTAGTTTTTGCGGTGCAAAACCCGAAGAGCAATGTAAATCTGAAACCTCGTGAAAATTATATCCTTTAATGTTAATGGTATTCGTGCAATTGTGAAGAAAAATTTTATTTCGGACATGCGAGTTATGGATGCCGATATAATTTGTTTACAAGAAACAAAGGCAATGGTTTCTCAAGTCAAAGAAGCTTTGGTAGATTTGGATGGTTATCACATTTATGCAAATGAGGCAGAAAAGAAAGGATATTCCGGAACTGCTCTTTTATCTAGAGTTGAACCAATCGCCGTAAACTATGATATTGGTATTTCAGATCATGACCATGAGGGCCGTGTCATATGTGCGGAATTTGATGACTATTATCTGATTACGGTGTATGTGCCTAATTCTGGAAGTGAATTGTTGAGAATAAAATATCGAATGGAATGGGATAAGGCTTTTTGTTCCTATCTTAAGAATCTTGAAAAAAACAAGCCTGTTATTGTATGCGGTGATTTTAATGTAGCGCATAAATCAATGGACTTGGCAAGGCCAAAACCGAATTACAATAAATCAGCTGGTTATATGCAGGAAGAAATTGATGGGATGAATCATTATGAAAGTAACGGTTTAATGGACGCATTTCGCTTTATGAATCCCGATACTGTGAAATACTCTTGGTGGAGCTATAGAGCAGGGGCAAGGGCGAGAAATATAGGTTGGAGAATAGATTACTTTCTGGTGTCGAAGCAGTTTATAAATCAGATACACACTGCGGAAATTCATAATGATATTATGGGCTCAGATCATTGCCCGGTGTCTATTTCTTTTTGAACCAATTAATAGGATTCCATTTCGATTTTGATTCTTGCTCATCACCATAATAATCACCGGTATACCCATAGCCGTACCCATACCCATACCCATACCCATATCCATACCCTTTTGTACCATAAGTTCCGTTTAGGAGTATGGCCATATTTGGAAGTCTTTTATCATTTTGAAGATCTAGAGCAATATTTAACATCTTTTTTGGGAGTTGATGTGCCCTAACAACATAAACAACTGTATCTGCATATTTTGATATAAGTAGGGTGTCACTAACGATACCAACTGGGGCAGTATCGACAATGACGTAGTCATAGGTCTTCTTTAAGTCTAAAAACAAAGTGTCAACCTTTTCTGACATTAACAATTCTGAAGGATTGGGAGGAATATCACCAGAAGGCAGAACATCAATATTTTTGTTTAATTCAGTCGTATAGATGTAATCCTGATAATTTGTCTTAGAATCAACTATATAATTTGTAACACCTCTAGATCTTTCATTGCCCATATAATCTTCAAGTTTTGGTGCCCTGAGGTCCATTCCCAATAATAAAACTTTTTTACCTGAAAGAGCTAAGGATAAGGAAAAGTTTACCGCAGTAAACGATTTACCCTCTTTTGCGACAGATGACGTGATGAAAATGGTTCTACCCAATTCAGTGTCATTTACTTTCATGAAATCTATATTCGTTCTCAGCGTTCTAAATGCCTCAGAAATTGCAGTTTTACTTCCTTTTGAAATAACAATATTTTTATTTTTTTCTCCAAGAGGTATATTACCGATATACGGGAGTCCTTTTTTATCAATATCTGATTTGTCATATACTTTATCTCTAAATAAGTCTCTGATGTAAATGTAAATCACACCAAGAAATATAGAAATGAGACATGCAAATGAATAAAATAACGATCGTTTTGGCCATACAACTGCATTATTAGAATATGCAGGATCCACAATTTTAGCATTTCCAACCTCTACAGCTCGAGAAATGAGTGCCTCTTCTCTTTTCTGTAAAAGATAGATATATAAATTTTCTTTAATCTCTTGTTGTCTTTTTATTACCCTTAATTGTTTTTCGAAGCTAGGTATAGAGCGTATGGAATTATCTATTTCATTTTCTTCTTTGCTTATTTCGTTTACTATTTTTTGTTTTGTGTTAATAACATTATCGATACTCACAAGTATATTAGATTTCAACTCTTTAATTCGATATTCCAGATTGATTACTTTTTTATTTTTTACAGTTGAGGTTTTTAATGATTCAATTCGCTCAATAACCAGTTTATTATGCTCCTTTATGGCAATATCTATATTTTGATCCTCAGTTCCTAAGTTCACAGGAATCAAATCTGTAACTTGATTATTATTTGTAATATGGTCCTTCATCATTTGACTGATCAAAAGATGAGTAGATGCTTCGAGGCTTTTGGCCTTCAAGTCTTTGAAAAATCCTAATCTAAATTGTGATTCATATTGATAATCAATTAGGTTGTTTTCGTTTTTTATTTTTTTTAGGCTATCCTCTATAAATCCTAAATCTTTAGCTAAAACTTTAATTCTTTTACTAATAAATTTTTCAGTATTGTCAGAAATTTTAATCTTATCCTGTATGGCATCGAGATTATAATTTTTAACTAAAGAATTAAGTATATCAACCGCCTTGGAACTTGAACTATAAACTATTTTTAAACTCAATATGGTTGAGTTTTGAGAAGGTTGTTCTATCTCAAGAAGACCAGTATACTTATCAATGCAAGATTCATTTGAAAGCAAATTAAATCTAAATGATATGCCATGTATTGACTCGTTGAAAAACTTGGTTTTTGTGATTTTGAAAGATATTTTATCATTAATAGGATAACTTTCATCAAAGTTGTATGTGTTTATTTTATTGCCGTCTTCATCCTCAACTTTAATCGAGTTTTCATTTAAACGGTATATTTTAGAATAATTATATTCAAGAAAATAAGCAGTATCTGAATACATAAACTCAACTTGAATTGGAGCTTTTTTGTATACTTCAGCTATTCTTAATCCGGTGTAATTGCCAATTCTTTTGTATTCGTTTCTTAGAGATAAATCTTTAACAACATTAGCCATCAGTCGTCGTGACTGTAATATTGATTTTTCATTTTCAATAAAAAGTCCTTTATTAAAAATGCTCAAATCTTCAAATGCGGAGGTTTCTGACATTCCAGTCCCGCCTTTTTGATCATCTTTAATCATTATAGTAATCTTCGCTTCATATAGCGATACAGCATATCTTAAATAAAGGAAAGATATAGTACATGACACAATAATTAAAAACAAGAACAGCTTCCAATAAGAGATATATTTAATAATTACTGCTCTGTAATTTGATTTTATAATTTGATCTAAATCAATTTGATTATCCTGAGGAGATCTCATTATTTTGTAATTAAGTTAATTGCAGTCAGAATCAATGATGCGAAAGAAACAAAAGGAAGAATGATTTGGTTATTTACGCTGAATGTTTTTGATTTTAATTGTGGCACGTAAATAATATCATTTTGTTTTAAAAAAAATGATTTGGAGTTAAAAACGCTTTTATCGTTTAAGTTTATCATAAATTCTTTACGTTCTCCATTAATTTCTCGAATTATATGAATTTCTTTCTTTTCACTGTAATTCGTAAATGCTCCAGCAATTGCAATGGCTTGTATGATATCAATTTTTTCATTAGGAATGTTGTACGTTCCCGGTTTACTTACCTCTCCTAAAATTGTAATCTTGAAATTTAGTAAATTAACCTTGATGATTGGGTCTATAATATATTCTGATAATTTTTCTGTCAATTGATTAATTAATTCAGTTCTAGTTAAACCAGCAGCTTGTATCTCTCCAATGTAAGGAAGTTCAATTGTGCCCTCACTGTTTATTAGAAATCCACCGGAGGCGGCAACTCCGGAAATATATGAAACGATAGATTGTCTAGATTCTACTTTGGAATTGAACAATTCAGTTGCTTCAGTATTCTCAGAAATTAAAAGAATCTCAAGAATGTCATTTTTTTCAAACGTTATGTCATAAGATTGATTAGAGTTAATGCCTTTGTTCTCAATATCGCCATTGAGGAGAGTCATATCTTTGTATTTCACACATGAAGTGAGAAAACAAAGCGCAAAAAAGAATAGAAATAATTTCTTCATGTTCCTCTTTTGTTAAATGCAATGATATTTGTTAATGCTCTGAAGAATAATATGAAATCAGTTGTGTAAGGATTCGATTTCTTCATTTTAATATATTCATATTCTGCTTTAATAACTTCTTCTTTTGAGGATTTTTTATTTAACGCAACATAAGGAGGAATACATCCTGGCTTGTAACTAATTCTCATATCCTTGTAGTCTTCGTGCAAATCATTAAAGTAAACTTCACTTACTGGACGTAAACCCACTAATTTTAATTCTCCTTTCAAAACATTAAATAATTGTGGTATTTCATCAATCCAATATTTTCTTAGTACTCTTCCCCATGATGTTACGCGAAAATCGTTTTTTGGTTTACCTTTTTCTCCATATCCGTTATGTTTCAAAATATATTCATGAAGAAATTCAGAATAGGGATGCATGGTACGAATTTTAAAAACAGTAATTATTTTACCATTTTTACCAATACGTGGCATTCCGTAAATTGGACCGAAGCTGGGTTTTTTAGATGAATAGTTTTTATCTGAAGGAGATGCCAATACATAGCTATAGGAAACTGAACTTTCAACTCTTTCAATATCAAAACCACTAAAAACGATTCTGCCCAAGCC
Source organism: uncultured Flavobacteriales bacterium (assembly GCA_938092255.1). GTDB lineage: Bacteria > Bacteroidota > Bacteroidia > Flavobacteriales_D > Crocinitomicaceae > UBA952. The sequence continues at coordinate 15,060 of CALKHF010000002.1, read as the reverse complement.
TTCAGCTTTTGAAAGGATAAGAATGGTTTCTTTCGAAAGGTATGCAAATAGTCTTCTAAAAATAATTAATCTTGGAATGAGTCTAAAAACTAAAAACTCCACTCCAACTTGTATTTTAGCCATAAACCGTGGCCTTTTTTTTTCAATTCTTCTGATTCTTCCTTTTAGGGTCTGAAATCTGAAAACCAAGTATTGATCTTCGTTAATTTCTTTTCTCAGATTTTGAATTCTTTTCTGGAAAAAGGAGCATTTATTGATTGGTTTAAATACGTATATAATTTTCTTTCCTTCGTTATGGAAATCGTCGGATAGATTAACTTTTTGTAAGTCATTAGAAGAAAGATTGAGATGATTTAAATAAAAATCAATCATGAACCTACTTTGAACTTTTAAATAATTTTGAATTTATTTGCTGTCCTTCAGAATTGGTAATTAAAATAAAATAAAGTCCAGATTTCAATTCTTGAAAAACGGAGTGATTAACAAACACGTCTAATTTATCTACTGTTGTGTGTAATAATGTTCCATTAGCAGAAAAAAGTTTTATTGAATTTAAGTCTGAGAAATGATGGGAATAGGTAACATTTAAAGTTTCGGTGTTGTATGGATTAGGATAAAACAGAACCGATTTGTTCTTTGGTAAATTCGAATTTTTACCCGTCAAACGTGTCGATTTATTCTCTAGAGATTCGTCCTCAATATTATTGGTGTTTTGAGCAATACTTGGAGGAGAAGCTGGGGTTTGAATATAGCAGGCTTCGCCATAATCTCCTAAGTTTGTTCGAACTCTCACCCTGAATGTTGTATTATATGCTGTGGCCCAAGGACCATCCATCGAAGTAGGTGATGTCGCGTCAAAGTAAGGAATTCGAAACGCTCTTGATAAAGAACCAAAATTCGAAGCAGATCTCGTTAAGAACTTGGTTTCAACATCTGATCCGGAACCATTCAGTTCAGTTACCTCAAAGGTGTAGTTAGCAAAGCCATAAAGGTTGTAAGCATATAGTATGGTTGACATAGAACTCATCACGTAAGGACTTCCAAAACTCGACCCGCATTGTGACGCACCTGCAGCAGGAAACGCCCCATCTCTTATTTTAACTGTTGGGTTACTCGGAGTCGTAACAATTTTTTCTACGCCCCAAGGACCCCAAGAACCAGATGATTTAATTCTCGTGGAAATTCTGAAGTCATGCCCATATGGGTTTGAACTAGGGAAATTGGATTGAGGTCCAAAATCCGATACGAAAAAAGTCACATCAGAAGGGTCTTCACTTCCTTCATTTCCGATTGAAGCAGTAGTATAGCTGGTCGATGAAGAGCCTATTCTATATCTAAACTGATAATCCTCAATGTTTGAACATGAACTGACTTCAGCTGAAATGGGGTCATAATATAAATAATTAACAAAAGCATCGTTTTCTAATTTTGAACCACAAGGTGTTGATATTGAACAAATAGATCCATATGAAGACCAAGAACCATCGATAAATGCAGATACTCTAATATCAACGGTGGTATTGTAGTCAACCCAAGAAATACTTGCTGGAGATCCTGAATAGGAGGCCCATGCAACGGGAATCAGCGCAATATAATTAAATGGAGCATTGGGTGAAATGACGGTAGTGTTGGTTCCATCTGTGACTTCAAACCGATATGCTTCAGCAGCCGTAATAGATTCAGCGAATAAATAGGAATTTATAAAAGGTATTGACTCATTACAGTAATTTTCAAGTTGGGTTGAGGGTACAGGTGGTGTAGTTAATGTACAGATACTTCCGTAGTCCCCATAAGTGCCATCAACTTGAACTTTAACCCTTATATCATAAGTCGTATTATAATCAACAATTGAAGAGGAGAAATCTTCCAAGGTAAAAGCACGAATCGTACCACTTGATTTTTCAAATTCTTCAACATCTAAAGTCGTTTGATTGGTCAATTCGAAGGTATATGCTTCAGCTCCACTAACATTATCAGCATATATAATAGTTTCAATATCAGTTAGTGTTATATTACATTGAGATGTTTGAAGTTGGGGGGTAGGTATTGATGGAGTTGTTATGGTACACATTGTTCCATACGAGCCATATGTTCCATCGACTTTTACTTTTACACGCACCTCATATGTCGTACCATAGGTGATGAATGCAGTAGGGAAGTTCGCCGTTGTAAATGCTCTTAGTGTTCCTGATGTTTTTTCAAATTCCTCAACAGCTAAAGTTGTTTGATTAGTCAATTCAAAAGTATATGCCTCCGCTCCTGAAATATTATCTGCATATACAGGAGTATTGATGTCACCAAGTGTGATTCCACATTGAGAAGTTTGAACTTGAGACTCAAGAGAGGGTGTATTGATAAAACATTCCTCAAAATAAATACCACTTGAATTGCTAGACGTTCCAATCCAAGTCCGAACACCAACCTTGTATTCTGTACCATATTGAATCGTTGCACCTGGGAAAGATGATAAATTTGCGACTCGACCGGCAACACTTCCGAAAGTCACGAGAGAATCTTTGTCAAGTGTTGTTTGATTTTCAACTATGAAGACGTAACCATCACAAGGTTTTTTATATGCTATGAAACTGGAATATAAAGTTGGAAGATTGTAGTCAAAACAATAGGTGTCTAAAAGCCTAGTTTCATAAGGAGCCTGTGCTTTTGCCAGTGAAGTGGATAGGGCAAAAAATAGAAATATTATTGTAAGTTGCTTCATAACGTAAATTTCGTAGATAATAAAGATAAGCTTTTTTTGTTTAAACGTTAAGAAAATAAGGTTGGTTGCCTTTATATATTAACATTTCCGGTAGCTTTTTAGTCTGAAATCATTTCTTATCGAATCTTTATCATTGTTTTAGAAATCAGGCTTCATTTTCTCATAAATGTGAATTATTTTTTCAGCAACCTTATCTTCGCTTAAATGATGCATGTTTTTCCTTCCCTCGGTTGATTTGTCAAAACTCAGTGCCTGAATCATTTTTTTACTGAAATCAATGGTTTCTTCTTCTGCTATAAAACAACCTTCAATATTTTCAATAATCAGTTTTACATCTCCAACATTTGTAGATACAATTGGCCTATTGCAAGCCATGGCTTCTTTAATAACATTGGGCGAACCTTCAAATAAACTTGATAATATGACTACGTCAGAGGCATTCATGTATTTTGGAATTTCGTCATGATCGATATCAACAAGAACATGAAGTTCTACTGGATATTCATTAATTTGATCCGTGGCATTTTTAGCAAGTTTATAATTTTTAACAGGCCTTTCAGGGTTGGCTGCAAATAAAATGTGTTTGTAGTCATTCGACCATTTCAATTCATCTTGAAGTTTGGATTTATTCAAAGGCTTGAATAAATTAAAATCAACTCCATTTGGGATTATAGAGGTTTTTTCCGGCAGGTTTACTTTCTTATTTAATTCTGATGTTTTTACAATGATGTGATTGGCTTTGTTCTTTAGAATCCAATAAATATATATGTTTATCCATTTTTGAAGTAATGTGTTTTCGCTTTTTGGAATCAAAAGATCACTTCCCATCAGGGATATAATAAGCGGTGTTTTTTTTAATCTAAATAATTGAGATAAGTGGCATACAATTGCGTTTAATCCGTAATGAGCATGTACGATATCGTGTTTTTTTGATTTTAATATCTTGAATAAAGGAAGAACACTTTTCAAGTATCCTTTAATCCCTTTTCCTTTAATTGTGAAATATTCAATGTTATGGTTTTTCTTAGAAATTGATTCCCCTTGTTTTTTTATTATCGGGGAAATCCCTTGTTTTTTATTTCCACTTGATACGAAAAGGATATTCATCAAATAATAATTAGTAAAAAAATAAAATCACTAAAGGTGATTTAGGTTGTTTGATTAACTAGAATACGCATTACCTATATAAATCTAAAGAAACTTCTTTTTAATGTAGCTAATTGTGCTAATTACATAAACTTCTTCCAATTCAACTTCTGTGTGCTTCAGGTGCCATTTTTCTTCCTCTTTGACATAATGAAAAGGCGAATTCTCAATGGTTTTTGTTCCAAAATAAATCGCTTGAAATTCGAAAATAATTAATTGATCCTTGGTTTCGGCAATATCTAATGATAGGTGTGGCACATCTAATTTCTTACGTGTTTCCCAAGCAAGGTCTAATACGTTTTCGGGAACTTTTTCAGAATAGGCATAAATACCACTTCCACTCGCTCGAAAATCATTTTTTCGATTTTGTCTTTTCAGAGCGAAGAGCATGTCATTATATACCAAAACCTTCCAGTCAAATTTGATATTTGGCATGAAATCTTGAATGATTATTTTTCCTCTTTTTAATTCTTCAGGGTCATAATTATTTCTATGACGAATTCGTCTTAGATATTCTCTTAGTTTGTGTTTGAATTCTAATTTGGGCGCAATGGATGAAAAAAAGCGATACACGTCATTAATATCATCTGCTTTTATGACAGTTTTTGATAAAGCGCCATCTGGCCCTTTTACTACAGAGGGGAAGTCAATATTTAGGCTTGAAATTTCTTTTTTGGTAGCGATGAATTTACTGTTAAATACGTTTTTATCTGAAAAGTCATAGTGTATTCTTAGCATTTCCATAAAAACCTTATTGTTGTGGGCTCTCAAAAATATAGATTCTGGAATACAAATATGATGACTGAGTGAAAGTAGCTGAATTGAATCCTCAATGAACGATTTATAGTGCCCTCCTTTATCTTCAGAAGAGGTATATAAAATAAAGTAAGCTTCCTTTTCCTGCAGTAACTCTAGAGCATTAGTGAAGTTGATTATTTTTACTTCGAAATTGTTTTTTTGGAACAATTCAATTAACTTATCAATATCGAATCCAGAGCGATAGCTCTTTGATTTTTGTTTAGAACCAAAACGACCAAGGTAATCCGTAATTAATGCAATTTTTGTACTCATAATGATCTAATTAGCTCTGCAGGATTCCCCCCATAGATGCAATTTTCAGGAACAGATTTATGTACAACACTTCCTGCAGCTACAATAGCTCCATCGCCAATGGTCACCCCTGGTAGTATTATTGAACCGGTACCAATCCACACATTATCTCCAATTATAATTGGATGAGAACTGCCTTGCGAATTGAATCTTTTGTTTTTTTCTAATGCGTGTCCATTTGAGTCCATGATTTGGCAATTTGCCGCAATTAAGCAATGATGACCAATTTCAATTCGATCAAATGCGTGAATACAAGATCCATGAATTCTAGTGTTGTCACCAATATTAATTGTTGAATTCGGCTTGTCACATTGAATTTTCACAGGAACAAACATATTTACGTGATAGGTTCTATTGCTCGAATTGAGTAGTATGTTTTTACCAAATTTCACCTTGGCATCTTTGTGTATTTGTAGAGTAGGCCATTTATTGATTTTCAAACCAGAATCAAATTTGATGTTTCTGTAAAAAAGCCTAAGTTTTAGTTTAAATAGAATGTTATTGAATAAATACAAAGCCTTAATCATACGATTTCTTTTTTGGTCTTATTTCTCTTGAATATTAAATAATGTTCGTATAAAATTCTAAGACTCGCTCCCATTATTGCAACTCTTATTGAATTAAAAAGTATGGCAGTGATTCCACCCGATATACTTAGAACATATCCAATAATAAGGAAAATCACGAAAGTGACGGAAATATAATCGAATAGTTTTTTATCCTTAAACTCATATTTAGCGATTCGTTTAATTTTTTTGTAAAAAAGAAATAAAGGGACGGGCCAAAAGACAAACAACAATAAACCAATTAATCCAGATCCATGAAGGATTACATTATAGTCATTGTGAATCTGTCTTCTTCCAAATCTTCCATTTGCATAATTCCCCGGAGAATTGAATATTTCTTTACCAAAAAAGAAAACAAACGGATTGGGTTGATAAATAATTTCGTCTATAACAATGAACGTTTCTTGATATCTTCCTTCCTCCTCAAGATTTTGTGTAGTTAATCTTCTTTCTCTTGCAGCAAGTTGTTTATTTAATGTTGATTCAAATACAGGGTAGGCTACAAAAATGAGAAGTAAAGAGAAAATCAGGCCAAAGAAAATATTTGACCGGTTTTTGCTGTATACCAAATGAATCATTATTCCAACAAGTATTGCGATAATTGAAATTCGTTTCAATTGAACAAAAACAAGGATAAAAATGATAATTGAAATACCAATAATCCATTTCTTATACTTTGGGTTGAGGTGTATTAAAAGGGGGCTAGCAACAAGGATATAGGCCATAGAATTTAAACCCTCAGTGAAAACGTTTCCAACTTCAAAAATTTCTCTTGAATAAGATTTACCAATGATGCCCAGTGATGTTGAAAGAATGATATTCAGTATATAGAGAATGGCAATAAAAGCAATTGAGTTCAACAGTTTTTTGTATTTACTAATTGAGTTAATTGAAAGAAAAGATATGGGCAAAATTAATACCCATATATATGTTGCTGCGAGGTTTGAAAGAGAGTAATATATGTCTGAAGAGAAGGCAACAAGAATGGTTAAGTAAAAGACGAAAAACAAAACCACGTTAAATAATTTTATTGGTTTTATAAGTTTAAAAAAATGAAAAAACGTAAAAATCAAAAACAAACTCCCAATCAATTGAGTACCCACAGATCCTCGTGGAAAAACGATACCGATACTCACAATGTAGATAAAATAAATTGTGAAAAATCGATATAAAAAAAGTGGTGAATTATTCAAAATTTGAGAAGTCTTTTTTCTAACAATTTAAATTGAGTTTCCTTTGAATATAGGCAGTTTTCGTTTGTCAATGGCTCTAAAATTAATTCATTATTAATTATTTCTTTAATAAAATTCTCGATTTCATTTGAATTGTTACACATTTTACCAGAATGAGTTTCTTTAATTAATTTCTGAACCTCAGATTGATCTCCAATGCTCAATATTGGAGTTCTAGATGAAATATATTCAAATAATTTCCCTGTTAAATTACCATTTTGAGTTTTGTCATTCCAGCAAAAATGTATCAGGAGGTCAGCAGATTTTTGAAAGTGACGTACTTCATGATTTGGGATCTTTTTTTTGAATTCAACTACTTCTTTTAACTTTAAATCATTAATTAATCTCAATAAATTGCGATTTTTATTGGTTCCTAGAAAAATGAATTTAATAGGTTTATCTGTTTTTTGAATAACGCGGGAAAGAGCTTTGAAAAACATAGTAAAGTTGTATTTCCTTAAGTACAAATGACCAGAATATAAAATCGTAAAAGAGTTATTTTTATTTTTTTGGATAGTTGTATATGATTCAAAATCACATCCGTTGTATAATGTGTTTACTTCTCGATTTAATTTTGATTTTAAAAAATCAGCATGTCCTTGCGAAACACATAAAATTTCATCAGCATTTTTTAGTATTTTTTTTTCAAAGTATGAGTGAATGAATGAAAATGGTCTCTTAAATTTTGATAAGCCATGTGAATACGACATTAAATCTCTAAATTCTGCTATCCATGTTATATGTGGATATCTCTGTTTTAATTGTTTAGAGACCATTAATGGGGAGGGAGGGGAGAAGCTAGAATAAATGTAATTAATGTCATCTTTCTCTATTAATTCTATCGATTTTTTGAATACACTTTTCCTCCAAGTTTTAAATCTATAGTCAGGTAGCCAAGTAGATAAATAAGGAACAAATGTATTCATTGACTTAAATATAATTTTACGAATCAAAGGGTGTCGAATTCGTTGGATCCGATCAAATGGGTCTTTCCAATTTACATCAATAATCTCTAGCTCATCTAAATCGAATTCATGTGACGTCATTTCACCATATTGCTTTGCACTTATAATTTTAACCGTCCAACCATTTTTAATGAATAATTTCGAATAATGATATAACCTTAAGCTAGCTACTGATAGTCTCGGAGGGAAAGTAACGGTAATAAAAAGAATGGATTTATTTATTTTCTTCTGTTGCTTCATAAATATCTTTCCATTTTGAATTACAAGAGCTCCATTTTGAAATCACTTCAATATTTTTTGCATTTTTTTTTGCTAATTCTTTTTCTGAATCTAAGTTGGATAATATATCTAATATTGTTTTTGAAAGATTTTGTAGCCTAACATTATGAAAATTTAATCCATAGGTTTTAAGCCAATTGTAAGGCAGCCATTCTCCGAAGATCATTATATTTTCGGCATAAAAATGTTCTTGAATCGAAGAACTAAATCCATCAGTTATTTGAAAATTCATTGTAATGTCTACCGATAATCTGATTTTGCACAACTCTATTTCACTTAGTCTTTTTTCAATTATTGTGAAATCTAAATTGTTTTTTATCAAAAGATCTTTTATTGATAAAATGTAGTCTTTATTCCCGCCATAAGTCAATAAGAAAATGAAATGAATTTTGTCTCTAACTTCTTTAGGTAATAAATTAATTTCATTGATTATTTTGATGTGCTGTTGACTTGGAGAGGCATTGTAACCTATAGCCATAATAGCTTTATCTTTTGGCAATTTGGCTTTATCTTGGTCATACGTCTCTTTTAATGTTTTTATTACATCAAAATGCACAACTCCAAAGGGTTGCACGAAAGAATTACTATGTGTAATTCCTTTTTCTTCTGCAAAATTTTTCATTTCGGGAGTCAAAAAATGAAGGGTTTTAATTTTTCCTAAACTCTTTTTGATTTCATCAATTCTTTCATCTTTTACTCGATATAAATCTGAACCCCAAAAAACAACTTTTATTGGTTTATCAATTTTTTCAATTATCGAATCGTAAATCGGGCTATAGAAGTGAATATCAATTAAGTCAAATTTAGTGCTTAAACTAAGGATGATTCGATTTCGAAAAATCCGGTATATTAGAACTCTAATTTTTGGTATTTTGACCAATTTGCTTAAAGCTTTCAGTCCAATATTTGTTTTTTTTGAATATTCAAACGTTCGGGTATTAAATATCTCAGCTCGAATGTCGAATTCATTTAATTCAGCTTTTAATCTATTTAATAAATGCTTATTTGAATCAAATTGATAAAGAATTAAAATTCGGATTGGTTTCACTTGCTACTGTAAATTTCATTTATACCTCTTTCAAGTGAATATTTAGGCTCCCAATCAAGGGCTGACGAAATTTTCGAATGATTTCCTAACGTGATACTAACATCTCCTTTTCTCTCGAAATTTTCATTAAAAATGAATTCAATATTTTCTTGACTTATTGATTTAATAATTTCACAAACCTCTCTTATGGAATAATTTGTTCCAGAACATAGGTTAAATACCTCATTGCTTACATCGTTTTTAATCGCTAAACTAACTGCTTCTGAGACATCTTTTATATAAATGAAATCTCGTTTCGGATATGGATTTTGAATATTAATTTGTGTAAGACCTTTATTTATTTGATCAAAAATTGATGAAATAATAAATTGATTGGATTGGCCTGATCCATAAACATTAAATGGTCTAAAAATAATAAATGGAACGTTAAAATCTCTTTGGTATGAGTGGCATAGGTTTTCTCCTATAAGTTTTGTTTGGGAGTAAGGATTATGCCCTTTGGTTTTTTCTTTTTCTGATGTCGGAATGGAAGCATTTTCTCCATATACATAGGAGCTAAAAAATAGAATCTTAGCATTATTCATCCTGCACCACTCGAGACTTTCTATTAGCGAATATATGTTGTTTTTGTAATATTCGCCTGGAGACTCAAAGGAGTCGCTCGGGGATATAGACGCAGCAAGATGAACAACGAAATTCAACTTTTCATTGTCGCTTTTACAATCATTAATGGATTTGTTTAATTTGATATCTGCGCATTGAAAGGATATCCCAAGCTTCGAAAAATCCTTTTTTAAGAAGGTGCCAACAAATCCTTCGCTCCCGTTTATTATGACGTTACAATTGGAGAAGTCATTCATAGAAGCTGATTTTTATTAAAGTATAAAAATAATATGTTTTAAGTTCTATCAAAATAATTTAACTCTTTATTCATTTTTATTGTATATGTAATAGAGTTATGAATTATTTGAGTAAGATATCTATCAATTGGCTCTATAAACTCTTGAAATCATATTGAAAAAACGTTTCGGTTGAAGTTTCATTTTAATTTTATTGATTATTAAACAAAAAGAACCTTTATTTCCGAATAAAAATATTAATTGTCCTAAACACAAGTTCCACAATGTATTCATTACGTAGACAATTTTAAAGTCTTTAAAAGCATATTTAAGGAGGATTTTTTGATAATCTAAATATACTTTAGATAAAATTTCATCTTCATTCTTTCTGCTTACATTGTTAATATGCTTTCTGTATTTGACATAAATGTGATCACTTATTTTAAATAGATAGCCTTTTGTAAGTAACTCAAGTTGGAATGGGATATCTTCTACTTTACCCTTGGCGTGCTTAAAAACATCAATTTCCCTTAATAATTCTGTTTTAATGAGAAAGCTAACCCCTGGAAAAGTATATCCTTCAAAAATATATTTTTTGAATTGGTTGATAGTATTCAGGTTTTTAACAAGTTTCTCTCGCGGTATTATTGCATTTCCGTTATATTCATCACCAAAAATTTGAGCCTTCCCAATCATAACAGAAGTCTCTAAACACGTTTTTGTATCTATTCTCATAGATTTTATAGCATCCGTATAGAATAAATCATCGCCTGCTATTGCCTTTAACCAAAGGCCTTTGGCCTTGTCGAAAGTTCTACTAAAATTTTCTATCACTCCCTTATTGACTTTTGATTCGAGTAGTAGTATTTCATAAAAGGAATTCTCATGAAGTTTCTTCCATTTTTTTAATATATCTAAGGTATTATCACTAGAAGCGTCATCAGATAATATTATCTGAATATCCTTTGAAGATTGTTCGGAAATACTTTTTAAAGTTTCTGATATAAACAGCTCTGAGTTATACGAGATAACAGTTACAGTTAAAAAGCAATTACTTATTTCTTCTTCCAAAGTCTTTTTAAGTCAAATGAAATTTGCATTTTTTTTAATAATAGAAGCCCAAAAATAAAACTAATTAATAATGACACAATTTTCAAAGTGATATTATTCAAATGATACGTGGATAAATGGGTAAATAAAATGATCATGACACCGATTAGAAATATGAGAAGAGTGCTTTTTTTGATGTTTATATTGTACCAATAAGTACACAGCAGTTGTGTTTGAATGGCATAATAAATAAATCCAACGGTGTATCCATATCCGAGTCCATTAAGGCCATACAATGAATATCCTCCTATTGATAATACAAAGCTCACCGTAACAGCAATAAATTCGCTCCAAAAAAATCTTTTATTGTCGCCTTTACTTAGTATAATATACGAGTGACTCCAGCTGTATAATTTAAAAACCGTGCCTAATACTGCAACTGAAAGTAGATATTCAATATTGGTAAATCGATCACTCAATAATAACTCAATAATCAATCTATTGAAAATTAAAAAAAATGAAATCAAAGGAATAATAATAGTCAATCCGAATACAAGTTGTTTATTTAAAATTGACTTCGATTCTTTTTCATTATTGATTTTAGAGGAGAGATTAGGGAAATAGTCCATGCTCATTATTGTAAAGATTATTCCTAAATATGAATTTATAATCAAAAGAGCAGAATGATATAATCCAACATCAACAAGGCCTCCTTTTTGCTCAATATATAATCGAATTATTAAGTCTTTAATTATGGTGATTAAAGTAGTTATACTTAAAATGATACCTCCGGTTATCATTGGCTTGCCGTAATTCCAAATAGATATGTTTTCTAAATATTTTTTTTCTACTTTAATATCCTTTGCGAACACCCAACTTCTAAGAAAGGAAATAAACGAGCTTATAATTAATGCAGGTACAATGGCATTTTTTCCAAAGTAGTAGTATAAGGGAACAGAAATAAACAAACCAATTATTGCGCCAGTAACGCTTGCATTAGCTATTTTTTTGTTTTTTCTTAATCCTCTTAATATGGCTACGTTCGAAGTGGTTAATTGGTTTAACAAAATTGCCAATGATAACCAACAAAAACCAATATAGAAGTCAGGAGTATCAAATATTAAAATACTTAGAGGAATTGAGAAAAACAGGGTTAGAAATGCGCCAAACATTCCCGTAAACCAACTTAACCGTCTAACTACATGAATTGTTTTATCAATTCTGGCTTGATCTTTAGAATTATTGGCACCAGCAATTTCTTTAATTGCCATGGTCCCGAGGCCGAGGTTAGAAAATGTTGATATTAAAGCTATAGTCGATTGGTATAAGGCAAGAATGCCATATCCTGATGCTCCCAAGAAGATGGCTACAAATTTCGTTCTTAAAATATTTGAAATAAGAATAACAATTTGGGAACCGCCAAAAATTCTTGTAGCTTTTGCTATATCAGAATATTCTCCTTTTTTCTGACTCAATTAGTTTAAATTAATTGATTTGATAGTTATTTATTGTGCGGATTATGTATTCAATACTTTCATCATCTAAAGAACTGTTTAAAGGAATGCTGACTATTTTGTTTTGAATCTTTTCGCAGTTAATTAAATTGATAGCGTTGTATTTTTTATAAGCTTGTTGTTTGTGAATAGGCTTGGGGTAATGAATCATGGTTTCTATGCCATTCGAATTCATATATTTTTGAAAATCATATCTGTTTTCTACTTGAATGACGTACAAATGCCAAACGTGGCTTAATTCTTGAGATGGGAGTTTTGGTAATTGAATATTTTCATTCTGTATCCCTTCAGTATATTTTTTAGCTATTGACCGTCTTATTGTATTTTCATCATTAAGATGAGGCAATTTAATATTTAGGACAGCAGCTTGAATTTCATCAAGTCTACAATTATCTCCAAGGATGTCGTGAGTGTATTTATTTGATGCCCCATAATTACTAGCAGCTTTCATGATTTTATATAATTCTAGGTCTTTTGTGCAAATCGCACCTCCATCACCCATTGCTCCAAGATTTTTACCTGGATAAAAGCTAAATGCTGATGCTAAACCAATCGCACCACTTTTGACTCCGTTAAGCTCTGCGCCAATTGCTTGTGCGTTATCTTCAATCACGATTAAGTTGTGTCTTTTAATGATTTGTTTCAATTCATTTGACCAACAAATTTGACCATATAAATGAACGATCAGGATTGCTTTAACTTTATTTGTTGTTTTATCAATTAGAGAATTTTGGCAAATCAGAAAATCATCTTTATTTACATCTACAAATTCTGGAATTAATCCATTTTCTGATATTGCCAATGCGCTAGCGACAAAACTATTTGAGGGAACAATAACATGATCACCAATTTTCAATTTACCGGTTATAATTAGAGACTTAAAGATGAGTCTTAGTGAATCATATCCATTTGATGTTCCAATAGCATAAGGTAGCTTGTTATACTCCGCCAAGTCTTCTTCAAATTGTTTTTTCTGAGTGCCGTTGATGTACCAGCCAGAACGCATTGTTTTCTCACAATGTTCTGAGATGGCATTGATATATTTTGAATTGATTGCTTTAAGTTCCAAAAATGGAATTTTATTCATTACAATAAATTATTTCTTGATTAAAATGGCATGTCCATTTACATTATATAAAAAGTGAAGATCGTTTCGAGTATTCACTATGTCGTTCACCAATTGGGTAATGCCTTCACATGAAGCGAAACCGTAGTCGTCAAAAATAACATAGCCATTACGAATTGTTTTCGGCCAAACCCATTCAAATATGTCTTTTGCTGATTCGTAAGCATCGACGTCGATATGACATAATTTAAATTGTTCGTTTGAATTGATGTCTTTTGAAGTTTCATCTGGGAATATTCCCTTGAGGATTTGAATGTTCTTTTGGTCATACCCACGAAATAGATCCTTTACTCTTTCAAAATCAACATCATCATGCTCTCCTCCCTTATAAAAATTGTCTTTTTCACTAGTTTTTACAACTCCATTAAAAGTATCGCATAGAAATAGGGAATCATTTGAGTTTATGTTTTCAGCAAGAAGAAAACCCGTACCTCCTTTCCAAACACCGACCTCAAGGATTGACCCATCAATATCTTTTAGGCGTTTTGAAATCCCCCATAATTCGTAGCAACGGTATATATCTACCAAGGTGTTTAATTGTACATTTTTTGAGTAAATATCCATGAATACTTTATCATCAAACCAGGGGTTATAGGTATTTCTCGGAAATATTAATTCTTGGTTGAAAGTGTATTGGTTTGGACGTTCTTCCCAATTAATTTCATATGTACGAACCCCATCAACCTCTTTTACCTTTTTCATTTTTTCGCTATTAGGTATAATTCTCCTGAAATATCAGGATATTGTTCACCGAGTTTCATGAATGCATGAATCATTTCATTACTCCAGTCCTCTTCTATTTGCTTGTCTGAAAGTGGTTTGAGCCAGTATCCGCCTCGTGAAACTATGCTGTATTTTGCATTTACAAACTCACTTAATAAGGTTTCGGGAGTGTAGATTCTCATGTGTCCATGATGAATATCCTTTTCACTTTGATCAAAAATAGATGATATTAAGTTCATTTCTACAGCCACTTGGCGATGAATCGATCGAGCGTTTGGAACGGCACATAAAACGATTCCACTTGGATTAAGCCAGTTTTTTATTTTTTGAAGAATCAATTGCGGCTCGTCAACATGCTCTAATACATGACCAAGTACTATTGCGTCATATTTTTCGTTTAGTTCAACTTCCTCAAATAATGCTTGATGGATATTAATATTATCGTGTTTTTTCCTTAGTTCCTTGCAAAAATGTGGCGCTGCCTCTACTACGGTCAAACTTGAGTCAAAATGAATTAATTCTTTAGTCATAAGGCCTTCTGCTGGACCCAATTCTAAAATTTTCATCTCATTGTTCAAAAACCTTGAGAAAATTTCAAATGAATATAATATAGTAGCTTGGTTTGTTTTATTCATATACAAACTATTTTCCGACACCTCTACTAACTTATTTAACGAGAATTTCTTCATTTATCATTTTATTTATCCAATGGTTGACGTCTTTCGCTTTTTCTTTAAAGGTGTTAT
>CALKHF010000001.1 GCA_938092255.1 uncultured Flavobacteriales bacterium | reverse complement strand
TGTTAATTGAATATTGAAACCCTTTTTGGGTATTTGCGTTAAAGGGAATGTATCTAAATTAACTTTGCTACAGGTTAATGATTAAAAGGAGACCTCGGTCTCCTTTTTTATTTTAGGAGCAAGGAGCTTTTGAAGCCTGTTTAAGGCCCTTTGGTTTTCATTACTTCCAAAGGCAAGACTGATTTTTTGTTTCTCTCTTTTGGTTAAATGCCATGATAAAGAAATCCTCTCATTGTAGTCTTCACGAAGATTAAATGTTATTTTTTCAAATGGAAATGTAAAACTTTCACTACACATTTTCATGAGTTGTTCTTGATCAAGATCTTGTGTTCTGGTAAAGTTATTATATACATTTCCAAAGGGAAGTAATATTTTGTCAAGTAAGGATACCTGTTTGTAGTGTTCATTTTGCATGATTCTTTTGGTGTCTCTAATTTCAATTATAACAACTCCAGAAGTATTGTTCTTAATCCATTCACTTAATGCAAAGAGGTAATCTACGGTTACCTTGCCTCCATAGTTATCTCGAATCCCAGAATCCATTAATTGAATTTCAGGGAAAGTTGGCATACCCATCATAGGCATAATAATTGGAAATGTGGCATTTGCTCTCAAGACACTCGAAAATCTTATTTCTTGAGGGTTGTTAGACCTAAAAAAAGTCTGAAAGTCAATGTTCTCATATGAAGTACTCTTGTCGTCATGAATTAAAAAACTTAAGTTTTGAGAGGACATCAGCATTCTTCTTCCGTCATTCACAATAGTTGGACTAAAAATCATTAAAGGAACTTGGCTATTTAATTCGGGCTGTTCATAATAACCGAGCGGATGCTCTAAATAATTATTTAAGTTCTGGTGAAGCTGTTTTTCAAATTCGGTGCCTCTTTCTTGGGTGTATTTCTTGCCATTATACTCCATTTGCTTATACCTCATAAACAAGTCGCTTGTTGATGCGGAAAAAGAAAGCTTATTTAAAAGGTCTTTACCCAACATGTCTTTATAAACTTGTTCGTTTTTATTATTTATCTCTCCGAGGCCTTTTCGTAATATGAGTTCACGATAAAATGCGGCTCCAACCATTCCTCCTGAAGCACCGGTTATCATTTGCAAATGCTTGCTCAGTTTTTGGTCTAGAATTTCATCACAATTAGATAAAACAGTGAAAGTCCATAGGGCACTTCTTAAGCCCCCTCCTGAAGTGTTTAGTATTACGAGTTTGGGTTTTTCTTCTTGAAATTTATTTTTCCAATTCTTAAGAATTGTTGATATGGCAAAATCTGATTCTGTTGAATCACCATATAATTTGTGTTTTTCTCGTATGTTTTTTAGATTGTATTTAACGAGTTTCTCTTTTGAATAATCCATTCCGATTGCATAACTGGTGTATCGAAAGAAGTCAAAGTGTTTTGATACGAATGACATCGCAATTATTGATATAAAAATCGTAGGATAGGCCCATCTATGAAACCAAGAAGACAATGCTCCAAAAACCATGGCAATTATTGTAAGTAAGGTTATAATACTCATTGATGCGGGAACCTCGAAAAGAGAATAATTCCTTAAGAAACCCAGGCTTAAAAATGCAGAAATGGTAATAATTTCGAAAATCAGAGCATTGATGCGGTTTTGGGAGAATACTTGCTTTATCACGGATTCGTCAAGATGAGCAATGCTTCTACTCTTATATATTTTGAAGTTTTTACCGATATAATAGACTTGACGCTTTCTGTTTTCACGGAAATAATTATACCATTTTTTACCTGCGCCTTTATTGGTGAGGGAAGAAACAGGGTTGGATTCAGGTAAATTGTCATCTGCATCTCTGTTTCGCCTTAATGGAAAAAAATATAAAATTGATAATAGAATAAACAGGAAGAATCCAAGAATAAAAAAGATATTGTAAATAAGAACAGTCGTTACAGGAGCAAATTCCTCATAAAGTTGAAACTTCGACATTTTTATGAGGTAAAATATAATGAACAATAAAGGCAGAAGGGCATTGTTGATGCAAAATCTAAAAAACGGTGTAGAAACAACAACAAGAAAAGGGAATCTTGGCCCTAATTTTGTATAGCTATATACATTGAATCCCATGGTGAATCCTCCTAAGGAGAACCCCAAAAGTAAAAAAGACCATAAGCTTACTTCCCCCAAGTATTCTGGAGAGAAAAACAGAAAGGGAACGCCAAAATTTGCACCTATTGATTCAGAAATGATAGCGAATAATAAACCCCAATACATGAGTCCAAAGAAATTATATTTTAAATGGCCTTTTAGGAGTACAAGGGGAAAAAAATCACGTATCAGTTTTAGGTTTTCAATCATACCTCTTTAAGATAAAAAAAAGAAATTTTATATTAAAATTTTAACTAAACTATTTATCTCACTTTTAAATTATTCATTGTTTTAATGAAATTTAAATCAATGTTTTCGTTGAGATGTAATCCCTCTTTAATCATCCATTGACCATTTACAATGGTTCCATAAAACATAGAAGAATCTACTGCGTAAATAATGGTATTGATTCGGTTTTTCTTCGAACAACTTTGAATTAAAGGGGTGTTGTCTTTAATTACGAGTGCGTCAAGTGGTGCTCCAATTTCAAAGAACTTTTTTTGATCAATACCCATGGCTTTTCGACCATTGACCAATGAACTCTCGATTGCAATTTGTCCATTATCTCCGCTATTGGAATTGCCAAAAGTATTTCGACTGTGCGTGATTAGTCTTTGTCCATAATCTAAAATTCTAATTTCCTCAAGAGGATTTATACCAATATGACTGTCCGTACCAATGGACCATTTTCCATTTTTATTTAAGAATTTAGACAAAGGGAATAGCCCATCTCCCAAGTTTCCTTCCGTACTTGGACACAGCACAACATTAGATCCCGCACGAGAGATTTGTTCAATTTCTTCATCTATCAAATGAGTTGCATGAACCAAATGGTAATTTTCATCAAGATTCACGTGATTTGACAACCATTCAACTGGTCTTTGTCCTGAGTAGGCTATACATTCCTCAATTTCTTTTAGTTGCTCTGAAACATGAATGTGAAGGGGTGTTTTTTTAGTTTTAACTTCACACAGTCGAGTTATATTTTCAAATTCAACAGCTCTTAAAGAATGGATGCCATAGGCAACGTTCGCAAGGCTGTAGTTATGAGCACTTTTTTCACATGCTTCAAAAAGATTCATGTAATCTTCAAATGACTTAGAAATAAATCGACATTGTTCTTTTTCCGCCTTTTTGCCAAACCCGCCTTTCTCATAGTAGATTGGAATAAGGGTAATGTTGATTCCAGCTATTTGTGCTGCTGCAATTAATCGCTCACTCATTTCTGACAATTGAGCGTATTTCTTTCCTTGTTGGTCATGATGTAAATAATGAAATTCTGCAACATGAGTATATCCATTCCTCAACATTTCTTTATAGAGCATTGTTGCAATATCTTCCAATTGTTTCGGGGATATATGTAGAGCGAGCCGGTACATGCTGTTTCTCCAACTCCAAAAGTCGTTTTGACTCGGCGAAACAGAATGTAGTTCTGCCAATCCAGCCATTGCATATTGAAAAGCATGTGAATGTGCATTTTGAAATCCTGGTAATGCAAATCCTTTGAAGTTCATAGTGCTTTCATCTGCCGTTTCAATGGAACGAATGATACCATTGTCATCTGTTGTGACAGCGACTTGATCAACCCAGCCTTCATTTTGGAGGATGCCTTTAAAAGCAAATTTATTCATTCAATAACTGGATTAAATTTTTAAATGTTTTTATCAAAGTATTTTTTATCTCTATTGATTTGGACTCGTCGTAGTCCATTTCGTTATTGCACATATAGAGGTCTTTTGACATTTCGAGTTGCAATGCATGTATGTTTTTTTCAGGAGCCCCTTTAGAACGGGTGAGGAATCCTCCTTTAAATGGATGGTTGTGTTTTACAGAAAGATTACTTTCTTTAAGTGAATTCAAAGCATTTTCAATGATTTCAGATGAAGCGGTCTTGCCATCATTATTTCCTAGAATTAAGTCTGGAAAATCATCTTTTTGAATGGTACCCACATTTCGTCGAATAGAATGCGCATCCCAGAAAAGAACACTACCGAATTCATTTCTAAGTTCCTCTAGAATGGAGTCAATTTTTACGTGATATGGTTCGTAATATTTATGGAGTCGTCTTTGCACTTCATCTTTCTTAGGTTCATGATTCATTGAAGAATAAAGACGTTCTCCCTTGAAATCGGTGACTGGACATAAGCTCGTAATAATTCTACCATCATCGTAAAGATTTTGGTTTTTTGGTGTTCTGTTTAAATCAATAACCCATCTCGAATAAATAGCCTCGATAACTGTAATGCCGAGTTCATTCGCAAAGTCATATAATTTTTCAAGATACCAATCGGTATCATCAGGCTTAATGATTTTTGATGGATTGTAATGATTAATTATTTCTTCTGGAAAAGCAGTTCCGCAATGTGGAATACTTAATAGGATGTTGGTTTTTTTTCCTTTAGGATATGATATTTTGTAGGGCAGCGATTTTGTTCCTTCTTGCATATTCTATTTCATCTTATTTATTGATTATTTCCGTTAAAAATTTGAAGTCATCAGGAACCTTCAGAGGTTTGTGATTTTCTTTTGAAACAAAAACAAGTTCAGTGTATGCGGTTGCAATTAATTTTTGCTCTAAATATATGGAATACTTAAATATGATTTGCGAATTTTTTATGTCACTGATTTCGGTGTTGATTTGAATGATGTCGTCATATTTCGCAGGTGCAATGTATTTAATTGAATAATTCCTAACGGGCAATAATATTCCCTTTTCTTCTAATTCTTTGTATGATATTCCTTGTTCACGAAGAGTCTCAACTCGCGCAACTTCGAGAAACTGAGCATAATTTCCATAGTAACAGAAACCCATTTGATCTGTTTCACCATACCTAATTCTAATTTCTATTTTAGAGGATGCCATTTATTTTTGTTTTTTCTTTCGTTAAAGCTAAATAAATATTAGATTAGTAAGAGCAAAACTCAAATCAAACTGAAAGCACTTCTTTCACTTAACAAAAGTTTTTAAAAAGTCAATAGCAATTGAGGTTTTTTTTTAACTTTTTTATGAGAATATTTGTCCTAAGAAAGATGGCGCGGTAAACGGCGTTGCAAAAAGAGTTTTAAAACCAAATTAGAAATTGTCTGCTATGAGTAAAAACCACGAGAGTGCATGGGAATCCTGTCTAAAAATCATTAAGGATAATATATCTCTTCAAGCATTTAAAACTTGGTTTGAACCAATCGTTCCAGTTAAGCTAGAAAAAAACATATTAACAATTCAGGTTCCTTCGTATTTCTTTTATGAGTGGTTAGAAGAAAATTATATCACATTGTTAAGAAAAGTGGTAAAAAAGCAGCTTGGAACTGAAGGGAGTTTAGAATACAGTATTGTTATGGAAAACAACAACAAAGCAAGTAACCCATACACTGTTAAAATACCCGCTCAAAGTTCAAATTCTTTAAAGAATTCTCCAGTGAATGTCCCAATAAGTGGAAATGAGAAGCAAATAAGAAATCCATTCGTAATTCCTGGACTCAAAAAATTAAATATTGAATCTAATTTGATACCCGCGTTCACTTTTGAGAATTTTATTGAGGGAGAATATAACCGATTGGCAAGAGCCTCTGGATTTGCTGTGGCAAATAAGCCTGGCGGAACAGCTTTCAACCCTTTACTCATTTATGGAGGTGTTGGATTAGGTAAAACACATTTGGCACATTCTATCGGGATTTCTGTAAAAGAGAATTTTCCAAATAAAACTGTGCTCTATGTTCAATCTGAAAAATTTGCGCATCAATTTATAGATGCAATAAAAAATCAATCGACCAATGACTTTGTTCATTTTTATCAGATGATTGACGTACTGATTATTGATGACGTTCAGTTTTTTGCAGGTAAAGAGAGAACACAAGATGTATTCTTCTCTATTTTCAACCATCTTCATCAAAATGGAAAACAAATTGTATTGACTTCCGATAAGGCTCCTGTTGAAATGCAAGGCATGGAGCAACGATTACTTTCTCGTTTTAAGTGGGGGCTCTCCGCCGATTTAGGCACTCCCGATCTTGAAACAAGAATTGCCATACTTCAGAAAAAAATGTACGGAAGTGGTATTGAATTGCCAAAAGAGGTAGTAGAATATTTAGCGTATTCAATCAATACAAATGTTAGAGAGATTGAAGGGGCGTTAAACACACTGTTGGCTCAAGCATCCTTAACTAAAAAAGCCATCACCCTTGATCTTGCAAAGCAAATGGTAGATAAGTTTGTGCGAAGCACAGCAAGAGAGGTTTCTATTGAGTACATCCAAAAAGTGGTTTGTGATTATTTTGATCTTCCAATTGAAATTCTCAAATCCAAAACAAGAAAAAGAGAGGTTGTTCAAGCAAGACAAATCTCAATGTATTTCTCTAAAAAGATGACAAAATCTTCTTTGGCAAATATTGGTGCTCATTGTGGAGGTAAAGACCATGCGACAGTTTTGCATGCATGCAGAACGGTAGTGAATCTTTCTGAAACAGACAAACAGTTTCGTCATTATTTAGAGGAACTTGAGAAAAAATTAACCATTCAATAATATTTATTATGTATCCGACTTTTATTCTTCGCGCAGATTTAACTGAAGCGATTCCAGGTATTGTACTAATTCTTGTAGGTGCATTACTTATATTCAAGACTTTTTTAATCGTAAAAGAGGCTTCAGCAGCAGTCATAGAAAGGTTTGGTAAGTTTCACTCCATACGAAAGTCCGGATTATCGTTGATGATTCCATTTATTGATAGCAAGGCTTCGATAGTAAACCTGAGGGTTCAACAGTTGGATGTAACCATTGAAACCAAAACCTTAGACAATGTATTTGTTAATCTTCAGGTATCCGTTCAGTATCAAGTTCGTCTTGAATTTGTTAAGGAAGCTTATTATTCGTTAGACAACGCAAAAAATCAAATCGCATCTTATGTGTTTGATGACGTGCGTGCTGAGGTTCCAAAGTTGGAATTGGATGATGTTTTTGCCAAGAAAGAAGATATAGCGATTGCAGTTCAATCAAACATTTCGGAGAGCATGGCTGAGTACGGGTATAAAATCATCAAAGCTTTGATTACGGATATTGACCCAGATTCAAAGGTAAAAGACGCCATGAACCGTATTAATGCTGCAAAAAGAGATCGTGAAGCCGCTCATGAAGAGGGTGAAGCTCAAAAAATCATGATTGTTAAAGAAGCAGAAGCAGAAGCAGAATCTAAAAGACTATCAGGAGAAGGTATTGCGCAACAACGACTAGAAATTGTTCGCGGATTTAAGGAGTCAGTTGAAGACTTCAAAAAGTCTCTGGATACTGTTACTCATGAGGAGATAATGCAGTTTGTTTTGATGACCCAGTATTTTGATACCATCAAAGACATTGGAGCCAATTCCAAAAATTCATCTATTCTAATGCCTCATTCTCCAGGAGGAATGAAGGAATTCCAAGATCAAATCATTTCAGGAACTTATGTTGGTGGAAAATTTGCTGATTTGGATAATGAAGAAACAGATAAAAAATCCAAATAATATTTAGGGGCTATTAACTCAGTTGGTTTAGAGTGTCACCTTGACAGGGTGGAAGTCACTGGTTCGAATCCAGTATAGCCCACAAATAGCTCTTATAGAGCTATTCACAACATTCTCCTTCAACATATGAACTCACTCCGTAAAATATAGTGGCATAACATGAATTACCATAGGTCACACCGTCACAACCACAAACAGGTTCGTAAATATCAAAACAGGATGATGTACCATCAATTAATGATGTATCAACACAAGGTTCATTATTGTTTACAGGTACAGGAACACAGCTGTTTTCATCTTTTTCACAAGACATGAAAATTAATGCAATGGAAACGAAAGAGATGGTAAGTGTTTTTTTCATGTGGTTTATCGTTTAGTGTAAAATGCGTTTTATTTGTTCAGTTCTGCCTGTTTCTTGATTTTTACGGACAACTTCATTCAATAACTAAAAATTCATTAGCTATACTTTACGTTATCAATAAAATTCTAAATTAAACTGATTGTTACCAGCCAGTTTTTTTAATTTTCGTTTTTCTTTTTTTGGGATGCTAATGATTATAACTTCTCCCGTTTTGCAATGACAGGCATAGCATAGCTCTACTTTTGACGAATCAAATTCAGATGAAACATAATTCACCTCGATTCCCTGTGCTGTGAGGTAATCGTAAATGCCTTGATTATACCCTTCGGTAGTAAATGTATCCAGGTGAATGTGGCTGTCCCAAGGATTTGAACAACCCGTTAAATCCCAACGCATCGATATAGCCTCGTTTTTATTACAGGAGGCTAATGCAATTAGGATCACTATGACGTATATATATTTCATTTTTTCATGTTTTAAAATCGAATTCCTGTTGAAATTCCAATGGACAAAAAGTTTCGGTTTAACGAGGCGGATTGAGAGACGCCTAAAATACCATATTGAAGATAAGGAAATACAAATAAGGATAGCTTATCAGTGTTCAAATAGTCCAGACCAAATCCAATATTTCCAGAAAAATTAAACCTTCTAAACTCAGTACTACTATCCTCTTCCGTGTTTTTTTCTTTTGAGTCATCAGTAAAATATTGAATACTTGTTTGTGTATTCAATATGTTTATAATACTACTTGTCCCAATCAATACAAAGAATTGATCTCCGAACATATGCTTGTAATATACCGGTATCTCTACGTTGTGATGGTTGTAGACAAACCTAGCTTGTGTTGGAAAGGAAGGGTCTGAGATCGGATTTCCTGTAATAGGGTCGATTCCGTACACTAAATCTGTTTTTTTTGTTCTTCTGCCATTGTTTTGGTATCCCATTCCCAAACCAATAATTGATTTGTCATTCAACTTATATTCAACAAAAATGTTGGAGCTGATTGAGGGCTTCACAATTTCTATATCCTGAAAACCCGATTCTACCTCACCGGGAACACTTCCATCATTGGTTACAATTCCTAAAGAGAAATTCGGAAATACGCCAAAACCCAATTCAAATTTGTTTTCCTGTGCCTGACCGTTGATCCATGTGAATAAAGTGAGTATTATGGTTGCTATTATAAGTTTCATTTTAGACTTTTTATTAATAAACGATCAATTGCTATTATTTGGGGGGTATTAATTCTATTATTCTCTAAACAATACCATTGAGCTGTTTTGGAAGTTACAAGTAATGGAAATATAAGTTGAGGTAACGTTGCGTATAAACTAAGTTATTCAATTTAGTTTATACTGTGTTCGTGTTTTTTAATATATAATATTCTATTTTTAATAAAAAATTAAAGGAATGAATATATCAAAAAAGGTATTAAAGGGTTTAGCTTATATTTTCGTTGTGTCATTTATTTTTGATCTAGGTTTTGAAATTATTTCTGAATTCAATCATTATAAAAATGGAGAATTGAGTTATAAACATGCATTTTTTGAAGGTTTAAAATTTTCTATTATTTTGACGTTTGGTGCGTTTTTAGGACAAGTGTATTTTTCAAGAGAAAAGTCAAACTAAATTTAATTAACACCAACGATACAATAAACGTATTACCTTTATTCTTGTTATGTGTTAAGTTACAAAAATTGAAAAGACCAGACTATCTCACGAGTGTAATATGCCCCGTAAGTTGATAGGTTCTTTGGTCGTACCATTTGAAAGACAACTTCCAAGTATAGATACCATCCTGAGCGATATTTCCACTATTGTCTACCATTCCGTTCCATCCTTGTGTTACCTGATCGGTACCAAAGACAAGTTCTCCCCATCTGTTGTAGACCTGTAGGTCGTATCTTTCAACATAATCTGGACTTGAGAACACGGGTATCCATACCTCATTTAGATTGTTTCCATCCGGAGTAAAGCTGTTTGGTGCGAAGAAGAAAGGGTCGTTTCTAAAAATGACAATATCCGAAGTACTGTCAGTACATCCATCATCACTAATGACCAAAAGCGTGACGACGAAAGTATCTTGAACATTGGGTGAATACGTATACGCTCCAGGCTCAAAGAATCCGTAATCCTGAGGAGAGTCTCCCATATTCCACACATACATGCTTGCTCCTGTAGACGTATTCGTGATGTCTGTTGTTGGTGTTTCAGGGAAAAGAATCTGCGGATCAATATTCATTTCTGCAGTAGGTGTCTGATACACCGTAATAAAGTCGTTGTAGGTCACATCATTGAAGCATCCATTGTCATCATATGCGGTAAGTGACACAGAGTAGATTCCTCCCTCCTCATAAATGTTTACGACATCTTCACACCCACTAAAGGTATTTCCATCACCAAAGTCCCACTCACAATCTGCCGTAGCATTAGAGGTATTGGTAAAGGATACTGCAAATGGACTACATCCCGCAAGGCTGTCTACATCAAAAGAAATCTGTAGCTCTGGCGGCTCATCTAAAAAGATATCTAGTGCAAAATAACACCCTAGAGCATCGTAAATCTCTACACTATAATCTCCTGTGATAAGCGAGTCGATTGACAGGGTCGTATCTCCTGTGTTCCACAGGTAAGAATAATCCGGTGTTCCTCCCGAAGGAATCAATGTTAATGAACCGTCCTCGTATTCAAAGCACGAAGGCTGCACATCAGCATAAGCTGAAGTAAGTGGTCCAGCGGGCTGTGTTATTACTGCAGTTTCCGCATACGTACAGTTGTTGGAATCCAGTACATTGAGCACATAGCCATCTGCAGGAAGCGAATCAATAAAGAGTGTCGTATCTGCTATTGGGAAATCCCAGAACCAGGTATAAGGCCCCGTTCCTCCACTGATTACTGAAGAAACATCTCCTGTAGAATCTCCAAAGCAGGCTACATTGAGAATTGTAAATTCAATATCAATAGGTGCATCAGGCTGCGTGAGGGTAACAGTCAATGAATCGCTACAAAATAAAGAATCCGTTACAAGCACATCATAGGTTCCCAAAGGAAGTCCTGTAAGGTCCTCATCTGCAGACAGACCATTGTTCCAATCGTACACATATCCCGTTGTTGCAGGAGTTCCTCCTGTAACGGTTAAATCAATTTCTCCTGTGAAGTCTCCAAAGCAAAGGATATCTACCTGGTTAGCACTCAAAGCAATAGGTGCTGCAGGCTGATCAATGAACATACTCAATGAGTCAACACACAGATTGTCATCCGTTACAATCACCTGATAGGTTCCAGTAGGAATATCGATAATGTCTTCTGTAACTTCCCCATTACTCCAACTAAAGCTATAGGCAATCGTTCCTCCAGTTACTGTAAGGTCAATAGATCCTGTAGAATCACCAAAACAAGCCACATTAATCGAGTCAGCACTGAGTGCGAGTGGTGCCAATGGTTCAGTAATCGTTACGGTATATGGGTCCTCACAATTGTTGCTGTCTGTAATGATTACATCATAGATACCCACAAAAAGACTGTCAAGATCCTGAAGAGTATCACCAGTATTCCACAAGTAAGAATATGGAGGCACTGCGCCACCAACCGTTAAATCTATGGTGGCATCATTCCCACCAAAACAACTCACATTGGTTTGTACATGCGTGATGTCAATTTCTGTTGGAGATGTGATCACTGTATCAATAACGAGCACACAAAGGTTGTCGTCGGTTACTGTCAAGGTATAAAGTCCGTTTGCCAAGCTGTCAATGTCTTCTGTTGTTTCACCATTTGACCACGAATAGTCATACGGAACTGTTCCTCCACTGATTGTTGCATCAATGCTACCCAAATCCTCTCCAAAGCAAAGGTTGTCTGTAATAATCAAAGTGTCTGATAATGGTGCCAAAGGCTGATTGATGGTGGTATTGGTAATAAAAGTACAGCCGTTGGTATCTGTTACTGTAACCTCATAGAATCCTGCAGGAAGGTCCGTTACTGTCGCTGTAATGTCTCCAGTATCCCATAGATAATCATAAACCAACATACCGCCTTGAGGACTTACCGTAACACTTCCTGTAGAATCTCCAAAGCACAACACATCAACAGAATCTGCAACTGCAGTGAGCAAAGGTGGCTCAGTGACTGTTACGATTGCAGAATCAATACATCCGAGTGAATCGGTTACAAAAACAGTGTAATCACCAATTAAAAGTCCGGTAATGGTATCTGTGGTTTCCGTGTTCGACCACAGGTAGGTATATGGTGCTGTGCCTCCAAAAGCAGAAACAGATGCTACACCATTGGCTTCTCCAAAACAAAGCACTGCCGTCATATCCGTAGTAAGTGACAAGGGTGCCAATGGCTCTGTAAGCGTTATGGTATCTGAGGCAAAGCATCCAAGGGAGTCTTCAACCTCTAT
Source organism: uncultured Flavobacteriales bacterium (assembly GCA_938092255.1). Taxonomy (GTDB): domain Bacteria; phylum Bacteroidota; class Bacteroidia; order Flavobacteriales_D; family Crocinitomicaceae; genus UBA952. The sequence continues at coordinate 188 of CALKHF010000001.1, read as the reverse complement.
GACATAAACCCCAACAAAAAGGTCTGTGAGATCTTCAGTTAACGCAGCGTTACTCCAATCGAAGCTGTATCCTCCATTTCCACCTGTAACCGTAATGTCAATAAATCCATCATTGCCTCCAAAACAAGAGATATTTCCTGAAGTGTCAGCAATCGTAACCGGTGCTGCAGGTTGATCAACCAAATAGG